>NZ_JBFULU010000035.1:0-80714 GCF_054049735.1 Bradyrhizobium sp. P5_C12
GCGGCGCGAGATCGCGGGCGTGCTGAATTTGCGCGGCCGCATCGTCACCGTGGTCGACATGCGCGCCCGGCTCGGCCTGCCCAAGCCCGAGGACGGCAAGGTGCCGATGGCAGTCGGCGTCGACCTGCGCGGCGAATCCTACGGCCTCCTGATCGACCAGATCGGCGAGGTGCTGCGCCTGTCCGAGGACGGCAAGGAAGAAAACCCCGTCAACCTCGATCCCCGCATGGCCAAGCTCGCCGGCGGCGTCCACCGCCTCGACGGTCAGCTCATGGTCGTCCTCGACGTCGATCGCGTCCTCGAACTCAAGACCGAAGTGCAGATGGCTGCGTGAGCCAACGAAACATCGAAGCCGGAGAACCAAAATGAAGACATGTTTGGTGGTCGATGATTCCAGCGTCGTTCGCAAGATCGCGCGCCGGATCCTGGAAGGCCTGGAATTCGAAGTCACCGAGGCCGAAGACGGCTCGAAGGCGCTCGAGATCTGCCAGCGCAGCCTGCCCGACGCGGTGCTGCTCGACTGGAACATGCCGGTGATGGACGGCTTCGAGTTCATGGGCCACATGCGCCGCCTGCCCGGCGGCGACCAGCCCAAGGTCGTGTTCTGCACCACCGAGAACAACGTGGCTCATATCGCCCAAGCGCTCAGCGGCGGCGCCAACGAGTACATCATGAAGCCCTTCGACAAAGACATTATCGCCGACAAGTTTGCTGAGGTCGGCTTGATCCCGGTCGGACAAGCTATGGTCTGAGTGTGTCTGGCCCGAGTGGTCCGGCCCGAGTGTTCCCAGTACAGCTTCCGAGAGGCTATCCGTGACCCCGACCGAGTATGAGTATCTGCGTAAGTTCCTGAGGGATCATTCCGGGCTCGACCTGTCCGCAGACAAGCAATATCTGATCGAAAGCCGGTTGCTGCCGCTCGCCCGCAAGGCCGGACTCTCCGGCATCGGCGAGCTCGTGCAGAAGCTGCAAGGCGCGGGCGCGAGCGCGCTCGTCACCAACGTGGTCGAGGCCATGACCACCAACGAGACCTTCTTCTTCCGCGACAAGGTCCCGTTCGATCATTTCCGCGATACGATCATGCCCGAGGTCATCAAGGCCCGCGCCGGCCGCCGCAGCGTGCGCATCTGGTGCGCCGCCGGCTCGACCGGGCAGGAGCCTTATTCGCTGGCGATGAGCCTGAAGGAGATGGGTGCGGCCCTGACCGGCTGGCGCGTCGAGATCATCGCGACCGATCTGTCGCAGGAGGTGCTGGAGAAGGCCAAGGCCGGCATCTACAGCCAGTTCGAAGTGCAGCGCGGCCTGCCGATCCAGATGCTGATGAAATATTTCAAGCAGACCGGCGAGACCTGGCAGATCAATCCCGAGCTGCGCGCGATGATCCAGCACCGCCAGCTCAACCTGCTGCACGACTTCGCGCAGCTCGGCACCTTCGACGTCATCTTCTGCCGCAACGTGCTGATCTATTTCGACCAGGAGACCAAGATAAACATCTTCAACCGCCTGGCGCGACAGATCGAGCCCGACGGCTTCCTGGTGCTGGGTGCGGCCGAAACCGTGGTCGGATTGACCGATACGTTCAGGCCGATCCCGGAACGGCGCGGTCTCTACAAGCCGAACGATCCGCGTGCGGCGRCAACCAAGCCGGCTGTCGCCGGCTCGCCGCCGCGCATGGCGGCTGTGGCAGGACGATAGGCATGGCCGAGGATGGAAAGGGCGCGGAGCGCGTGACGTTCAGCCGCGGCTATGATGTCTGCATCATGGCCATCGACGGCACCTGGCGCCGCGACTGCAAGCTCAACGCGATCTCCGACACCGACGCCATCCTCACGGTGGAAGGTTCGATCCAGGGCTTGAACCTGAAAGAGTTCTTCCTGCTGTTGTCGTCCACTGGCCTTGCCTACCGCCGCTGCGAGCTGGTGCGCGTCAACGGCGCCGAGATGGACATCCAGTTCCTGCGCGGCAAGAACAGGAAGAAGCGCGGCGCGGCCGGCGGCCGTGACGAGGCGGCGTGATCTGCTCGCGCACCCCGTCTCTCTTCCCGACACGTTGCTTCATATTTGCTAAAACATCCGAGTGAATTCGCCGCAGTAGCTTTACGGGGCTTAAGCGCGAGCCGTGTATCCATTGCCGGTCTCAATCTCAGGATATGGCAATGCCAAGAAGTTCCCTCTCCCCGATCTCGTCAAACCTGCCCGACGTCGCCGAGCGGCGCGCGCTTCAGCTCCTGGTGGTCGACGACGACGCCACGCAGCGCAGCCTGATCACGGTCGCCGCCAAGCAGGCCGGCCACGAAGTCACCGTGGCGCCGTCCGTGGCGGAGGCGATCGAAAAGCTTCGCGCCGCGCGCTTCGACTGCGTGACGCTCGATCTGGTGCTGGAGGACGGCGACGGCATCGACGTGCTGCGCGAGATGGCGGCGGCGAAATTCGCGGGCGCCGTGATCGTCATCAGCGGCATGGACGGCAAGCGGCGCAGCGCCGCCCGCAGCTTTGCCCGTTCCGTCGGGATCGAGCTCCAGAGCCTGCCGAAGCCGCTCGATCTCGCGGCCCTGCGCATCAGCCTCGCCAATCTCGGCAAAGCCGCGATGGGTCTGCCTGCGATGCACACTTGGGGCGGTGTCGCCACCGACGCAATCGTGGAACGGCACCGCGCGTAAGGCGCGGACCAGCTATGCGATCCGGTGCGGCAGGTCTGCCGCACCGATCGTCGTCTCCGCCGGACCGCCGGAGTCCGACAAGGATTGCAGCGCGTGGCCGAGGCCGGCGCGGCAGGCGTTGAGGGCGGCACTCGCCGTGGCATACCGGGGCGTGACGTCGTCGAGCACGAAAATGTCGGTGGAACCCGCCGCCTGATCGCCGTTGCCGTGCTGTGCCGGGCCTTCGTCCATCAAGGCTGCGTCGATCATGGCTGCGTCGATCAGGCGCATGCTGCTCTCGATCTGCGCGATCAGAGAGCGAAGATCGGCTGCGATCAACTGACGGCTGTCGGCTTCGGGCGTCGTGACGCGAGGGGGCGGGCTGGCGAGATTTAGCATGGATATTCTCCGTCACCTGCAATTAGGCGCCATGCCGCTACTTGTGCGTTAAGTCCATGTCCCGTACAAATACGGGTGGGCCGAATCCGCGCCTAACGCCATAACGGTTGGCGCGGACGCGAGTCCTTCATGCCAACCGGATGTGGCACATGGCCGAACAAAGCTCTCGCGGTGAAATCTTCGTGGTCGACGATGACCCTGCCGTTCGCGACACCTTGTCGATGGTGTTGAAGGCGGCGGGCTATGAGGTGATCTGTTTCGCCGATGGCGCAGCGCTGCTCTCCGTCGCGCGAAGCCGCACACCGGCTGCGATCCTGCTCGACGTGCACATTCCCGGCAAGTCGGGCCTCGACATCCTCAAGGAGCTGCACGGCGAGGACTATCCCGCGCCGATCTTCATGATCTCCGGCCAGGGCGACATCACGATGGCGGTGGGCGCCATCAAGAGCGGCGCGCTCGACTTCATCGAGAAGCCGTTCCGCGGCAGCGAGATCGTCGGCCGGCTGGACGAGGCGATCGGCGCCTATGCACGCCGGCAGGCAGAGAACGCGTCGCCGAAATTCGGCTCGCTGCATTTCCCCGGACGCGAGCCGTTGACCCGCCGGGAGCGCGAAGTGCTCGAACAGTTCGCCGCCGGTGCGTCCAACAAGGAAGCCGGCCGCACGCTCGGCATCAGCCCGCGCACGATCGAGGACCACCGCGCCAACATCATGAAGAAGCTCGGCGCGCGCAACGCCGCCGATCTGATCCGTATCGTGATGACGGCGGCGCAACGCGCGTCGTAAAGAGCTTTCGTAGCCCGGGTGAGCGAAGCGATACCCGGGAACGCTGTCGCAGAGTCCCGGATGTCGCTTCGCTCATCCGGGCTACGCAGTTTCAGGCGCTCAGCGACCTGCGGATGATCCGTGCAAGATCCGACTTGCGATAGGGCTTCGCCAGCAGCAGAACGCCCGAATCCAGCCGGCCGTGATGGATGATCGCATTCTCGGTATAGCCGGACGTGTAGACCACCCTGAGATCGGGACGCGTCTTCAACAGCTCGTCGGCGAGCTGCCGTCCATTCATCCTGCCGGGCATGATCACGTCGGTGAACAGCAGGTCGAACCGCTTTCCGGCGGCGACGATCGCTAGCGCCTCCGCGGCGTTCGCGGCCTGCAAGGTGACGTAGCCGAGCGAATGCAGTTGCGCCAGCACGTAGTCGCGCACCAGCCGGTCATCCTCGACCACGAGGATCGTCTCATGTCCGCCCTCGATCGTCGCGGGCGTCACGCCTTCGCCGATCACGGTGGCCGTCTTGCCGGGCGGCAGGTACATCTTGATCGTGGTGCCGTGGCCCTCCTCGCTGTAGATCTTGATGTGGCCCGCGGACTGCTTGATGAAACCGTAGACCATGGAGAGCCCGAGGCCGGTGCCCTTGCCGGGCCCCTTCGAGGTGAAGAACGGATCGAACACCCTGGTCAGCATGTTGGCGGGAATGCCGGCGCCGGTGTCGCTCACGGCGATCAGCACATAGTGCCCGGGAGGGACGTCGTTGACGCTGGCATAGACCTCGTCGAGATAGGCGGCGCCCGTCTCGACGATCAGCTTGCCGCCGCCGGGCATGGCGTCGCGGGCGTTGAGCGCGAGGTTGAGGATCGCCGTGGTGAGCTGGTTGGGATCGACGATCGCGACGCTGCTCTCCGATTCGAACACGGATTCGATCTGGATCTGCTCGCCCAGCGTCGGCCGCAACAGCTTCGCGGTGTCGATGATCAGCGAGTTGACGTCGACCTCACGCGGCTGGAGCGGCTGCTTGCGCGCGAAGGCGAGCAGGTGCTGGGTGAGCTCGGCGCCGCGTCCGGCGGCCTCGTCGATCATCTTGGTGATCGCTGCAAGTTCCGGCTCCTTGGCCACCGCCTCAGCCAGGATCTCGATCGTGCCGGTGATGACGGTGAGGATGTTGTTGAAATCGTGCGCCACCCCGCCGGTGAGCTGGCCGACCGCCTCCATCTTCTCGGCATGGCGGATCCGCTCTTCGGCCGCGATCTTGTCGGTGAGGTCGCGATAGAAGACGTTGAACAACAGTCCCTCGCGGCGCCTCAGCGCCGTCACGCTCAGTTCGGCCTTGAATTCCTTGCCGTCGCGCCGGCGAACCATCAGCTCGCGGCGGCGGTTGAGCGTCCGGCCGTCCGCGGACTCGACGAAACGCGCGAGGCCGGCATTGACCCTCCTGCGCTCGCCATCCGCGACGATCAGATCGATCGCATTCTTGCCCAGCGCCTCGTCGCGCCGCCAGCCGAACAGCTCTTCGGCCCGCGAGCTCCAGTTCAGGATGGTGCTGCGATCGTCGGTCTGGACGAAGGCGTCGAGCGCGGTCTCGACGATGTTGCGGGCGAGCCGTTCGCTTTCGCGCAGGGATTCCTGCGCGAGCCGGGCCTCGGTCATGTCGCGCCCGACGAAGAAGAAGCGTTTCGCCGGCTCGGACCAGCTGCCGAGCCAGGACAGCCAGACCTCATGCCCGTTCTTGTGCAAGCAGCGGGTGTCGGCGAATTTGGGGCGATCGCCGCGCCGGAGCGCGCGCATCTCGACGCGGGACTGCACCAGATGATCGGGATGAATGAAGTCGACGCCGCTGCGGCCGACCATCTCCTTCGGCCGATAGCCGAGGATGGCCTCGCTGCTCGGGCTGATCTGCACCACGTGGCCCCGCGAATTCATGACCATGATCAGATCCTGCGAGGTCTCGAAGATCTGCCGCCGCTCTTCGAGCTGCTGCTGAAGCGCCCGCTCGGTCCGTCGCGCCTCGGTCAGGCTGCGGGCCGACCCGGAGACGCCGACGATCTCACCCGACGGCCCGCGGATCGGGGAGAGGCTGAGTGAGATCTCGACCGGCGTGCCGTCCTTGCGCAGGCGCACGGTCTCGAAGCGTTCGATCGGCTCGCCCCGGGCGATCCGCCGCAAAATGTCCTTGCCCTGCTCGCGACGGTCGGGCGGGACGATGATCGAGGTGGATTTCCCGATCGCCTCATCGGCCGAATAGTCATAGAGGCGTTCGGCGGCGGGATTCCAGCCCGTGATGATGGCATCGAGCGATTGCATCACGATCGCATCGTCGGATGATTCGACGGCAGCGCTGAACAAGCGCTCGCGCGCCGCATGATGGCTTCGCGCGAGCTCGGTGCGGCGATGCTCCTGAACCTCGCGTTCGAGCGCGGCTGTTTTCGCCCGCGTCTCTTCGACCATACGGGCAAAAGCCCGTGCCAGCACGCCGGTCTCGCCGCTGGCATCGACGGGAATGTCGGCCGGGCGTCCGCCGCCGATTGCCTCCACCGCCGCGGTCAGACGCCCGATCGGGCGGGTCAATGAGCGCGCCAGGAGCACCGCGAGCGAAGCCGCGGCGAGGACGGCAAGCACGCCGACGAGCAGGGACGTTTTTTGAATGGCGGCCGGCACGCGGCCGAACACGGCCGGAGGAACTGTCTCGATGATGGCGACCCATTCCTTGCCCGCAAGCAGCGCCGGCGCGATCGCCGCGCCGCTCGGCCGGCCCGACCGGTCGGTCAGAACCTGCGTCGCCCCTTCCACCGTGCCAACCTGGGTCGCAAAAAATGGAAAGTCATTGCGCCAGTTGGTGGGATGGCCTCGCACCGAGCCGAATTCTCGCGCGCGATCGGGATGGACGAGATAGTCGCCGCGCGAGTTCACGACGTAAATCTCTCCCCCTGAGCCCACGGTCGCGCGGACGCGGTCGAGTGCCGGACGCATGTCGATATTGGCGATGATGATGCCGAACGGCTTGCCGTCCGGCGTGAACAGCGGCGTCGCGACTCGCAAGGTCGGCGTGTGAAAGACCGTGGTCCCTCCCTGGCGGGTGGCGAGTTCGATCGGCGAAACGTAAATTTCGTTCGGCGCCAGCCGGATTGTTTCCTGAAAATAGGTTCGCTCGCTCTTGCGCTCCAGTTCGCCGTTGGGGACGATCCGTGCCGCTCCATTCGGGCCGGAGCGATCGACGCGGACCAGCTCGCGCTGGTCGTCGTCTAGACCGATGATGCGAAACTGTCCGTAGCTGGGCTTGGCCTCGATCTCGGCCATGAGCCGCGCAGCGATGCGGTCGCGCCAGGTTTGCTCCGAAACGCCGTCAAGGGCGTCGGTGCCTCCGCCGAGGCGCGCGCGGATCAGGCCGTTGATGGCCGCGGCGGAGCGATAGCCCGCCAAATCGCCGCGAGCTCCGGCAACGTAGGATTCGAGATTGGTAGCCCGCAGGCGCGACTGGGCTTCGATGCGTTCCAGGACCCGCGGAATGACGGCCTGGGTGATGTTGCGATAGCCGAGCCAGCCGACTGCGGCCACGGTCACCGCCACCAGCAGGATCATCGCGATGGCCAGCCGCGTGGTGAGCGTCATGGCGATATTCGCACCGCGTCTCCAAGCGCCGCGCCGGTTCTGCGCTGGAACAGAACGGGCGTCCTCATCATCGGCTGCCGGTGCTGACATTGGGCCCCTCCGGCTTGCCCGCGTCCAGGCAGCCGTCGACCGCGGCGAGCAGCGCCTCGGCCCTGAACGGCTTCTGCAGGCTCGCCACCGCGCCGAGCTTGGTCGCCATCTTCAGGAAATCCGGCTCCGCATTGGCGTCAGGCGTGATCGCGCGGCCGGAAATGACGATGATCGGAATGGCCGGCTGTTGCCGGCGGATGTGGCGCATGGCCTCCAGCCCGTCCATGCCGGGCATGAAGATGTCGAGGAACAGCAGGTCGAATGGGCTGCTCTCGAACAGCGCGAGCCCCTTGCGGCCATCGCCGGCGACCGTCACGTGATGACCGGCCCTCTCCAGGAGCAGCCGGATCGTGAGCTGGACGGCCGGATCGTCATCCACGATCAGGATGTTGGCCACGTCTGAAACCCTCCGGGCCGGGTGGGACGTTTTCCGGCGACCGCAAATCAAGCCATCAAACACGAAAATGTTGCGCGGATTCGACCCGGCCTGCAAGCACTTCGCAACCGGCACGAGGGCTGCCCGCCGCAACCGATTCCGCAGATGCTTCCATATGCATGCCTTCGTGCACAAGCCCCTGAGCGCATGGCGTAAGATGCTGCGCCAGCTCCGGAAAGGCGGTCGGAACTATAATAATCGCCGTAGTTGCACGGTGCCGTAGTTTCGCCGCGGGCCGGAGCGGCGAACCGCCGCGCTCTAGTCGGTGAGGTACTCGGGATAGTGGCTTCGGATCGTGTCCAGCTCGCTTAGCGTGCCCGACAGGTGCGTGCGCAGATGCTGTTGAGCGGCATCGGCGTCTCCGGCCTCGATCGCGCGCGTGATCAGCTTGTGGTGGCGTACGATATTCTGGGCCTTTCCGGGCGAGGGCAGGTGCAGCCGGCGCAGCCGGTCGATATGTCCGCTGCGGCTGCGCACCAGCGCCCAGAGGTCCTGCTTTCCGGCGGCAGCGTAGAGCTGGGCGTGGAAATCGTTGTCTCCGGCGATGAAGGCTTCGAAGTCACCGGCCTTGGCAAATTGCTGTTGCAACGCGATGGCGTGGTCCAGGCGGATGACAAGCGCCGTGTCGCGAGGGGCCGCGAGCAGGCGGACGATCTCCAGCTCCAGCGCCTGGCGCAGGAAATGCGCCTGCTGCGCGCGGTCGACGTCGATCCGGCTCACCACGGTCGCATGCTGCGGAAACACCTCGACCAGGCCCTCTTCCTCGAGCCGCATCAGCGCGTCGCGCACCGGCGTCGAGCTGACGCCGAACTGGCCGGCGAGCTCGGCGCGTGACAGCGGGGCGCCGGGCGGCAGTTCGAGGGCGACGATCGCATTGCGCAGCCGCTCGAACACCTGCGGCGCGGCCTGGCGGCCGCGGTCGAGCCGGGTGGCGGACCGTGGGGCCGCGCGCGGCGCGGCGTGGGATGATTCCATGACGGGCTCCGCGGGCTTGCCTTTGATGCACTAATATATTAGTGCATCAGTAGCGTCAACGCGGCTCAACGATGGCCGGAGGAAACACACAACAATGATGATGCATCGTCGCAGCAGCCTGGCTGCCGCCACCCTGATCGCCGCCGCCATGGCGGTGTCCGCCGCGCACGCCCAGCAGAAGTCAGAGATCGCGCTGTCGCGGCAGCCCGGCATCTTCTACATGCCGAGCCACATCATGGAGAAGCAGAAGCTGATCGAGAAGCACGCAGCTTCGCTCGGCGTCTCCGGTGTCACCACCAAATGGATCACGTTCTCCGGCGGCGGCGCGCAGACCGATGCGCTGCTCGCAGGCGGCGTCGACATTCTCAACACCGGCACCGGCAATCTGCTGCTGCTGTGGGACCGCACCCGCGGCGGGGTCAAGGGCATCGTCGCGACCTCGGCGCAGCCGATGACGCTGATCAGCCGCGACGCCAACATCAAGTCGATCAGGGATTTCGGCCCCGGCGACAAGATCGCGGTGCCGACGGTGAAGGTCTCGACCCAGGCGATCGTGCTGCAGATCGCGGCCGCCGAAGCCTTCGGGGCCGATCAATGGTCGAAGCTCGACGTCAACACGGTGCAGCTCGGCCATCCCGACGCCTATGCGGCGCTCGCCAATTCCAAGCATGAGGTGCACACCCACTTCTCGATCCCGCCGTTCACGTTCCTGGAGCTGAAGAACGTGCCGGGCGCGCATGTCGTGCTGTCGTCGCCGGACGTGATGGGCGGCCCGCTCAGCCAGGCGCAGTTCTTCACCACGACGAAATTCGCCGACGCCAATCCGAAAATCGTCCAGGCCGTGCGCGACGCGACCAAGGAGGCGCAGGACCTGATCCGCAGCGACACCAAACAGGCCGTCGAGATCTACAAGGAGATCACCGGCGACAAGACCTCGGCCGAGGAGCTGCTCGACCTCCTCAAGGAGCCCGGCATGATGGAGTGGAATCTCGAGCCGCAGGGCACGATGAAGTTCGCCGCCCATTTGTACAAGACCGGCACGCTGAAGACCCAGCCCAAGGCCTGGACCGATTATTATCTCCCCGTMGCGCACGATTTGAAGGGCAATTGATGGCGCTGCTCGACGTCAGCGGGGTGACGCTGCGCTACAAGACCTCCAGCGCCGTCGTCACCGCCACCGAAAGGGTCTCATTCACCGTCGACAGGTCCGACCGCTTCGTGCTGCTCGGGCCGTCCGGCTGCGGCAAGTCGACCCTGCTCAAGGCCGTCGGCGGCTACATGTCACCGAGCGAAGGCCGCATGACCATCAACAATCGCGAGATCCACGGGCCGGGCGCCGACCGCATGATGATCTTCCAGGAGTTCGACCAGCTGCTGCCCTGGAAGACCGTGCTCGCCAACGTGATGTTTCCGCTGCTGACCGCGCGAAAGCTGCCGCGCAAGGAGGCCGAGGCGCGGGCGCGGGCCTATATCGAGAAGGTCGGGCTGACCCGCGTGGTCGATGCCTATCCGCACACGCTCTCCGGCGGCATGAAGCAGCGCGTCGCGATCGCGCGCGGCATGGCGATGGAGCCGGATATTCTCCTGATGGACGAGCCGTTCGCGGCGCTGGACGCGCTGACGCGGCGAACCTGCCAGGATGAGCTGCTCCAGCTCTGGAGCGAGACCAAATTCACCGTGCTGTTCGTCACCCATTCGATTGCCGAGGCGATCCGCATCGGCAACCGCATCCTGCTGCTGTCGCCACATCCCGGCCGCGTCAAGGCCGAGGTGGTCGACGTCGACAAGGTCTCGAACGGGGACGGCAGCGCCGGCCGGCTGGAGAAGGAGATCCACGATCTCCTGTTCGCTGCCGAAGCTGTGGCGCACTAGGGGAGCCTCAGATGGGCGAAGCGAGAATTCTGCTGCGTGACGCGCCGGTCGCCGCCACCGGTGCGGGCGAGGTCGAGCGCAAGCTGGGCGTTGCCGAGTTGTTGTGGAACGACGGTTTTGTCCGCAAGACCGTCATCATCCTGTTCCTGGCGGCGGTCTGGGAGGCCTACGGCCTCACCCTCGACAATCCCCTGCTGTTTCCGACGCTGCACGACACGGTCGTCACGCTTTACGACCGCGTCAAGGACGGCACCATTCCGCTGCGGGCCTGGGCCTCGCTGAAAGTGCTGTTCATGGGCTATTCGGCGGGCATCGTGCTTGCCGCGATCTTCACGGTGCTCGCGATCTCCACCCGTATCGGCACCGATTTCCTGGAGACGGTGACGGCGATGTTCAATCCATTGCCGGCGATCGCGCTGTTGCCGCTCGCCTTGATCTGGTTCGGTCTCGGCAATGGCAGCCTGGTTTTCGTGCTGATCCATTCGGTGCTGTGGCCGGTCGCGCTCAACACCCATTCCGGCTTCAAGAGCGTGTCCAACACGCTGCGCATGGTCGGGCGCAATTACGGCCTGCGCGGGCTGCCCTATGTGGCAAAGATCCTGATTCCCGCCGCCTTCGGCTCGATCCTCACCGGCCTCAAGATCGGCTGGGCCTTCGCCTGGCGCACGCTGATCGCGGCGGAGCTGGTGTTCGGCGTGTCCTCTGGCCAGGGCGGGCTCGGCTGGTTCATCTTCGAAAATCGCAACCTGCTCGATATTCCCGCGGTCTTCGCAGGATTGCTGACTGTGATAATCATCGGGCTCTTTGTCGAGAACCTGATCTTCCGTGCTATCGAGCGGAACACCGTCCAGAAATGGGGCACCCAATCGTGACCAAGAAGAAAACACCCGACCAGCTCCGCAGCGCCCGCTGGTTCGCGCCCGACGACCTCCGCTCGTTCGGCCACCGCTCCCGCACCATGCAGATGGGCTACGCGCCGGAGGAGTGGAAGGATCGCCCGATCATCGCGATCCTCAACACCTGGTCGGACGCCCAGCCCTGCCACATGCACTTCAAGTCGCGGGTCGACGACGTCAAGCGCGGCATCCTGATGGCCGGCGGCCTGCCGCTGGAATTGCCGGCGCTGTCGCTGTCGGAATCGCTGCTGAAGCCGACCACCATGCTCTATCGCAATCTGCTGGCGATGGACGCCGAGGAGCTCTTGCGCAGCCATCCCGTCGACGGCGTGGTGCTGATGGGCGGCTGCGACAAGACCACGCCGGCGCTGCTGCTCGGCGCAACCTCGATGAACATCCCGGCGATCTATCTGCCGGCCGGTCCGATGCTGCGCGGCAACTGGAAGGGCAAGACGCTCGGCTCCGGCTCGGACGGCTGGAAATATTGGGACGAGCGGCGCGCCGGGAAGATTTCCGAGAAGGACTGGCTCGACATCGAAGCCGGCATCGCCCGCAGCTACGGCACCTGCATGACCATGGGCACCGCCTCGACCATGACCGCGATCGCAGAAGCGATCGGCATGACGCTGCCGGGTGCCTCCTCGATACCGGCGGCGGACGCCAACCACATCCGCATGGCCTCGGAATGCGGCCGCCGCATCGTCGAGATGGTGTGGGAAGATTTGACGCCGAAGACGATCCAGACCCGAAAAGCCTTCGAGAACGCCATTGCGGTGGCGATGGCGATGGGCTGCTCGACCAATGCGATCATCCATTTGATCGCGCAGGCGCGCCGCGCCGGCCAGGACATCGGCCTCGACGATTTCGAGATTGCGAGCCGCAAGGTGCCGGTCATCGCCAATGTGCGGCCGAGTGGCGATGCCTATCTGATGGAAGACTTCTTCTACGCCGGCGGCCTGCCGGCGCTGATGGGCCAGATCAAGCCGCATCTGCATCTCGACTGCATCACCGTTACCGGCCAGACGGTCGGCGAGAACATCGCGCATGCCGAAGTGCACAATGACGATGTGATCCGCTCGGTCGACAATCCCATCTACAAGGAAGGCGCGCTCGCCGTGCTCAAGGGCAATCTCGCGCCCGATGGCTGCGTCATAAAACCCTCCGCCTGCGCGCCGCGCTTCCTCAAGCACACCGGACCTGCGCTGGTGTTCGACGATTATCCGTCGATGAAGAAGGCGGTCGACGATCCCAATCTTGATGTCACCGAGGATCACATCCTGATCCTGCGCAATGCAGGCCCACAAGGGGGGCCCGGCATGCCGGAATGGGGCATGCTGCCGATCCCGACCAAGCTCGTGAAACAGGGCGTGCGCGACATGGTGCGCATCTCGGACGCGCGCATGAGCGGCACCAGCTACGGCGCCTGCATCCTGCACGTCGCACCGGAATCCTATGTCGGCGGCCCGCTGGCGCTGGTGCGGAACGGCGACCGCATCACGCTCGACGTCGAAGCGCGCACCATCAATCTCGACGTATCCGAGGCCGAGCTCGCAAAACGCCGCGCCGCCTGGAAGGCGCCCGAGCGCCGCTTCGAGCGCGGCTATGGCTGGATGTTCACCAAGCACATCAAGCAGGCCAATGACGGCTGCGACTTCGACTTCCTGGAGACCGATTTCGGCGCACCGATCGGCGAGCCGTCGATTTACTAGTTTCTGTCGTTCCGGGATGGTCCGAAGGACCAGACCCGGAACCTCGAGATTCTCTGGGGCAATTGCGCACCATAGTTCGATGCTGACGCATCGCCCCGGAATGACGACCATGAGAGAGCACACCATGACCAAACTCACCGAAGCCACCCGCAACAAGCTCAAATCCGTCTCCACCGCCACGGTCGCCACCGCTTTGTTCAAGCGCGGCCTGCGCATCCAGATGATCCAGGACGTGCACCCCTTGGGCCCGGACCAGCCGACCATGGTGGGCGAGGCCTTCACGCTGCGCTACATGCCGGCGCGCGAGGATCTCAACACCATCGAGGTGTTCAAGGACCGCTCGCATCCGCAGCGCAAGGCGGTCGAGGATTGCCCTCCGGGCGCCGTGCTGGTGATGGACAGCCGCAAGGACGCGCGCGCAGCCTCGGCCGGCGCGATCCTGGTGACGCGCTTGATGAAGCGCGGCGTCGCCGGCGTCGTCACCGATGGCGGCTTTCGCGACTCTGCCGAGATCGCAAAGCTCGGCTTCCCCGCCTTCCACCATCGCCCGAGCGCGCCGACCAACCTGACGCTGCACCACGCGATCGAGATCAACGTCCCGATCGGCTGCGGCGACGCGCCGGTGTTTCCCGGCGACGTCATTCTCGGCGACAGCGACGGCGTCATCGTGATCCCCGCACACCTCACTGAGGAGATCGCCAACGAGACCTTCGAGATGACCGCGTTCGAGGATTTCGTCACCGAGGAAGTCAACAAGGGCCGTGGCATCTTCGGCCTTTATCCGGCGACCGATCCGCAGACGCTGACCGACTTCGCGGCATGGCGGAAGAAGAACGGGCGGTAGTTAGACTGTTGGTAGCGCCACAACACCAGTGTCGTCCCGGCGAAGGCCGGGACCCATAACCCCAGGGAGAAGTTTGGCGAAGACTCGCAGTTAAGAAATCTTCCTGCGGGACTGCTACCTGCGCGTCATCGCTAGATCACGCGGTGGGTCCCGGCCTTCGCCGGGACGACGGCGGAGGGTGACGCTTACACCCCAGCCTCCGCCATCCCCGCCGCCCACAGCGCGAACGCATACACGATCGCGACTTCATCCAGCCGGTTGAAGCGGCCCGATGCGCCGCCGTGGCCGGCGCCCATGTTGGTGCGGAGCAGCACCGGGCCGCCGCCGCGCATGGTGGCGCGCAGGCGCGCGATCCATTTCGCGGGCTCCCAATAGGTGACGCGCGGGTCGGTCAGTCCGCCCATGGCGAGGATCGCCGGATAGTCCTGCGCGGCGACATTGTCGTAGGGCGAGTAGGACAAAATGGTGCGAAAATCCTTTTCGCTCTCGATCGGGTTGCCCCATTCCGGCCATTCCGGCGGCGTCAGCGGCAGCGTGTCGTCGAGCATGGTGTTGAGCACGTCGACGAACGGGACCTCGGCGACGATGCCGGCGAACAACTCGCCGGCGCGGTTCGCGACCGCGCCCATCAGCATGCCGCCGGCCGAGCCGCCATGGCCGACGATGCGCTTTGCGCTGGTGTACTTCGCTGCGATCAGCGCGCGGGCGCTGGCGGCGAAGTCGTCGAATGAATTCGTCTTCTTCTCGCGCTTGCCGTCGAGATACCAGCCCCAGCCCTTGTCGGCGCCGCCGCGGATATGGGCGATGGCGTAAACGAAGCCGCGATCGACCAGCGACAGGCGGTTGGCGTTGAAGGAGGCCGGCATCGCCATGCCGTAGGAGCCGTAGCCGTAGAGCAGCAGCGGTGCCGCGCCGTCGAGCTTGAGCCCGCGCCGATACAGGATCGACACCGGCACCTCCGCGCCGTCATAGGCCTTCGCCATGATGCGCGTGGTGACGTAGTCGCTCGCATTGTGGCCGGACGGAATCTCCTGGCGCTTGCGCAAGGTGCGCGTGCGCTTCGCCATGTCGTAGTCATAGACCTCCGACGGCGTCGTCATCGACGAATAGGCAAAGCGCAGGGTGGTCGTCTCGAACTCGTAGGAGCCCATCGTATCAAGCGAATAGGCGGCTTCGTCGAAGGCGATCGCGTGCTCTTCGCTGGACGTGAGATCGCGGATCACGATCGCCGGCAGCGCATTGGCGCGCTCCAGCCGCACCAGATGGCCGGCATAGAGATCGAGGTCGATGATGTAGATGCCGGGACGATACGGGATCAAATCGCGCCAGTTCTTGCGCTCGGGTGCGCTGAGCGGCGCGGTGACGATCTTGAAGTCGACGGCGTGGTCGGCATTGGTGAGGATGAAAAGCTGGTCGCCGCGGTCGGCGAGCGAATATTGCACGCCATCCTCGCGCGCCGCGACCAGGCGCGGTGGCGCGTCGGGATTGGCGAGATCGATCAGGCGCTGCTCCGAGGTCTCGTGATCGCCGCCCGCGATCACGCAGAAGCGGCCGCTGGTGCTCTCATGCAGATGGGTGAACCAGCCGGAGTCCTGCTCCTCATAGACCAGGATGTCGTCGGCCTGCTTCGTTCCCAGCCGGTGCCGCCACACCTGCATCGGGCGGTGATTGTCGTCGAGCTTCACATAGAAGAAGCTCTTGCAATCCGCAGCCCAGACGATGCCGCCATCGGTCTCCTCGACGACGTCGTCAAGATCCTTGCCCGTCGCCCAGTCGCGCACGCGGATCGAGAAATATTCCGAGCCCTTGGTATCGGCGCTCCAGGCTTGCAGCTTGTGATCGTACGAGTGCCGGCTGCCGCCGAACTTGAAATATTTGTGGTCCTTGGCGAGCGCGTCGCCGTCGAGCACGATGTCGCTGTCGCCGCCGTCGCGCGGCATGCGGCCGTATAATTCATGCTGCCCGCCCTCGCGAAACTTGCGGAAATAGGCGAAAGGTCCGTCCGGCGATGGCACGCTGGAATCGTCCTCCTTGATCCGCGAGCGCATTTCGCGCACCAGCGTTTTCTGGAGCGCTGCGGTGTGGCCGAGCAGGCTCTCGGTGTAGCCGTTCTCCTCGTCGAGATATTTGCGGATATCGGGATCGAGCACGCTGGGATTGCGCAGCACCTCCTGCCATTTCTCATCCTTCAGCCAGGCATAATCGTCGCTCACGGCGATGCCGTGCCGCGTGAAGGAATGCGGCCGGCGGGGGGCGACGGGGGGCTGGGAAGGTGTCTTGGTCTGGGTCACTCGATCCTCATCTTGTCACGTTCGCGCGCTGCTCTTTCTTAACCTCTCCCCCGCTTGCGGGGAGAGGTCGGAATTTGCGAAAGCAAATTCCGGGTGAGGGGGTACAGGTCTTTCAACCATCTCACGTGCGGAGAGAGGCCCCTCACCCCAACCCTCTCCCCGTAAGAACGGGGAGAGGGAGAAGATGCACCGCCTTATATCGTCCCGATTCCGCCAATTACCAGCGCCGCTGCGCCAAGGACTGAGAAGGACTGCGCCAAGTCGCCGGGTTGTTGATCGCCCCCGTCTATGCTTTAGGGGCAGTAACCCGCCGCCGGTCCAGCCCGATGCTGTTCAATTCCTATCCGTTCATCCTGCTGTTCCTGCCGGCCGCGCTGGCCGGGTATTTCTGGCTCGGGCGGCGCAGCAATCTGACCCCGGTGATCTGGCTCGCGGCGGCCTCGCTCGCCTTCTACGCCATCGGCAACTGGCAGTTCGCAGGGCTGTTGCTGGCGTCGATCGCCTTCAACTATGGCGTCGGCTATCTCCTGATTGCGGCGGAGCTCGCCCCAGTGCAGCGCCGGGCGGCGCTTGCCCTCGGTGTTGCCGGCGATCTCCTGGTGCTCGGCATCTTCAAATATGCGGGCTTCGCCGCCGACAATGTCAATGCGCTGCTCGGCACCCATGTCGCGGTCCACATCCTGCTGCCGGTCGGCATCTCCTTCTACACCTTCACCCAGATCGCGTTTCTGGTCGATGCCTATCGCGGCCAGGTCGCGGCCTATGCGCTGCCGCATTATGCGTTGTTCGTGACCTACTTCCCGCATCTGATCGCGGGGCCGATCCTCCACCACAAGGACATGATCCCGCAATTCGAGCGGAAGGAAACCAAGCATCCGGACCCACATCTGATGCTGTGCGGAACCATCATCTTCGCGATCGGCCTGTTCAAGAAGACCTGCCTCGCCGACGGCATCCAGCCCCTGGTCGCGCTCGCCTTCGATGCGCGCTCGCCGAGCTTCGACCAGGCCTGGCTCGGCGCTCTCGCCTACACATTCCAGCTCTATTTCGACTTCTCCGGCTATTCCGACATGGCGATCGGCATATCCCTGATGTTCGGCATCTTCCTGCCCGTCAACTTCAACTCGCCCCACAAGGCCACCAGCATCGTCGAGTTCTGGCGCCGCTGGCACATCACGTTGTCGCAATTCCTGCGCGACTATCTCTACATCCCGCTCGGCGGCAACCGCCGCGGCCGCGTGCTGCGCTATGTCAATCTGATCGTCACGATGCTGCTCGGCGGGCTCTGGCACGGCGCGGCCTGGACATTCGTGGTGTGGGGCGCGCTGCACGGCGCCTATCTCTGCATCAATCACGCCTTCAACGCGCTGGTGCCGAACATTCCGTCGCCCCTTGCGCGCCCGCTCCGTGTCATCGGAGCCGTGCTGACCTTCCTGGCCGTCGTCGTCGCCTGGGTGTTCTTTCGCGCCGAGCGGGTTGATTGGGCGCTGCGGATCCTCAGTGCCATGGCCGACCCTGCGAATATCGCCTTCGGCCGCGAGGAGATCGCGGCGCTGGTGCTGGTCACGATTTATGCCGCGCTGGTGTGGCTGGCGCCGAACACGCAAGGAATCATGGGCTACGATCACGGCAATCGCAGGGTCGGTGATGGCCTGCTGGCAGGGCGGATGCGGCCGCTGTTCCTCTATGGCGCCTCGCTGGTGCTCGCGCTCGGGGTTCTCGGCATCCAGAGCCACAGCGAATTCATCTATTTCCGGTTCTGATGCGGGGCACCTTCACCAATTTGAAACGCCTTCTCCTCGCCAGCGTGGTGTGCATGCTGGGTGCGGCTGCGCTCACCTTCGCGGTCGATCCGCTGCAACTGTTCCGCCCGTCGCGTCTCGTCCCGGCGTTCTATTCCGACGACACGCGCATGCAGAATGCCGGATTGCTCCGCAGCCAGTCGTTCGACGCCGCCTTCATGGGCTCTTCGCTCGCGATTCATTTTCGCCAGAGCGACATCGATCGCGCGTTGGGCGTCCATTCGCTCAAGCTGGCGATGACCGGGTCCAATTCACGCCAGCAGGGTTTTGTGCTGGAGCACGCGATCGGGCGCGGCGCCCGGCGCGTGATCTGGGAGATGGACGACTGGATCTTCGTCGATGCACCCGACATCGACGCCGATCCCTATCTGTCGGCCGATCTCTATCGTGGAAGCGCAAAGGGGATCGCGACCTATCTGTTCAGCGCCGCGATGGCGAAGGAATCCCTGTTCGCGGTGCTGCGGTCGATTCCACCGCTGCGGGAGCCGCTGACTCAGGCGGCGCCTTTCCTCCCCGTCGCGTTTGCGCTGTCCGACGTCGACGACATCCATGCGCTGCCACGGGATTTCGATTTCGCCCGCGGCTACAACGCGCAGCGAACATTGGCCGCCTTCGCCTACATCACCGATCCCGTGCGCAGCCGCTTCCTCGGCGAAGGCTACGGCCATGACGCCATGGTCCGGCATTTCGAGCGCGATGCCGTCGGCCTGATCGCGCGCCATCCAGACGTGACCTTCGACATCTACTTTCCACCCTATTCGATCCTGCAATTCGTCGCGATGCGCGAGGCGTCACCGGCGACGCTGAAGATCGTCACCGATCTCACGGCCCTCGTGGCGCAGCGCCTGACGCAGCTTCCCAATGTGCGGCTCCACGATTTCCGTGCGATCAAGCAGGTCACCCACGACCTCGGCAATTACAGCGACGTCATCCACCATTCGCCGCGCGTCGATGCGAAGGTGCTGGGGTGGTTGGTGAGCGGAGAGTATCGCGTCGATCCGAAAGCGCCGCTCGCGTCACTGGGTGAGCTGAAGGCTCAGGTCGAGGCTTATCGGGTGCCGCAGCCGTAGCCCGCATGAGCGAAGCGACATGCGGGGCCTCGCGCAAGAATCCCGGGTGCCGCTTCGCTCACCCGGGCTACAAGAGACTGCAGCTGTGATGCTCAGCAGTAGCCAAAAACCCCGCTGTCGTCCCGGCGAAGGCCGGGACCCATAACCCCAGGGAGGAATTTGGCGAAGACTCGCAGTTAAGGAGTCTTCTCGTGGTACGCACACCGTGCGTCACTGATAGATCACGCGGTATGGGTCCCGGCTTTCGCCGGGACGACAGTGAATTACACCGCCACCTGCTCGCCGAGATACGCCACCGCGGCCTCGAGCCCGCCCTTGCCGTGCGGGATCTTCAGCGCGTTGAGGCCGATCTCGATCACCCCTAGCGTGCCGAGCAGCATCGGCGCATTGACATGGCCCATATGGGCGATGCGGAAGGCCTGGCCGGAGAGGTCGCCGATGCCGGTGCCGAGCACCACGCCGCACTTCTCCTTGCAATAGCGTTGCAGCACCGCCGGATCATGGCCGTTGCTCATGGTCACCGTGGTCACGGTGTTGGAGCGCTCGCTGGCTTCCGCGACGTTGAAGCCGAGCACCTGGCCTTCCGACCAGGCGGAAACGGCGCGGCGCGCGGCCTCACCGAGCAGGCTGTGGCGGCGAAACGCGTGCTCCACACCTTCCTCGTGCAACAGGTCGATGGCCTGGCGCAGCGCGAACAACAGATGCACCGGCGCGGTGCCGGCATATTTGCGATAATGCTCGGTGCCTTCGCGCTCGCTCCAGCTCCAATAGGGCGTGCTCATATTGGCCTTCTTGTGCACTTCGAGCGCGCGCGCGTTGGCGGCGACGAAGCCGAGGCCGGGCGGCGTCATCAGGCCCTTCTGCGAGCCGGACATGGTGACGTCGACGCCCCATTTGTCCATCTCGTACGGCATGCAGCCGAGCGAGGCGACGGTGTCGACCATGTACAGCGCGGGATGGCCGGCAGCCTTGATCGCCTTGCCGATCGCCTCGATGTCGTTCTGCACGCCCGAGGCGGTATCGACCTGGACGACGACGACGGCCTTGATGGTGTGCTCCTTGTCGCGGCGCAGGCGCTCCTCGACCTCATGCGGCCGCACCGCGCGGCGCCAATCACCCTTCAGCACCTCGACCTCGGCGCCCATCAGCTTTGCCGCATGGCCCCAGCCGATCGCGAAGCGACCGCTCTCCAGCACCAGCACCTTGTCGCCGCGCGACAGCACGTTGCTCAGCGCCGCTTCCCAGGCGCCGTGTCCGTTGGCGATGTAGATGTAGGACTTGCCCTTGGTCGCGAACAGGTTCGAGATGTCGCGGAGCAGGCTCTCGGTCAGATCGGTCATCTGCTTGGAGTAGATGTCGATCGCCGGACGATGCATCGCCTGCAGCACCTCGTCGGGCATCGTGGTGGGCCCGGGGATGGCCAGAAACTCCCGGCCCGCGCGAACGGTCATTGCTGTTGGTCCTTGTGTCGTGAAGACGGTCTGGAGGGTTGATGATCTGCGTTTCTACGCGTTGGAGGCGGCCAAGAAAAGCACGGAAAACGCAGGTCTGAAGTGGGTTATCGCTTCGTCTCGCGGCAACCGGCGGCCTCCGCGTCTTCAACCGAGCAGAACCAGCGGGTGCCCTTGGCGATTTTCATCTTGATCTGGGTGTACCAGCGGCTGTTCGGGGTATGGTAGATGCACTCGCCGGCGCTGTTGACGTTGCCCTTGATGGTGCAGTCCGGCGAGGGCGCGACCGGGCCGGAGGCGGAAGCCAGCAGCACCGAATGCGCGCCCTCGGGCGGCTTGGTGGCGCCCAATATCGTCGTCTTCTTGTTGCGCACGCGCCAGTCCCAGGGCGCGATGAAGGCGCCCTGCCACATCCCGGCTTTTGCCTCACGCGCGGCAGCTTCATCCGCGTCATAGTCGTGCGAGACCCGGGTGTAGGACAGCGCCCAGCCGCTGCGCACCAGCCATTTCTGGATGTCCTCGCCGCCGACCTCGCAGCGCGCCACGGTGCGGCCGCGCCGGTCGATCGCGCGGGTATGGCAGACCCAGTTCTTGCCCTCGGTGTATTTGGCGAGCTCGTCGCGCGCCGCGATCCCGCAGGTCCAGCGCTCGGTATTGGTGTTGAGGCAGAGCTGGTCGGACGACGGCGCGTCGATGCCGCCGAGCCGGATCCTCGTGTTGCCGATCACGACGGAATCGCCGTCGCGGACCTTCGCCGTGCCGGTGATCTCGGCGGCCTGCGCCAATGACGGCAAGGCGAGCAGTGACAACGCAATCAGGATTTTTCGCAACATGCCGGTCCGCGTGTGAAGAAAATCTCGATAAGCCCGGCAATTGTGGTCGGCTTTTGTCCGCCCGGCCAGCGCCTGCCTAACAGATGGGCTTTCAACTTCCTGTCATTGCGGCGATGGACCGTAGGGTGGGCAAAGCGAAGCGTGCCCACCATGTCTGGCATTGCGGAGGAATGGTGGGCAAGGCGCGCGAAGTGCGCGCCTTTGCCCACCCTACGTTCTGCGTGAACCCTCACCCCCGTCCCATCATCGCCCGCCGCGCCACCGCCAGTCCCATCAGCACGAACGCCGACGTCACCTCGGGTCCACCCACCAGGATCCGTGTCGGCGTCTTCATCTTGTTCCATTCATAGGCGCGGAACGGGCCGCGGCGGCCGCCTTCGCCGATGGCGCCGACGATCACGTTCAGCGCCGGCGCAAAGGCGCGCGGATCGGCGCCGAGATGGCCGAGCGCGATCAGCGCCAGCGCCGCGTCGAACACGTTCATCTCGGCGGCCATCAGCTCGCCCTGGACGTAGGACAACACGCGGTGACGGATGAAATCGAACTCGCCATCGGGATCGATCGCGGCCTGCGCCGCCAGCGGCAGCGCCAGGAAGGCCGCATAGCAGCGGCCGAAATAGGCGCTGTAGAGCTCCGGAAGGTAGTAAATGTGCGAGCGGGGATTGGCGAAGGCGCCGCTTGCGGCGAGCCGCTTCTGGAAGCCGATGATGCGGTGCACGGTCGCCAGCCGCGCCGGCGTTTCCAATATCTTCCAGCGCGCGAGGTTGCGAAAGCTCACCTCGAGAATGTCGAGATTGAGTGTCGGATCGAGATCGTTGCCATAGGGCCGCTCGCCGGCGAGATTGTCGATCCAGGTCGCGACGCCGCCCTCGTAGTCGATGTTGTCGTTGAGCGGGACGGTCACGCGCGGCTCGTTGACGCCGGCGCGCACCTGGTAGCCGGCATAGAAATCCAGCAGCGGCTGATCGATAATCGGATCGGTGCAGCCGGCCTGCGTCGCCGCGGAGATCGAGCAGGCCGTGGTGTCGCAGTCGGGCACGTAGATGCCGAAGCCGAGATCCTGCTTGATCTGCGCGAAGAAGCGGGAGAACCGCGGATGCGGTGCAGGCGCCAGCGCCGTGATGACGTCGAAACGCGCGCCGTCGCTGCCCTGCACCTCTTCGCGGCTGACATTGACGCAGAAATCGACCATGTCGGCGACGGCGCGTTCCGCCGCGCTCTTGTCGGCCGGCGCAGCGAGCCCGGTTTCGACATAGCTCAGCAGCGCCTCGATGAAGAACGCATCGTAATAGGCCGAGCGGTGGCGGATCTGCATCGGCTCCCACATCGGCTCGGCAATCCCTCGCCAGGGCGGATTGACCACGGCGCGCGCCGGCGAGCGCGCGATGAAGACGCGGGCGAGATTGAACAGCAGCGAGGAATTCTTGTAGCCGCGCGCGTTCAGGCCGTTCAGCGCCATGATCAGCTCGCGCCCGCGGAAGTCGGGATCGCCGATCAGGTTGAAGGCGGCATAGGTCGGCAGGAAGCCGTTGCGGCGATACGAGCCCAGCAGATGCTGCGCGCAGTCGC
Source organism: Bradyrhizobium sp. P5_C12 (assembly GCF_054049735.1). Classification (NCBI taxonomy): domain Bacteria; kingdom Pseudomonadati; phylum Pseudomonadota; class Alphaproteobacteria; order Hyphomicrobiales; family Nitrobacteraceae; genus Bradyrhizobium; species Bradyrhizobium sp. P5_C12. The sequence goes on from NZ_JBFULU010000035.1 coordinate 23,259, forward strand.
GGATCACGCCGTCGATCTGCGCTTGCGCCGGCATGGCGCCGACGAATATCGCCGGCGGCGGCTTGGGGTGATCCAGCGCGATGGTGTCGACGAGATCGGCGACGGGCTGGCCGGCCGCCGCCCAGTCGGGCTCGGCATCGTCGCGGGCGCGGACCAGCGCCTGGCGCAGCCGGCTCAGTCTGGCCTCGTCGCGCAATTCGGGCAGTCCGGCACGGCGGAGCAGCACCCGCAATGCGGGATTGCCGAGCGCGGTCTTGTAGAATTTGGCCAGATGCGGATCGCCGCTGGCCGGACCCGACAATACGGGATCGCAGACGTCGTAAAGAGAGGGGCCGTCCTTCCGCGCCGTCAGCGCCCGGCAGGCGGCGCCGGCAAAATATTGAAAGCTCATGAAATACCTGGTCGCGGGGCCTCGCCCAGGGGCCGGCCAGCACGCTCCCAGCTCCGTGCCACCCCCTGCAAGTCTTTGAAAAGGCTACCCGGATTCGCAGGAAATACAAATGTGATGGTGGTCACGGAAAAACCCGGCACAGGGGCTGCATGGTGAAGACTCCGGAATGGCCCGGAGATGAAAAAACATGCAATTTTCGGTCGGAGAATTAACTATTAGCTTCAACCACTTAGCTCAAATTTTGGGCGATCTATTGCCGGGGAGGCCAGATCCGGTTAAGGGTTTGTTTGGTGCGGCGCCGCAAATTGCGCGCAATTCGGGGGCACTCCCCGGGCCAATCCCTCAAACCTAATGACGTCATCGCGCTACTCAACCAGTGTGCGCGCGCTTGGCAGGTCTTTGGTACTGACAGGAATGAACCGAGATGAATGTAAGGCAGCTCGATCTCTCACGACGCACGATTGCGGTCGCCGCGGCCCTCATCGGCACGGTGTCGCTCGTGATCGGTGCCCACGCTGCCCTCAACATGCGCGCGCTCGACGCCGCCAAGGCCGTTTCGACCGACCAGGTCACGGGTTCGATCGGCCAGACCGCGCGCCTCGCGCTGGTCATCGGCAATGGTCACTATCCCGACGCCAGCGCGCCGCTGACGCAGTCGATCAACGACGCCCGCGCGCTGTCCTCGTCGCTGCGCAAGAACGGCTTTGACGTCGACATGGTGGAAGACGCGAGCAAGGACGACATGGTCCGCGCCGTCAACCGCCTGAAGTCCCGGATCAAGCGCGACACCGTCGTCATGCTGTTCTTCGGCGGCTACGGCGTGCAGGCCGGCCGCGAGAGCTACATGCTGCCGGTCGATGCCGTGATCTGGAAGGAGAGCGACGTTCGCCGCCAGGGCGTCTCCATCGACGGCGTGCTCGACATGATGAAGGAGCAGGGCGCCAAGGCCAAGCTCGTCGTCGTCGACGCCTCCCGCCGCAATCCCTATGAGCGCCGCTTCCGCTCCTATAGCCACGGCCTTGCGCCGATCGGAACGCCCGACAATGCCCTGATCCTCTCCTCCGCCTCGCCCGGCAAGGTCGTCGACGATGGCAAGGGCGAGCACAGCGTGCTGGTCAGCGAGCTTCTCACGAACCTGAATGCACAGGGCAGCGCCGAAAGCGTCTTCAACAAGACCCGCGTCGCCATCTCCCGCGCCTCCGAAGGCGACCAGGTCCCGACCGTGTCCTCGTCCCTGCTCGAAGAGGTCCGTTTCGGCGACGCCGGCGGCTAGTTTTTCGCGGCACACGTAGGGTGGATTAGCGAAGCGTAATCCACCACGTCTCTCTCTCAGCGCGGACAGCAAAGAGGTGGATTACGCCTTCGGCTAATCCACCCTACGATATGCGTGTGTAACGCACATCTGCTCCCCACATCGTCATTGCGAGCGCAGCGAAGCAATCCAGAATCTTTCCGCAGAAAGATTCTGGATTGCTTCGTCGCTTCGCTCCTCGCAATGACGGTTGAGGCGAACCCTACTTCGCCGCCTCCGCGGCCATCACCGGGCGCACCGGATCGCCTTCGCGCAAGAGTGCGCCGGCGCGGGCGACGACGATGTCGCCCTCGTTGAGGCCGTCGCGGATCTCGATATTGCCGCCCGACATCAATCCGACCTCGACGCGCTTGGTCTCGACACGGTTGCGGCGGATCACCTGCACCACGGTGCCGGCGGACGAATATTGCACGGCGGTCAGCGGCACCGCGACGTTGCAGCTCTGCCCGGTCTTGATCAGCGCCCGCCCGCTCGCGTTCAGCAACAGCCGCTTCTGCGACGAGATGCCGATATAGACCATGCCCTGCTGGATGTTGGGCTCGACGGTCGGCCCGATGCGGCGGACCTTGCCGTCGATATCGCCGGCGCCTGCGATGCGCACGGTCGCAGGCTGGTTGACCGCAAGCCTGCGGATGTCGCTGGTCGCCACCAGGCCGACGAGATCGTATTCGCTGCGCGCCACGATCGTGAACAGCGCCTCGCCCTTGGCCGAGGCGAGCCCGCCGATCTGCGCAGTCGAGGTGGCGATGACGCCAGCCACGGGGGCTGCGACCTGAAGCGTGCCGCCTTCGGGCAGCGCGAGGCGCGCCAGCACCTGACCGGCCGTGGTGGTCTCGCCGGCTTCCGCCAGCACTTCCGTCACCTTCAGCCCCGGACGCTCGGGCCGCACCGAGGTCTCCTCGCGCGCGATGATCGTGCCGGTCGCCTCGACGATGTCGGAGAAGCAGGACTTTGCCGCCTTCAGCACCGTGACCGCCGGCCCCTTGGGCGCGTCCTTGGGCGCGTCATCGGCGGCGGAAGCGGGTTGGGCGGACAGCACCAGCAGTCCGGCGAGCGTAACGAGCTTTTGGGAAAAGGAACGCGCAGGCAATCGACGCATAGGTCATTCCGGTTGGCCGCAAGGCCTCAATCGTTAGCAGAAGCGGCCGCAGTGGGCCATGGGCGGACAAGGCCGAAGACGCCGCAACAGGCGGCGCGATGCCGCCTGTTGGATTAGTCGCGGAAATGAAGACGAGGTTCGCTGTCCCTTACCCCCCTGGAGGGGGAGGGTAAGAGGAGCCCCCCTCACGGCAAGCTCAAGAACTCCACCCAGTTCGGCTTCTTGCCGGTGGGATAGGATGTCAGCTTGGCGAGCGCGCCGCTGCTCTGGTCGATGGCATAGACCGTCATGCTGTCGGACAGCTCGCCGACCGCGGCGAGATAGCGGCTGGATGGATCGATGTTGAAGCCGCGCGGCTGCTTCTCGGTCGCGACGCTGCCGGCCTTAGTCAGCTTGCCGCTTGCCGCGTCGACCTTGTAGGCGGTGAGCGTATTGGTGGTGCGCTCCGAGGCGTAGAGGAAGCGGCCGTCCGGGGTGATGTGGATGTCGGCGGCCCAAGGCTTTCCGGAAAACCCTTCGGGCAATGCGGTGGTGCGCTGGATCTCGTCCCATGCGCCGCCCTTCGCCTCATAGGCGAACGCCGCGACGTCGCCGTTCAGCTCGTGGATGAGATAGACGTACTTGCCGTTCGGGTGGAACACGAAGTGCCGCGGCCCCGATTTTTCCGGCACCTTGTAGACCGGCGGATCGCTCGGCGTGAGCGTCCCGCTAGCTGCGTCGAACGCGAAGCTCAGCACCTGGTCGGAGCCGAGATTGGTTGCGAACACGAAGCGGTTGTCGGGCGAGGGCAGGAAGGCATGCGCATTGAGCCCGGTCGGGATCACCTGCTTCGGCTCGCCGACGACGCCGTTCGCGAGAAGCGGATTCACCGCGACCTTGTTGCCGCCATAGGAGGCGCTGAACAGGAATTTGCCGCTACGGTCGGTGGCGATATAGGCCATGCTGTCGGCGAGCGGGCCGTTGCCGATATGGCTGAGCTGGCCCGTCTTGGGATCGATCGCAAAGCTCACCGCCTGGAACGGCTGCGACCGGACGCCGGCAATCAGCACGCGCTTGTCGGGCGTGATCGCCAGCGGCGTCGAGGAGCCGGGCTTCTCGACGCCGGGGAGGGCGGCCGTCTGCACCGGCATCATCTCGCCGCTCTCGGCCATCTTGAACACGCTGATGTCGTTGCTGTCGGCGTTGCCGACATAGGCGAAGGTTTCGGCCATGCCGGGGCGGGCTCCGAAAATGAGGGCAAGGAAGGCGATGACGGTGATCGCCGCGCGCGGCAATCCAGATGCGATGCGATGTGTTGGTCTCAACATGGGCGTCCTCCTGTGCCGGTGCGGCATTGTCGTTTTGCCGCCGAGGATAGCGGGAGGTCCCCGGCCGCACCAAACTCCAATTGGGATCGATCGATGCCGAAATTGTATCGGTTGGGGGACGACGGCTACCGCACCGCAGCTTGCTGGCTGCGGGAGGGCAGATGCGGGCCGGATGCATGTTCGGGGGGCCCAAGCGCGGTCCACACGGCGACGGCGAGCAAGGCCGAGGTCAGGATGGTCCAGGCGATGAGTCGTTTGCGCATCAGGCCAAATCCGTCCGCCGAAAGTCCGCTGCGCCGGGGAGCGCTGCACCATCGTGCACTGCAAACGGTGGCGATCCTATGAACTCGTTCACAGCCGAAGCCGCCGCCACGCGACGAGGACGTCGTGGCAAAGCGCCACACCGGCCAAACCGATCGCGGCTCGCCGCCGACCAACAAAATATAGCGCCGCGCTTCGCCCGCGCCTCGCCGTGCCAAGCCGCAATCGCTCCGGGAACAGCAACCCTGTCTTGCCGTTACCTTGGTCCCGCGGGCGGGGGGGGGAGACCGAAACGGAGGCTGACGCATGTTTTGGATTGTTTGGAATACCGCCTGGTCTCTCATCATCAGCGGTATCATGTTCGCCACCATCGTCACGCATCCGGATGCCGAGTTCGTCGAGATCCGGGCGGCACGGCAGGCGAAGTGAGCCTTTGCGCCGCCTGAGCCCCTCATCTCCGTAGTTCAACTGAGCCCGACGCGCGCGCCGCGGGCATGGGCCTATTTGGTGAACCAAATCTTAGGGCCGGACCGGTATTTTTCTGCATCTTTTACGGAGATGCGACGGTCACCATGGCATTGTTCGGCAATCCCTCCATTCGTTCGGTGCTCGGCGCCATCATCGGTGTCCTCGGCCTGTTCCTGATCGGGCAGCTCGCGACCGGACTTTTTGGTGCGATCGAACGCAACGGCGCCGCGCAGACGGTCGAGCGCTTCGCCGGCACCGACCAGCAGCTGTTCGCGAGCCTGCTCGGCTTCCGGCTCGAGCGCGGCACCTTCCTGTCGGCGCTGGTCGCGGAAGCGCCAGCCAATGCCAATGCCGACAACCGCATCGCCACCAACCGGCAGTTGTCCGAGGCGGCCTATAAGAGCGTGCTCGAGCGCCTTGATGGCGTGTCGGATGCACGCCTTGCCGGCGCCTTGAGCAAGCTCGTCGCGGTCCACGACGCGCTCGCGCCGCTGCGGCCCAAGGCCGAAGCCGCCATCCACCAATCGAAGGCGGAGCGTGACGCGAAGGTCGGCGACGAGTTCCGCAAAGCTGCGCAGGATTATCTCGATGCCATTCTGGCGCTGACGGCTGCGCTCGAGAACGCGCTCAAGCTTACCGATCCCGTGGTCGATCATCTGCTGGGCGTAAAACAGTCGGCCTGGGCCGCACGCAATTTCGGCGGCCTCGTCGCCATCCGTCTCGAAGCCGCGGCCGCGAGCGGAAAGCCCTGGAGCGCCGCCGACATGGTCGGCGCCGCCGAGGATACCGGACGCGCCAGGCAGGCCTGGAGCCAGGTGCTGGATGTCGCCGGCCGCTCCGACGCGCCCGCAAGCCTCGTCGACGTGATCGCGCGCTCGAAGCAGGGCGATGCCGCCGCCATGACCGAGCGTCAGCAGGGTTTCATCAAGGCGCTCAGCAACAACCAGACCATCGACATCAAGATCGAGGACCTGTCGAAGCTCAACACCGCCATTCTCGGCTACAGCGTCGAGGCCGGCCAGGTCGCGCTCGCCGAAATGGTCGCCCGCGCCGGGCAGCAGATGACATCGGCGAGATGGAGCCTGGCCCTCAATGGCGGGATGATGCTGGTCGCGCTCGCCATCACCGTCTTCGGCTTCACCCTCGTGAATCGCCGCGTCAGCGCGCCGATCCGCAAGCTGACGCAGGCGATGCGCTCCCTTGCCGAGCGCGACTATGCGATCGAGCTCGCGGGCATCGAGCGCGGCGACGAGATCGGGGAGATGTCGCGCGCGGTGTCGGTGTTCAGGGAGAACATGATGACCGGCGACCGCCTCGCCGAGGAACAGGCGGCGGAGCAGGCCAGGAAGGAGCGGCGCCAGCTCGCCGTCGACCGGCTGATCGAGCAGTTCGAGAAGACCGTCACGGAATCGCTGCACACGCTGGCCTCGGCTTCCGGCGAGCTGAATGCCACCGCGCAGTCGATGTCGTCGACGGCCGAGCAGGGCTCGTCCAAGGCGGCCTCGGTCGCAAGCCTGTCGGGCGATGCCTCGTCCAACGTGCAGACCGTCGCCGCCGCCACGGAAGAGCTCTCGGCCTCGATCAGCGAGATCAGCCGCCAGGTCGCGGAGTCGTCCAGCATTGCCGGTGCCGCAGCTTCCGAAGCCGATCGCACCAATGCCGAGGTGCAGGCGCTGGCCGATGCCGCCCAGCGCATCGGCGACGTCGTCGCGCTGATCACGGGCATTGCCGAGCAGACCAATCTGCTCGCGCTCAACGCCACCATCGAGGCCGCGCGTGCCGGCGAGGCCGGCCGCGGTTTTGCGGTGGTCGCGTCCGAGGTGAAGAGCCTCGCCACGCAGACCGCGAAGGCGACCGAGGAGATCACCGGCCAGGTCGCCGCGATCCAGGGCGCGACCCGATCCTCGGTGACCGCGATCCAGTCGATCGGCACCACCATCCAGCGGGTCAACGAGATTGCGGCTGCGATCGCGGCTGCCGTCGAGGAGCAGGGCGCCGCGACCCGCGAGATCGCGCGCAACGTGCAGCAGGCTTCCCAAGGCACCAACGAAGTCTCGCGGCACATCTCCGGCGTGTCGCAAGCTGCCGGGCAGACCGGTGCGGCCGCCGGCGAAGTGCTGGATTCGGCCAAGATGCTGGCGCGCCTGTCGGATGACCTCAAGCGCGACGTCGGTCGCTTCGTCGGGGATCTCAGAGCGGCCTAGATTAGCGCGCCGCAGAAGGCAGGTTGGAAGATGTTTTGGGTCTGTTGGAACATCGCCTGGTCGCTGATCATCAGCGGCATCATGGTCGCCACCATCGTCGCCCATCCCGACGCCGAATTCGCCGAAGTGCGCGCCGCAAAGCGGCTGATGTGAACTTTCCGACCTCCCGGGACGTTTGCTGTCCGATCGCTGCTGGCGCGGCGCGGTCGGGCATGTAGTATGGAGACGTCAGAGGGGGATCCAAATTGGACGGAATTGATCTGCGCGATCCCCTTTTTGCGACCTATGTCGTTGCTGCCTGCCTGATCATCCTGAAGGCCGTGGGGATGTCGTGGCTCACCGTGTTCCGGATGGTGAGAGCGCAAGGGGGCTACCGTTCGCCGGAGGATATCAAGAAGACCCCGATGAATCCCGCGCCCGATCCGGTGCAGCTTCTTCCCAACGAAGCTGTCGAGCGGATCCGCCGGATCCAGCTGAACGATCTCGAGAGCCTGCCCTATTTCCTGGTCGCGGGCTTTCTCTATGTACTCACACGGCCGTCTCTGCTTCTCGCGCAATGTCTGCTCTACGGCTACGTTGCCTCGCGCCTGCTGCATTTCCTCGCCTATCTCACCGGGCAGATTCACGACATTCGCGCAATTCTGTGGACCGTCGGCTCACTGATCCTGGTCTTCATGACCATTCGCACGCTTCTCGTCGCACTCGGCGGTTGAGACTCAATCGGCCACGCCGGCGACCTGCTGGGCCGAAAGGTAGCGTTCAAGCGTCACGCTTTGCTTGAAGAAGCGCATGGCGCGCAGATCGCGGATCGTTGTTTTCTGTGCCGAATCGCGCATCCGGGTGACCTCGCGGGCTTCTTCCAGGCGGCCGACACCGACCAGATTGGCCGCCAACATGCGATGGCCGGTGCCATTGCTCGGATTGTGCCTAACCGACTTGCGCGCCCAGGCGACGCCCTCCTCGAACTGCCCGAGGGCGAAGTAGGACGCGGTCAATCCCGTCATCCACATATGGAGCATGCTGTCGTCGGGACTGAGGACGAGAGACCGGTGCAGGCACACGACGGCGTTCGCATAATCGCCTCCCATGCTGTCGATCATTCCGAGCACACCCCATGCGAAGGCCGAACTGGGATTGAGGCTTACGGCTTCGCTGGCGTGAATGCGCCCCTGATCGTTGTCGCCGGCCGGTCCAAACAGCGCGAAGCCATAGACCGCGTGGGCGAAAGCGTCCCCGCCATCCTGCTCGACGGCGCGACGCGCCAGGCCGAGCGCCTCGGCCGCGGCATCCGGAGACGCGTTGGCGCCGAGCGGAGCAGCCATGACGAGTCCCCAGGCCAGTGCCGCCAGCGTCGCCGTTCGCTCCTGATCAAGGCTCAGGGACTGTCGAAGCAGATCGATGGCCTTGATGACGGCTTCACGGGTGCCGCCCCACAAATGATGAAGGCCTCGCAGATAGAGATCATACGCCGAAAGATCGACCGGCGGCTTGCGGCGCGCGCGTTCGATCTCGGCGCTTCGAACGGCGGGATCGACGACGGCTGCAACACTGCGGCTGACGTCGTCCTGCAGATCGAAGATGTCGACGAGGGGGCGGTCATAGCGATTGGACCAGACTTGGGCTTCGCTGCCGGCATGAGTGAGCTCGGCCGACACGCGAATGCGGTTGCCGGCCTTGCGGATATGGCCGCTTAGGACGTATTGGGCCCCGAGCAGTTGCGCGATCTGCTGGCTGGTCATTCCCTTGTCCCGAAGGGCAAAGCTCGACCCGCCCGCAATCACCACCAGTTCGCGAAAGCGCGACAGAGCGGTGATGATGTCCGCGGTGACGCCATCGGCAAAGTATTCCTGTTCGGTGTCGCCGCCCATGTTCCGGAACGGAAGCACCGCCACGGAAGGCCTGTCGTCGCCGATCATGCGCTCCGCTTGACGCGAAAGGTCTACACCTGTCTCGCCTGCTGCCTGAATGGTCTTCTGCTCCTGGGCCTTGCGCAGCCCCGCGGCGAGAGCGTTGGTTGCCGCATCCGGGCCGGTGCCGAGCTCCTGCTTCAGCAGGGTGACGACGGCCTGATAGTATTTGAGTGCTTCGGCGTTGCGGCCTGCTGCGGACAACGCGCGCATGATCAGGCGATGCGCATCCTCGCGCATGCTGTTGAGCGCATGGGCGCGCTGGCCGGCGAGAAGGGCGTGGCCGGCACGCCCCTCTGACAGTTCATGCTCGCCGAGTGCCACCATCGCGCCGAGCGCCAGCTCCGACAGCCGCTCGCGTTCGCCGGCCAGCCATTCGCTCCAGCCCTCCTCGTTGACGCCAATGTCGTCAACGAGGCGCCCGCGATAGAGATCTGTCGCCGCGGTCAGGGAGTCACGGCTGCCTTTTCTGACGAGATCCTCGAATTGCCGGACATCGCAGCTGATCACCGCGGCATCCAACGACATGAATTCGCCGTCACTCCTGAGCGCACTCTGACCAAGAACCTGACGCAGCTTGAACAGCGCCTGTCGCAGGTTCTGCTTCGCTTGCGCGTCGAAGTGGGATCCCCACAGCAAAGTCGAGAGCTTTTCGCGGTGCTGAGGCTGCGGTGCCGTGCAAGCCAGATAGGCAAGCAATCCCGCGAGCTTCTTGTTCGGCAAGCAGACGATGCCGTCCGGCCCCGTCAGTTCGAAACGTCCCAGAAGCGAGAGGGCAAAACGCGGGCGCGGCGCAGATGGAGTTTCAGTCATGCCGCCTCTAAATTGAGCAGACGCGCCCGTAGATATACATCTTACACGAACTGCCAACTTTGCGAACAATATTAACGCCGTGATGACGATCGAATAACGCCCGCGATGACGACGGTGGGTTCAGATCGCATTGCGACGAAGCCGGTTGGTTGATCGACGCAGAGCAATTTCATCGGGCAGGCCGACGTGCGCGCGCATCACCTCATCACGGTCGTCGTCATCCTGTTCGTGGTCATTGCGGGGCTCGACGCCGCGGTGACCTCCTTTGCACATCCGACATTCAGTGTCGTTTCGCAGTCGGCACCTCCGGTCGCGCCGCTCCTTTTCGGAGGCGACTGACCGCACGCCAAAGATCGCAAGAGCCATCAAGCAGGAGGTCGCATTGAGCGATATCGCGCAGCCGGGACAGCAATCGTACGTCTTTCTCGCGTCCGTCGAGGACCAGCGAATTATCGGAACATGGCGACTGAGAGTGATCGCATTCTATGCCTCGCTGCTGGCACTGGTGATTGCCTGCGCTGCGATGAGCACGGCGCCCCGCGAGCGCCAAGCCGATCTCGCCTCCGATGATTTCGTCACCCATTACATCTCGAACCCGCCGGTGCCGTAACCGACCCAGATCGGCAACAGCGCCGCGCGGACCAAGGGTCCGCGCGGTCGCTACGCAAGCCTGCGAAAGCGCAAAAAAGGAAAAGCCGTGAAAAATGACATTCGTGCCGGGTCTGCAATGCGGGCCGAATCTCCAATATCGCGTGACGGAAACGCGCGGCGCGGCGGGACGCGCCTGATGATCCTCATTCTTCTGGGCTTCGGTGTCGTTCACGTKATCGGCGCCATCCTCATTGAGCGAGCGTCAACCGAACGAGGCGGCCCTGCCTTGGCCTTCGCTTCGCGGACCGACTGACAGTTGCCGATGACGCTATTGGTTCATTGGATTTGAAAACCTGGAGGTGGCATTGACGGCAATCATGCGCGCGATTTCCCGCACGTTCCTCTCGGTCACCGGTGCCGACGTGGCGAAACACGTTCTCTTGCTGTGCGCAGCATGCGCCTTTGTGTTCGTGCTGTCGCGAACCCATGGCCTGGATTTGAGCCCCGGATTGTTCTGACCTTCGCAGTGGCGTGACTCACGAACCCCGACGCGCCGTCCCTCGGAGGACCCGCGACGATTTTGACAAGCTTCAATCCGTGTAACGCGAGGCACGCGCCGCGCGTCACGGCCGAAGCATGGTTTTCAAAGCGCATGCAAATGAGGAGCCGATATGTACGTTGGCCGGATACTGTCCACCGTTGGCGGACAAGGACCGCTGCTTCTGGTGATCTCGCTTTGCGCAGGGCTGTTGATCGCTCCGTTCGCTCACTTCGGCTACGAACTTTTGCCCTTTTCAGCATTTCTTCTGACGCTTGGCTCGTTTCTCACGGCCGGGCTCGCTCCCCCTGAACGCGGCATTCGTCTCCCCCTGATCGCGCTGGTGCTTGTCTGGATTGGCCTCGCGCTGCCTTTGGCTGCCGCGTTTCTGCTGTCCCTTGTTCCGCTCGATCCTGCGCTGCGGGCCGGCGTTCTGCTGTCGCTGCTGGCGCCGCCGGTCGGAAGCGCCGCGGCGATTGCGGGGATGCTTGGTTTGCGACCGCGTCTCGCGCTGCTCGTCTCCATTGCGCTGACCCTGCTGACGCCGATTTCGATTCCGTGTTTTGCCATGGTGCTCGGGCTGGGAATTGAATTCGATATGGGCGGGCTGGCGATCCGGCTGTTCGGCATTATCGGTGCCGCAGGATCGGTGGCCTTTCTGGCCATGCGGTTCCGTCGCCATCTGATTGCCGTCCTGCCCGATCAACGCGCAGCCACAGGGGTCGCCGTGATCGGGCTCATCATCGTGGGACTCGCCACCTCGCAGGGCATACGGGCGCAATGGACCAGCAACGCCCTGCGTTTCGACCTGATGCTCGCCGTTGCAATCGTCGCCAATTTTGGCCTGTGCGCGCTCGCGACCGTGACATTCGCGAGGCTGGGGTTGCAGACCGCCGGAACCATAGGCCTCGTGAGCGGAAACCGTAACGTCACCCTCGTGTGGGCCGCGGCCAGCTTCGGTCTGCCATCTCTTGCTGAGGGCTATGTTGCCGCGTGCGTGATCCCGGTGCTCGCGCTTCCTCTTATCGTCAAGCTTTGTGTCAGGCTGCCGTCCTTCAGCCGCTTCATCCCGCAGAACTCGTAGTCCGGAGCGCGCAATGGCGGCGGCTTACAATGTCTCGAAACGTGAAGATGACCGGGGCGATCACCTGCTGCCAAGGTCTTCCGCAAAACGGAGCAGGTAACCATCAGGGTCTTGCACCAGGAACTGCCGATTGCCCCGTTCTTCGCCTGCAACCTTGTACCAGGCATCGTGACAATCCCTGAACAGCGGCCAATTCGCCCGCCTCAGGGCTTCGACAAGAGGGGCGACGGAATTGACGAACATTTGGAAGTTGATCCCGCGTCCCAATGGACGTTCAAGGGTCGCAGTCTCCCAATTGCCATTTCGCTGGTTCAACATGACCTGGGAGCCCTGCAGCTCGATATACATGAAGCGGCTTTCAGGTCGCTGATACGCAATCTGGAAACCCAGTATTCCGCACCAGAACGCCTCGCTCTGCGCCAGGTCAAACACGTCCAGCTCAGGGACGAGCCGGGCAAAGCCGCCAATGGGCAATCTGTTGTTCGATGTTTCCATGACTAGCTCGCTTCCTGCGGCTCACTGCATCATCGCCGCAGCGATCTTCTCCGCCGACATCAGGACCGGGAAGTTGGTGTTGGCGCAGGGCACCACCGGGAAGATCGAGGCGTCGACGACGCGCAGACCCTGGATGCCTTTGACGCGGCCCTGGGGGTCGACCACCGCCATGGGATCGTCGGCCCGGCCCATGCGGCATGAGCATGAGGCGTGCCACACGCCGATGGTCGCCTTGCGCACGAAGGCCTCCAGCGCCTCGTCGTCGTTGATCACGTCGTCGAAGCTGAAGCCCTCGACCACGAAATTGTCGATCATGTAGTGGCGCAGCGCCGCCGGCCCGTCCATCATTGCCGCGGCGATCGTGGTCAGAATCCTGTTCTTGGTGTTGACCACGCCGATCTTGCGCACGCGGTCGGTATAGGCCGCCGGGAACGGCTTGTCCGTCACCGCCTTGACCACATCGCTCATCTGCACCGCCGCCATCTTGCGGAAACCGCTCATCAGGCGATCGAGGTCGCGCCGGTCGGACAGCAGGTTGAACTCGACGATCGGCTCGGCTTGCGGATCGCGCGAGGCGAGCTTGACCTGTCCGGTCTCCGAATAGGTCTTGTTGACGAACGTCAGCAGCGAGCCGATTTGCGCGCCGACCGCGTGCCAGGCCGATTTGCTGATCACGACGACGAACATGTCGCCCTTCGGCACGCCCGGCAACCCGGACGAATAGCGCAGGCCAAGCTGCATGTGGCGCCTGGTATGCTCGTTCATGCGCGCGCCGCGGCGGACAAAGGACGACAGCGAAATCGAGGGATGATCCATCAGGCGCTGGCCGACGCCTTGCAGTCCCATCAGGACGGGAATCCCCAGATCCTTGAGGTGGCCGACCGGGCCGATGCCGGCGCGCAAGAGATGCGCCGGCGAATGGATGGCGCCGCTGGAGAGAATGATCTCGCGGCCGCGGAATTCCTGCTCCCGTCCGTCCACCATTGCCTTCACGCCGACGCACTGCGTGCCTTCGAACAGCAGCTCTCGAACCTGCGTGTTGGTCGAGATCGTCAGGTTGGCGCGCTGGCGCGTGTCGCGATCGAGATAGCCCATTGCGGCCGAGACGCGTTGCTCGGCCTGATTGGAGTGCGTCACCGGAAAATAGCCGTCGACGAACTCGCCATTCTGGTCCGGCACGAACTGATGGCCGGCTTGCTGGAAGGCTTGCGCGAACGCCTGCGAATGCCGCGTCCAGTGCTCCTGCGGAATTCTACGCACCGGAATTCGGCCGTCCTTGCCGTGGTACGGCCCGTCGAAATCGAGGTCGCGCTCGACCTTCTTGAAGAAGGGCAGCACCTCGTTCCAGCTCCACCCGGTGGCGCCGCGCGCGTCCCATTCATCGTAGTCGGTCGGTGCGCCGCGGTTGGCCATCTGGCCGTTGATCGACGAGCCGCCGCCCAGCACGCGCGCCTGTTCGTATTTGCGCAAGGGCGGACGCCCTTCGTTCGGATTGTTGTGGCTGACGATCTGGGTCGTGACCTTCAGCTCGGTCCAGTGGAAGCGCGGATCGAAATAGGCCGTGCCCGGATAGCTGTCCCTGATCTCGGCCGGCTCGTTGCCGGGTGGTGTGTCCTGTCCGGCTTCGCACAGCAGGACCTTGTTGGCGCTCTTGGCGGAGAGCCGGTGGGCCAGCACGGACCCCGCCGAGCCGCCGCCCACGATAATGAAGTCGTACACGATTGGCGCTTCCTGTTGTTCTTGCCCGGGGAGGGTAGCGTGATTTTATCGTGAGGTCACGCGCGGGGGCTACGCCGCCACCGCCTGCTTCGACAGCAACAGCTTCAGCTTCGCCGCCGGCACGGCCGGGCTGAACAGCCAGCCCTGCATCTGGGTGCAGCCGAGCTGCCGCAGCACCTCGCGCTGCGCTTCGGTCTCGACGCCTTCGGCTTCGCACCGAACTGGTCCTCCGGTGTTGAATACGACCATCTCTGGAGGGGGCGTGACAACGCAGGCGTGGTTACTCCCGGTTGGGTCACCCTCCTGGGCAATGGGGTGAGCCAGGACATCGACATCATCACCCTGCGCTTCAACTACGGCTTCGGCTGCTACACGACGCCGGTCACGGCGCGTTATTAGTTCAATCTCGGTATCCAGCAACCTGGCCCCGGGGAATCCACCCGGGGCGTTCTATTTGTTGCTGGTCTGACGAACGCCGCGTCGCGCTGTGCTGCGATCAAGGGTTGACGTCCGCTCGTCAGAATGGCGGCGCAAGAACGGACATGTCGCAGGTCTCGCTCGGCCCGCGCGCCACAATTCTTTCTCCAATTCCCTTGATTTGAATCAATGCCACATCGCCCTGTCGACAATTGTTAGCGTGGTGCCTGGGGGCTACTCACCTAGGAGGTCGCCGATGATGAAAATAGTAGTGATCGGAACAGCTGCACTCCTTCTTGCCGCACCGTCGATTGCCAGCGCGCAAGCTCCGTCCCCTGCGACGCCAGAACGGCTAAACGCAGTGGACCGGAATACGCTGGTGGACATGCGGATCGATTTGACCAAGGCCGCGTTGCAGCTGACACCTGACCAGGAAAAGCTCTGGCCGCCTGTCGAGAGCGCCATTCGTGCCAGAGCGGAGGATCGGAAGGCCCGTGTTGCAAAAATCTCGGAAACAGTGGGTCGACGGGCCGACCAGAATGCCGTCGAAAGCATGCGCAATCGTGATCCCATCGCCTTCCTGCAACGACGCTCGGAGGCATTGGCTCAACGATCAGCCGATTTGGATAAACTCGCCGAGGCGTGGCAGCCACTCTACAAGACCCTCAATCCCGAACAGAGGCAGCGCATGGGGGCCCTCGCGGTCCTTGTACTTCATGACATGAGCGATGTCGTGGAACGACGTCGTGCGCAGGCCGAGGATGAGGACTGAAGCAGGATGTTAATTCATACCCGCCGCGTGACGGCCTCAATCTGCGCGGCTAACTAACTTTAAGCCTGGGCGATGTCCCCTTTGCCAAGGCCGACATCCCCAGGCGGCATGCGCGACCAACGACCGCCGCTGATTCCGTTTCCCAAGATATCGCCGTTCTAAGCCGCCACGGCCTGCGCCGACAGCAATTGCCTCAACTTCGCCGCCGGCACGGCCGGGCTGAACAGCCAGCCCTGCATCTGGCTGCAGCCGAGCTGCCGCAGCACCTCGCGCTGCGCTTCGGTCTCGACGCCTTCGGCTGTCGTCGCCATGTGGCGCGCGGCCGCCATGTGCACCACGGCCTGGACGATCGGCGAGGAATCCTCGGGCTCGCCGATGTCGCTGATGAAGCTGCGATCGATCTTGATCTTGTCGAAGGGGAAGCGGTGCAGATAGCTCAGCGACGAATAGCCGGTGCCGAAATCGTCGAGCGCGATGCGCACGCCGAGCTCGCGCAGCTGCTGGAGGATCGTCAGCGCCTCCGCGTCGTCGCGGATCAGGACCGTCTCGGTGACCTCGAGCTCGAGCCGTCCCGGTGCGAGGCCTGATTCCGCCAGCGCCGCGGCGACCTTCAGCGCCAATGTCTTGGCGCGGAACTGCACCGGCGAGACGTTGACCGCGATGTGGATCTGGCCGGGCCAGGAGGCGGCCTCGGTGCAGGCCTGTTTCAGCACCCATTCGCCGATCTCGCCGATCAGGCCGGTGTCTTCGGCGACCGGAATGAACTCCGCGGGCGAGACCATGCCGCGCTCCGGGTGGTGCCACCGCAGCAGCGCCTCGCAGCCGGTCACGACATTGGCCGCGAGGTCGACCAGCGGCTGGTAGTGCACCTCGAACTCGCCGCGGGCGAGCGCCTGCCGCAGATCGAGCTCGAGCTGGCGGCGCTGTCCCGCCTTGGCATCGTATTCGGGCACGAAGATGCGGAAGGTGCGGCGGCCCTCGGACTTCGCCGCGTACATCGCGAGATCGGCGCGCTTGAGCAAATCGTCGAGATTGTCGCCGTGATCGGGCGCGATTGCGATGCCGATGCTGGCGTCGGTCGGAATCTCCTGGCCGTTGCAGTCGACCGGCGTGCGCAGTGCCTTGAGGATCCGCTCCGCCAGCGCGGTCAGCTCGGCCTGGTCGCTGATGCCGGCCTTGACGACGGCGAATTCGTCGCCGCCGAGCCGCGCGACGAGGTCGTTGCCGCTGACGCAGGCGCGCAGGCGGTTGGCGACCTGGCGCAGCAATTCGTCGCCGACCTCGTGGCCGAGCGAATCGTTGACACCCTTGAACTCGTCGACGTCGATATAGAGGATCGCGAACGGCTTGCCCTCGGCGAGCTCCGCGACGCGGCGCTCCAGATGGCCGCGCAGCAGCACGCGGTTGGGAAGGTCGGTCAGCGCGTCATAATGCGCCATATGCGCAATGCGCTCATCGGCGCGGATGCGCTCGGTGACGTCGTCATGGGTCGCGAGCCAGCCGCCGGCGACCGCGGGCTGGTTCTTGATCTCGATCAGGCGGCCGTCGGCGGTCTCCACGACGGCGCTCTGTGTCCGTCCGACCTGGCTCAGGATGCCGTCGCAATAGGTGTCGACGTCGCCGTCGAACGAGCCGGTGTCGTGGCGGTGCTGGATCACGTCGCGGAAATAGGCGCCGGGCTTCACCACGTCGGCCGACAGGCCATACATCTCGACGTAGCGCCGGTTGCAGACGATGAGCCGCTCGTCCTGGTCGAACATCAGCAGGCCCTGCGTCATCGTGTTCATCGCGGTGTCGAGCCGCTGCTTCTCCACCGAGAGGCGGCGCGTGACCTGGCGGAAGGTCAGGAACAGCGTGAGCACGAGCAGGCCGATCGACAGCACGGCCACGGTGACGAAGAATTTGGTTTGCGTGCGCCAGGTCGCGAGCGTTGCGTCCAGTGACTTGGTCGCGACCACCACCAGCGGCTCGCCGGTGAGGAGGCGCGAGGCGACGATGCGGTCCTTGCCGTCGATCGGGCTTGCGAGCTTGGTGGTGACGAAGGTGCGCTCGAACACCGCGATCTGCTCGGGCGTGCCGTTGCGAAAATTCTGCCCGATCATGGCGTCGGCATGCGGGATGCGCGCGAGCAGCTGGCCGTTCTGGTGGTGCATCGCGATCGAGGACTCCTCGCCGAGCCCGGTCGAGGCGAAGAACGATTCGAGCTGGTCCGGCGCGATCGCGCGCGAGACGATGCCGAAGAACTCGCCGCGAGGGCCCGACACGCGCCGGGCGAACACGATCGCCGGGCCGCCGCCGATCCGGCCGTCGACGACCTCGACCTCTTCCTGCGCCGCCGGATCACTCTTGAGCCGGTTGAAATAGCGGCGGTCGGACACCGAGATGTCGGCGACCGGCCAGCGCCGTGACGAGTTGATCAGCACACCGTTGGAATCAAACACATTGGCGCCGGCCACGTCGGACCAGCCGCTGGCCTTTGCACGCAGCACTTCATGCATGGCCAGCGTGCCCATCTCGCTGCGGAACACGTCCGCGGAATCGATGCCATGGCTTTCGAGCTCGGCGATGATGCTCTTCTGGAGCACCGTAAAATCCTCGAACTCGCGGTCGAAATGGCGGGCCAGCAGGCGGACGGCGCTCTCGAGGTTGTCGCGGCCGCTTTCGATGGCGTTCTGCCGGAACCTGTCGACGGTCAGCGCGGTGCCGATGGCGGTCGCGGCCATCAGCACGAAGCCGCCGACGATCAGCCATGTCAGCGGCGCCCCGCGCCAACGGCGGAGCAACGCGCGCATCCGCGCGCTCCATCGGATCGATGTGCCCATCCAGCCCTCCCGTGGGATGCAAGATGCAGCAAAACCGACAAGACCCCGTTACCAGCGAGGGTTAGGAAAGTATGAATTGGAGCGGAATCAGAGGGTTGTTTTCCCCCGCGAAAGCTCACCCACCCGACGTAGCGGCACTCACCGCTTGATCTCCCAGTTCAGCGCTTCCGCATTGCCCTTGGCGAACATCGCCGGCACGTCGAACTTGCCGGTCTTGAGGTCATAACGACATTTCCAGTCCGCCAATCCCTTCACGGCGACGTTCTTCGGATGCTTGTCCATTTCGCCCGACAGCGAGATCAAGAGGTAGCGGTTGTTGGGCCAGTCGACGCCGAGCCAGCGATAAGCATCTTCGGTGCCCTTCATCAGATTGGCCGAGATGTGGTAGTCGAGCTTCATGTTCTTGGTGTCGGGCCGGCTGTGGAAATAGGCCCAGGCGAGGTCACTGAGCGATTTCGTCGTCGCGCTGACGAAGGCGCCGTTCTCGACATGGTAGAGAAAGAGATCCTGCGAGCCCGAGCCGGTCTTCTGCATCCGCACCAGCCATTGCGAATCGTTGGTGAAGCGGAAGCCGGCGCCATAGCCCTGCTCGGGCTTCAGCTCCGTCATCCGCTCGCCGTTCCTCGCCCAGGCCTGCCATTTGACGTCGAAATCCTTGCTGTCCTTCATGTACTGCTCGATCTTGGTGGCGCCGTCGGGCGAGGTGAAGGCGAGATCGGCATTGTCGGTGAGGACGTAATCCGGCGGCGGGCCGGAGGCGGCGAGCGCGGGGGAGGCGGCCAGTATGAGGGCGAGCGCCAGCCATTGTGCGGGACGGCGAAATGCGTTCACGGGAAAAATTCCTTGAGAAATATGCCGCAGCGCGGCCACGGTCATTTGACGCCGACGGGGCCGTGCCGGTTCATCCGTGGCGTGCTGGAACGAAAGAGGGATCATCCCAACGGCCGTCTTGCTGCCGTAGCCAAATCGGCGCAGGTTGCCGCCATCGGCTGATTTGCGATCAAGGGTTCGTTTTCCGATGATAACCGCGTCCAAGGCCCTCGTTGCGTTCTGCGTGCTCGCGGTGACCGGCACCGTGATGGTGATCGGTCCCACCGAGCTGCGCCGCCTGCTGCCGGGCGGTGCGAAGACCGAGACCGCGATCGCCGCCAGGCCGGAGGCCAAGGTCGAGCCCAAGCCGGAAACGAAGCCGGAAGAACCGAAGGCGGCCGCCGCTGCGCCGGCCTCGCCATCCGCATCCCCGGCGCCCAAGCCGGGCGCCCTGGCCGAGTCGCAGAAGCAGGTCACGGCCGCGCTCGCCGACCTCGCGCCGCTCAAGCCGCCGCCGGCCGCGACCGACACCGGCCCCCGTTTCGACGTCGGGCGCATCGACGATCACGGCGAGGCCGCGGTGATCGCCGGCCGGGCCACGCCCGGCGCGAAGGTCGAATTGCTACGCGACGGCAAGCCGCTCGACAGTGTGGTGGCCGATGCGTCGGGCCAGTTCGTGATGACCCCGCCGCAGCTTCCCGCCGGGTCATATGAGCTGACGCTGCGGGCAAAGGCGCCGGATGGCACCGTCACGCAATCCGGCCGCAGCATGCCGGTGACCATTGCCGAGGCGCCGCCGCCGCCCGCGCGCCCCACACCGGCCGCGAGGCAAGAGGCGAAGCAGGCCGACACATCGGATGTGGTGGCCTCCTTGCCGTCAGCCGCGCCGCACCTGGCCGCGGCATCGGACAAGTCCGCGGCCCGGGCCAGGATGATGGGTGCGCCCAAGCCCAGGGTCATGGCGAGGGCGCCGGCCGCAGCGGCGTCGCCTGCGGACATCCTCAACGGCGCACCCGCGGAGACCGGCGGCAACCGGGTGATTTCCCGCGGCGACAGCCTGTGGGCCCTGAGTCGGCTCGCCTACGGCGATGGCGCCCGCTACGCTGTGATCTTCAAGGCCAACCGCGACAAGATCCACAATCCGAATTTGATCTATCCCGGCCAGACGCTCGTGCTGCCGCAAAAGGCCGAGTGAGGACCGAAGCCCCTCGTCTGCGACCGTTTGACTCCTCGGGTCCGGGAACCTTTGGTTCCGCTCCGAGTCATCGTCATGCGCCGTGACGCGCGCTTGGCGCTGGAGGAGGGCCAAGAAGTGGTCAGCTCGGTGGGCAACTCGGTGGTCAGGTCGGTGGTGGTCATGTCGAGATCGCGCATGGGACTGGCGCTGGCCGGCGCGGCCTTCATGGTTCTGGCAGCGCTGCTGCCGAATACGGCCCAGGCGCAGTTCGGACTGCGCGGTGGCCCGCTCGGCGTTGCGCGCTTTGCCGTCGGCCATGTGATCGGCCTGTCGCGCCTGCGCCACGCCCGCATGGCGGTGCGCGGCGGCCGCACCCGCTCCGCCGCGCTGAGGTCGCAGGATCCGCGCGGGACCGAGCGTGCCCAGCTTGCCAATCCCTATGTCTTGCGTGCGGCGCTGACGGCGCAGGCTGCGCTGTCGGGCTGGCATGGCGGCCGCCGCCCGCAGGGCTGGTGGCGTCACCCCGACGGCAGCTACGGCTGGGCCGGTCCCGTGTTCTGGCCGTTCGCGCATGACGACCTCACCACCGCAATCATCTTCGGCGATGCGACCAGCCTCTCGCTCTATGGTTATGGCGATATCTACGCCGCGATCTTCGCGCCCTATGCGGCCACCGAGCTTGCCGCCTACACCGCGCCGCAGGGCAGGCGTGCGCGCAGGGTCCCACCGGTCGAGGCTGTCTGCGAGGCCAGCGACACCGGCGGCTTGCCGGTCGACCGCATCATCGCTGCGGTGCAGCCGAACGAATTGCAGCGTACAGCGCTCGACGAACTCGCGGCCGCCTGGACCAATGCGCGCGACACCATCCGCGCCGCCTGCCCGGCGCAGGCCCCCGCCGCCGCGGCGGAACGCCTCGGCCTGATGCAGGCCCGCCTGGAAGCGATGATCAAGGCAACGGGTGCGATCGCGCCGCCGCTGGCAAAATTCGTCGATCTCCTCGCGGACAATCAGAAAGCAAAGCTCGACGCGCTGGCGAAGGACCGCCGCGCCGCGCTGGCATCGGCCCAGCACAAGGACGCGCAGGCAGCAAGCGCCTGCCAGGCGGATAGCGACCCGCGCTACGACGAGCAGGTGCAGCGCCAGTACGAGCAGCTGGTGCGGCAGCAATGGCCCGCCGACGACATCGCTTCGACGCTTCGCCTCGACGAGATCGCCCGCGCCCGGCTCGAGGTGCTCCAGGACACCACGCTGCGCACCATGCAAACTCTGAGCGCCTGCCCGACAGAGCCCGCGGCGACCCCGAGCGCGCGATTGGCCGCGGCGAAGGCGCGGCTCGAGACGATGCTGCAAGCGGTGAAGGGCGTCGGCGATGCGCTCGACGATTTCGGGGCGGATTTGAGCGACGAGCAGAAGGCGAGCTTCGAGGCGATCGGGCCGAAGCGGGGAGCGTGATGTTCGGGTGGTTCGCCGCGAAGACTAGCCGCACGCCCAGTCGAACTGCATCTCCTTGAAATCGAGCTGCGCGTTGCCGCCGCCAAAATTGTAGCCGCCGAAATATTCCTCGAACTCGATGTAGAACGGGCTCATCTCCGGCACCGCCTGGCAGGGCCGCATGGTGCCGCCGAGATGATTGTGGGCGTGGTCCTTGCCCCAGTCGTGCAGGCGGAAATTGTCGCGGCCCGGGACGTCGCCGACATAGTAGTAATAGGGCTGATAGCCGGTCGGTGGGTTTTGGCGGGTGTGCTCGTCCTGCGGGCCCTTGCCCGCATTGGGATCGGTCGCGCGCGCCGTCAGTGCAATCGCGCGGGTCTCGCTGAGATCGGCGCGCGGCGAAGCGGCGAACATCTTTTTCGCGTAAGGCGCGGCGGCCTCGAAGAAGGCATTGGCGCCGCCGACGTCGAGCCAGCGCGGCCGTTCCGCGGTTGCGAGCGCCAGCGGCGCCGGCGGCGTTGCGAACGCGCCGTCATATTCGCGCGCTGTCAACAGCAGCGCGGCATATTCGTAGTCGAGGATGTCGGTCATGCGGGACAGGCGCGGATGCGCTGGTAGCGCCAGCACCGCCTCGCGGATTTCAGGGTCATCAGGCGCGCCGCCGTCATTGTGATCGGGCGCGGTCGCAAAGAACGATACCGCGACGATGTCCTCGCCGTGCACGCGATAATCCTCCGGCAGTTTTAGCGTAAAGCCGTGCATCAGCGGATAGCCGGTCACGGGATCGAACGGCCATTGCT
Source organism: Bradyrhizobium sp. P5_C12 (assembly GCF_054049735.1). Taxonomy (NCBI): domain Bacteria; kingdom Pseudomonadati; phylum Pseudomonadota; class Alphaproteobacteria; order Hyphomicrobiales; family Nitrobacteraceae; genus Bradyrhizobium; species Bradyrhizobium sp. P5_C12. The sequence goes on from NZ_JBFULU010000035.1 coordinate 45,677, forward strand.
CGCTGGTGATGCCCGGCGGCAGGCCATAGACCCAGCCGTGATCGCGCTCGCGATCGACCGGACGGTCCAGCATCTGCAAATCATATGCACGCGAAGGCAAGGCAAACGCCACGATCGTCTCCCATCCAAACTCCGCCTCGACGTCGAGGCGATGGTTAGTCGCGGGGAGGCGAGATGGGGTTCGTGGGAGGGGTGGGGAATTGTGTGCGTTGATTATTCGCAACGCCGGCGCCTCAATCTCCACTGTCGTCCCGGCGAAGGCCGGGACCCATAACCCCAGGGAACAGTTTGGCGAAGATTAGTCGTTCGGGACCAAGACCACCCGCAATCGATAGATTCCGCGGTATGGGTCCCGGCCTTCGCCGGGACGACCCGGGGAGAGTTTAAGTTTGCCTTCCTTGCGGATTGAGAAAGAACTCACCCCCGCCGTCTTGCCGCCGAGGCGTCCACCACGTTCTCCACCTCCTCGCGCCACGACAAAATCTCCATCGCCAGCACGGGGTGATTGAAGCCCTTGAGCACGAGATCGTCGAGCGCGCGGGCCTCGACGAAGGGTTCGACGATGCCGTAGACGCGCCGGGCCACCACGACCTGGCCGGCCTTGGCCTCGTCGCAGAGGCGCGAGGCGAGGTTGGTGACGCTGCCGATCGCGGCATATTCGAGCCGCTGCTCGAAGCCGATCTGGCCGAGCGTGGCGTAGCCCATGGCGACGCCGAGGCCGAAGCCGAGCGAGTGGCCGCGGTTCTTCCATTTCTCGGTCAGCTTGCCGATCGTATCGCGCATCTCGACCGCCATCTTCACCGCGCGCTTGGTGTGGTCGGCGAATTGAATCGGCGCGTTGAACAGGATCATCACGCCGTCGCCGGCAAAGCGGTCGAGCGTGCCCTCGTAGCGATGGATCAATTCGCCGAGCGCCGCGTGGTATTCGCGCAGCACGTTCATCGCCTCTTCCGGCTCGGTCGCCTCGGTGAAGGAGGTGAAGCCGCGCAGGTCGCAGAACACCACGGTCACCTCGCGGCGGTGGCTGTCGAGCAGCGCATCGTGGCCGTCGGAGGAGGCGATCAGCTGGGCGACCTGCGGGGCGAGGAAACGTTCGAGCCGCTTGATGCGGCCGATCTCTCCCAGCTGCTTCTCGACGCGCTCTTCCAGCGAGCGATTCCAGTTGCGGAGCTGCTCGGTCTGCTCCTGGAGCTTTGTCGCCTGCTGCTGCACGGTCTCGTGCGCGGCGGCGAGCTCACGGCCCTTGTGGTCGACCTCGCTGAACAGCCGCGCATTGCGCATCGCCAGCACCGCCTGGTGCGCGAAGGTGCGCATCAAGGCGGTGACGCTGCTTTCGAACTCGCCGCTGGCGCGGCGCAGCACCACCAGCGAGCCGAGCGTGCCCTGCTGGTCCACCAGCGGCACCACCAGCACCGCGTGGAAGCCGGCTTCGATCGCGGCGTCCCGCAGCGGCTGCTCGGCGGCCTGGTCGAGATCGGGAAGCGCGATCGGCTCGCAGCTCGCCGCCGCATCGCTCAGGATGTTCTGGCCCTCGTCGATCGTGACATGGGCGCCTTCGGCCGATTTGTCGATGCCGCTGGCTTCGACCAGGTTGAACCGGCGCGTTTCGGCATCGTAGCCGTAGATCACCACCGCATCGGCATGGGTGATCTCGATCGCGCGCGCCGCGATCGTCGGCAGCACGGCGTTGAGATCGAGCGAGGAGGCGACCGCGCGGCCGACCTCTTCCAGCACCTTGAGCTCGTTGATCGACTGCGCGAGATCGCGCGTGCGTTCCTCGACCTTGGTCTCCAGGTCCGAATAGGTCTCCTGGATCTGGCCGGCCATGCGGTTGAACTGTCCGGCAAGGTCTTCCAGCTCGTCGGAGGTGTGCACCTCGATGCGATGGCTGAAGTCGCCTTCGCCGAGCTTGTGCGCGCCGTCGCGCAGCGCGGTGATCGGGATGATCATGCGGCGGGCGAGCAGCGTGCCCGCGAGGATCGCGACCATCAGGCCCATGCCGATCAGCAGCGCGATGCGCACGAGCTGGTCGCGGATCGGCGTCAGCGCCTGGGTGGTCGGCTGTTCGAACAGCACGCTCCAGCCGAGTTTCGGCACGACGCTCGCGGCGGTCAGCACCGAATGGCCGTTGAAGTCGGTGCCGGACGTGTCGGGCGCGCGGCCGGGCGCGATGGCGGCGGCGACCTGCGGCAGCTTCGACAGGTCCTTGCCGATGTCGGGCCCCCTCGGCGACGCCGCGAGCACGCGGCCGCGCGGATCCACGACATAGGCGAAGGCGGCCTTGCCGACCTGGGCATCGGACAGGGAGTCGGAGAGGAAGCTGAGATCGATCTCGGCCACGGTGACGCCGGCGTTGAAGCCGGAATGCGCCACCGAGATCGACATGACCGGCCTTTGATCGACGAAATAGGCCGGCGCGTAGCTGACGCCGCGGGCGACGGTGTCGGTGAAGCGCATGTCGCGGGAGAGGTCGGCGTTGCCGCCGGTCGTGGTCGACTGGCGCGAGACGCGCAGCACCTCGCGGCCCTCGCCATTGAGCTGGTACAATTGGGTGACGACGGCGACCTGGTGCAGGAGCTGGGCGTAGTCGGCGCGGCGCTTCTCAAGGGTGTCCTGGCTTGCCCGCGTCACCCAACTGATCTGGCGCTCGAGTTCGGAGACCGATTGCTCGATGCGCCGCGCGGCGGCCTGCGCCTTGTCCTCCAGACCGTCGGTCAGCTGTGTCTTGGTGGCGCGGTAGGAGATCCAGGTCTCCATCGCGCCGTTGACGGCGAGCACGAACACGACGAGGCCGACGAGGGAGACGACGTATTTGGCGAACAAGCCCTCGCGCAGAAACCTGGTCTTGTCGGTCGCCCCTGCCATCCGGATCCTCTCGCGCCGCCATCGACGCTGCGCGCTACGGGCCGTACGGGCCCGACCGCACTTCTACCACAATTTGGGCCGGGGGACCGGCGGAGCGGCCGACGTGGTTACCCGCCGTGGAACGCCTGACGGGCCGGCCGGGTGGTGAATTGTCGCAGGACGCAAGCTCCGTCGATCACCGATTGAAGAGCTGCCGCAGCACGTCGTTCATCGGCTGGCTGTCCTGCTGTGCGGCCGGCGGGTCGTCCTGGGCGGGAGACGCGGGCGAGGCCTGCGGCGCCGGGGTCGACGGCGTTGCGGGCAGGCTGCGGCTGCGGCCGGTACCACCAGTGCTGGTGCCCGTGCCAGTGCCGGTTGCAGCGCCGCCGGAGAGCCCCTGCTGGATCAGGTTGCCGAGCGCCTCGCCCAGCGGGCCGCCGAGCAGATTGTTCTGCCCCGGCTGCTGCGTTTGCGGATTGGCATTGCCTGGGGCGGTACCGCCACCCGGCGCGGCGCCGCCGAGCCCGAGATTGCCAAGGATATTGCCGAGCCCGGCGCCGTCCGGCCCGAACAGGCCTTTGCCCATGTCGCGCAGCTTGGCATAGGCGGCGTCCGGATTGTCGAGCATGCCGGCCATGTCCGGATAGATCCGCGGCTGCGACCAGGAGCCCTGGATCATCACGGGGATGCCGAAGCCGACCGGCTCGGAGGTGCGGCCCTGGCCTTCGGTCGTCATCACGAGCTTCGGCTCGACGCGAAAGCCCATCATCTTGGTGTCGAGTGCGATCGTACCGGCGCCGGTCACGCGCACCAGCGGCCCGATCAAATTGAGATCGGTCGTCACAGCCTGCCCCTTGTCGACGCGGAAGGAGGCGGAGAGCTGCGACAAATCCGTGCTCTGCTCCTGGCTGGGGTTCTGGTTCTCTTGCCAGCCGGACAGCGTGCCTGTCGTGAGCGAACGGATCATCTGCGCGACATTGATGCCGCGGATGGCGCCGTCCTGGAAATTGACGAAGGCGGTGCCCTGCATGTTGGTCATCAGCGCGCGCTGGCTGGTGCCGGCGCTGCGCAGTGCGAGCTTGGCTTGCAGCTTGCCGTCGATCCGGTCGAATTCGGCAAGGCCCTTGAGCAGCGGCAGCGCGCGCACGCCGGTGAGGTCGGAATGCATGGCGAAGCTCGGTGCGCCGCTGGTCGCATCCAGGATCATTTCGCCCGAGACCTGGCCGCCATAGGCGCCGAGATTGGCGGTGCCGGCCTTCAGCACGCCGCCGGCGAGCTTTGCATCGAGTGCGAGCGGCGCAAGGCGCGCCTCGCCGATGACGGCTTCGTTCGCCGATATCCTGATTTGCGCATCGACATAATTGAGCCCGGAGACGTCGATCGGCGCGTTGCTCCAGGGCTGCCCAGATGCACCGTCGGGCGACTTCGCCAGCGGAATCGTCAGCCGCTGGAAGTCGAGATCGACCTTGACCAGCGGCTTGCTCGCGATGTCGACCGAGGCCCAGCCGTTGAACGCGCCATCGCCAAGCGAGCCATTGACGCTGTTGATCATCACGACGGAACCGTTGAGCCGCATCTCGGCATGGCCGGAGAGCTGGGATTTCAGCACGTCGGGCATGTCGATGGCGAAATCGACCGGGATCGTCGGCCGATCGGTCGGCGGTGCGGGCGTGACGGCCTTGATGTCGAATTTGGTCGGATGCTCGCCGACGCGCGCAGTGCCGGTGATGTTGACGTTGCGGTCGCGGCCGGTGACGGCGTCGGCATTGATGGCGCTGATGCGGCTCTCGGTGCGGTCGCGCACGCGGGCGAAGGCGACTTCGCCGTCGATGACCTTGATGCGCTCGATGGTCACGCCATCCATGTCAGGCGCGAGCAGCTTGGGCGACGCTTCGGCGTTCGGCAGGCGCTCGCGCAGCAGCGGCTGGTAGAGCACGGGATGGGTGATGACCAGCTCGGTGATCTTCGGCCGGCCCGACCACGCGCTGGAGAGCGACATGTCGGCCTGCACGCTGTCGATCGTCAGGCGCGTGATGCCGCTGCGATCCTTGGCGTCCTGGAGCGTGAGGTCGTTCAGCGTCACGTTCAGCGTCGGCCACAGGCTGATCCTGGTGGTGCCGTCGATCGACAGGCGGTAACCGGTTGCGTTCTCGACCCGCGACGCAATCGTCGCGGTCAGGAAACCCGACGGGATTCCGATCACCAGGAGAAGTGCGATGACGGCGATCACGGCGGCGACCGCAGCGCCGGCGAATTTCACTATTCTCATGTCGACTTTCCAAACAGGGACAGCGGCGTCGAACCCGGCCGGGCGCATGACCCGCCATTGCCCGTCAGTCTATCCCGGGACGGGAAACCGCTCCAAGCGGCCAAAAATAAACAGGGGATGCTGCAAAGTTATGTGACTTGTGACACACTTCTCCATGGTGAGTTCATGATGTTGATGTTTCCAAGGGTATTGCCGAGGGAATTGAAATGAGCAAGCAGGCCGAATTTGCGGTCATTCTGAAAATGAACCCGATGTTCGCCGATCTCGGCACGGACGAGCTCCAGCGGCTGTCCAATCTTTGCCACACCCAGCATCTGGCGAACGGCGAGGTGCTGTTCCAGAAGGGTGATCCGGGCGACGCGCTGTTCGGCGTGCGCCGTGGCCAAGTCCGCATCGAGACCGGCGCCTCCGACGGCAGCCGGCTGACGCTGAACTTCATGGGTCCCGGCGACCTGTTCGGCGAGGTTGCGGTGCTGGACAGCCAGAGCCGCACCGCGGACGCGACAGCAGGCGAGGTCAGCGAGCTGTTCGTGCTGCGGCGCGAAGATTTCCTCGCCTTCCTCGAGCGGGAGCCTAAGGTCGCGATCAAGATCATCGCGCTGCTCTGTCAGCGCATCCGCTGGCAGAGCGAGCGCATGGAAGAATCCATGCTGCAACCGCTGCCGGTGCGGCTGGCGCGGCGGCTGTGCGCGCTCGCCGCCGATTTCGGCTCCGAGGTGCACATCTCGCAGGAACAGCTCGGCGTTTTCGTCGGCGCGGCCCGCGAGAGCGTCAACCGCCAGCTCCAGGCCTGGCGCAAGGAAGCCATCCTCGATCTCCAGCGCGGCCGCATCCTGCTGCGGAACATGACCAAGCTGACCGCGATCGCGCGGAACGAGTAGAGCGCAGCTAGGGCGTGCACTCATAAATTCGTCGCGTCCGCTTTGCTCTCAGAAGGCGACTTTGAAGCCGACATGACTGCATGTCGGCCTTGGGCCAACAGGCATCACAGGCCAGGCCGGATATAACAGAGGGCGCCTCCCCTACCGGAGACCGCCAAGGCTGACGAAAATGACAAACCACTCGACCCCAGACCTGAATAGCATCAAGTGTTACGGTGGTCGTTGGCCCGATCCTAACGTGCATCCAGACGAGCCGACTTGGATCTATTACGAGGTCGACACCGTAGCGGATGTTGTCTTGCGCACGGTTGACGTCTTCGCTGACGGTCGCATTGAGCGCAACAGCATCGCGCTTGAGGAGCGGAAGGGGAACAGATGTCCATCGCTCGTGGAAGGTCCATTCATCGAGACCGTGCGCAGCATTCCGCTCAATCTCATTACGGCCATTGAATTCGAGCAACTCTGGCAACGGGGGACGGACACGCCGTTTTGGTTCCCAGACGGCTTTCCGAAAACCGTCCAATTCTGAAGTTGCCCGAAGCTTAAGGTCTCCTTCGGGTCAAAGGCGGCAGTGTGGACCTGCGCAGGCCGATGTCCGACCTACTGCTGACAGCGACAGCGGACGTGGCAAATGCTTGAGCGTTGTTTGGCTGCGGGCCAGAAGCGGTCATCAGCTGGCAGACAAGCGCCTGCCTGCCTCCATGCTGACCCACTCAGGACGAGACCCGCTCTCCGGAATGAAACAGACGGCCCATTTGGGGCCGTCTGATTTTGCCTCGGAGCGGAGGACCTATTGGCAGAGATGCCGCAGACCGTCAGCACCCTTGAAATAGGTTCCGGGCCGGCAGACGATGCCGTTGCGAGCGGCGTAGGTGTTCCAGTTGCCGTGCCAGCCCATCTCGCCGGACATGGCAGCGTAGGAATTGCCCCAGCTGCCGACGGTAGTGCCCGCCGCCGCCGGCTGGCGATATGCCGTTCGCCGAGTTGATTGCCCATATCGATAGCCGGTGGGGGTATTCCCGGTTCCAAGACCCGTGCAGCTGGCGAATTCAGCTTGGCATTCGTCCGGATTGGAGAGGGCCGCCTGCGCCAGTGCAGCAGAACTGGACAGGACGGATGCCGCAATAACGACCGCGCCAAGAGCTTTCAGATTTATCATGGCTTCCTCCTTGCGCTTGGACCGTGGCGCACACTGCCACGCCTAGCAGTAGCCTATCGACGTTTGCGAGCCTGACGATGCTACTTCGGCGAAAACTCGCACGGCCGGGATTGGGACTGCTTTGTCCCAGTCCGTTCGTTGATCTAAGTCAAAATAGGAGGTCAAAAATACGTAGGTTGATCAGAGGTATCGCGGAACTAAGATAAAACTGCGATTTTCGAGATGCCGCGATCATGCTGCCTGCACTGCTCTTGCAATCCGAAGCCAAGTTCTCTCGACGCTCATCGGTGCAAAATCGATTGTCTGCCCAATAGGAGTTTCTGTTTGGGGGAGAACAGTCGTGGCGTGGAGTAGAGTTTTCAGGTTTGACGATCTATTGGCGTGCCAGGCGGCGATTCGGTCTGCCGATGTAGAGGTATATCCCACAGCGAAAGGAACTCTGATCGGAGGCACGGGGCGACGGCATATCGTCGCCCATCATCGTCACTGAGTTCGACGAGCACCGTCTTGTCGTCGAGCTCCTCGACGATCGTCCCGACGTTTCCTCGCGCCAACCGGTGTTCCGGAAAGCTTGCCAGCAACGCGGATCTACTCCGCCGCAGGGTGCACGATGCTCTTCGGCACCGGCGCTGCCTGCGCCGGCGTGGCGCCGGAGGGGGCGGCTCCGTGATGATCGGGGGGCGCGGTGTCCTCGCTGTGCACGATCAGCCGCTTGCCGAAGCGCCAGATCAGGGCGCCGAGGTCGTCCATCACCATGAACATCGCGGGCACGAACACCAGCGACAGGATGGTCGAGAAGATCAGGCCGCCGATCACCGCAAGTGCCATCGGCGAACGGAACTCGCCGCCCGCGCCAACCGCGAGCGCGCTCGGCATCATGCCGGCGGCCATCGCGATCGTGGTCATCACGATCGGGCGGGCGCGCTTCATGCCGGCGTCGATCATCGCTTCCTCGCGCGCCTTGCCGGCGTGGATCGCCTCGATCGCAAATTCCACCAGCATGATCGCGTTCTTGGTGACGATGCCCATCAGCATCAGAATGCCGATCCACACCGGCGTGGTGAGCTGCTTGCCGGTGACCAGCAGCGCCGCGATTGCGCCGCCGATCGACAGCGGCAGCGAGAACAGGATGGTGATCGGCTGCAGGAAGGTTCCGAACAGCAGCACCAGCACGGCGTAGACCATCATCAGGCCCGCCGTGATCGCGGTGGCGAAGCCGTCGGACAGCTCGTTCAGGCTTTCGGCGTCGCCGGAGGGGCTCACCTTAACGCCCTTCGGCAGGCTCTTCATCACCGGCAGATCGGCGATCTTCTTGGTGGCGTCGCCGAGCGCGGCGGTGCCGACGAGGTCGGCGGCGACGGTCGCCTGACGCTCGCGATCGTAGCGGTTGATGCTGGTCGGGCCCTGGTCGAGCTTGACGTCGGCGATGACCGAGAGCGGCACGCCGCCCTTCTCGCCGTGCTCGCCGAGCGGCACGCGCAATTGCTCCAGTGTCTTCAGATTGCCGCGCGCGGCGTCCTCGAGCTGCACGCGGATCGGCACCAGGCGGTCACCGACGTCGAATTTGGCGAGCGCAGGACCGACATCGCCGATGGTGGCGACACGGATGGTCTGCGACAGGCTTTCGGTCGAGACGCCAAGCCGCGCGGCGAGATCGGCCCGCGGCTCGACGCGCAGCTCGGGCCGCTCCAGCGAGGTTTCCGAGATCACGTTGGCGATGGTCGGGATCCGCTTCATCTGCGTCGCAAGCTCGCTCGCGACGTTGTTGACGATGTTGGCGTCGACGCCGGTCACGACCAGCGAGATGGCGCGCAGGCCGTTTTCGTCGAGGAACCAGAAGCGGATGTCGGGAACGTTCTCCAGCTCCTGGCTGATCGAGAATTCGAGCTCGCGCTGGGTGATGTCGCGGCTGTCCTTGGGCGTGTAGTTGATGATCAGGGCGGCGCGACGGACCTCCTGGGTGCCCGGTGGAACGCGCCCGCCATCGACGAAGATGCTCTTCACCTCGGGCCGCTTGCGCAGGCGCGCGACGATGTCCTCGGTGACCTTCTCGGTGTAGGCGAGCTGGGTGCCCGGCGGCAGCTCGAGGGCAAGCAGCGAACGCGCGCTGTCCTGCGCCGGCAGGAAGCCTTGCGGCAGCAGCGTGATGCTCCAGATCGAGGCGGCGAAGACGCCGAAGCCGATCAGCACCGTGATGAAATAGTGCTTCACCGACCAGGCCACGATCCGGTGGTAGGACCGCAGCACGCGGCCGGGCGGCGGCTCCTCATGGGTATGGTGCTTGAGGAAATAGGCGGCCAGCACCGGCGTGACGAAGCGCGCGGCGAGCAGCGAGAAGAACACCTGCACCGAGACGGTGATACCGAACTGCTTGAAGAACTGTCCGGCGATGCCCGACATGAAGCTCGCCGGCGCGAAGATCGCGATGATCGTCAGCGAAATCGCGATCACCGCGAGGCCGATCTCGTCGGCGGCTTCCAGCGCGGCACGATAGGGCGACTTGCCCATGTTCATGTGCCGGACGATGTTCTCGATCTCGACGATGGCGTCGTCGACCAGAATGCCCGTCGACAGCGTGATGGCGAGGAAGCTGACGAGGTTCAGCGAGAAGCCGAGCAGGTCCATCGCCCAGAACGCCGGGAAGATCGACAGCGGCAGCGAGATCGCGGCGATGACGGTGGCGCGCAGGTCGCGCAGGAACAGCAGCACGATGACGACGGCGAGGATGGCGCCCTCGAACAGGGTCGAGATCGCCGCGTGGTAATTGCCCTTGGTGTATTCGACCGAGGTGTCGATCAGCTTGAGGTCGACGTCGGGGTAGGCGGCTTTCAGCGCTTCGATACGCTTCTCCACGGCCTCTGCCACCTTCACGTCGCTGGCGCCCTTGGAGCGTTTGATGCCGAGCGCGACCACCGGCTCGCCGTTGAAGCGGGCGAAGGTGCGGCGGTCGGCGATGGTGTCGGTGACGGTGCCGAGATCGTCGAGCCGGACCTCGCCGCCGCCGAACAGCGGGATCATGGTGCCAGCGAGGTCGCTCAGCGTCTTGGCGCCGGCCAGCGTGCGGATGGCCTGGTCGTTCTTGCCGATCTCGGCGCGGCCGCCGGCGACGTCGACATTGGTGCCGCGCAGGCTCTGGCTGACATTGACGGCGGTCAGCCCCATCGCCTGCATGCGGTCGGGATCGAGCGAGACCAGGATCTCGCGCTCGACACCGCCGATGCGCTCGACCTGGGCGACGCCGCGCACGCCTTGCAGCGCGCGCTTGACCACGTCGTCGACGAAATAAGACAGCTGCTCCGGCGTCTTGCCGGGCGAGATCGCGGCATAGGTGACGATCGGCAGGCCGATGACGTCGACGCGCTGGATCAGCGGCTCGGTGACGTTCTGCGGTAGGTTGGAGCGGACGCGCGTCACCGCGTCCTTGACGTCGTTGAGCGCGCGGTCGGTATTGGTCTCCAGCGCGAACTGGATGGTGGTGACCGACAGGCCGTCGGTGATCGACGAGTTGATGTGCCGCACACCCTCGACGCCGGAGACCGCGTCTTCAACCGTCTTGGTGACCTGGGATTCGAGCTCCGCGGGCGCCGCGCCGAACTGCGACACCGCGACCGAGATCACGGGAATGTCGGCCGAAGGCAGCCGCGTCACCGCGAGCTTGGTGAAGGAGACCCAGCCGAGGATCAGCAGGATGATCGAAAAGACCACCGACGGCAGCGGATGGCGGATCGACCATGCGGAGATATTAAGAGCCATCAGCGTACCCGCGTGCGATCGAGTTCATCGGCGAACATTGTCTTGATCTGGTCGCCGTCATGGAGCGAAGAGCCGGCGTCGGCCACGACGATTTCGCCGACCTCGAGCCCTTCCAGGATTTCCGTTGCGCTGTCGGACGTCAATCCGACCCGCACCCTCCGCGTCTCGATCGTGTTGCCCTTGACGACCTGCACCGTGAGATGGTCGATCGCGGTCTTGGGAACCGCGACGCCGCAGCTTCGCTTGGCGTCGATGGAGGCGCGGGCGAACGTGCCGATCTTCAGCGAGGGATTGTTGGTGACGCTGATGCGGACGCGGCCGAGCTGCGTGGTGCGGTCGATTTCCGGCGCAACCAGCCGGACCCGCCCGATCAGGTCGGGCGCGTCGTCGCGGCTGATGCGGACGGTGGCGCCGGCGCTGAGCTTGGGCATGTGAACGGCCGGAACCTGCGCATCCAGCTCGATCTCGTTGTTGACGGCGATGCGGAACATCGGACCCGCCTGCGGCGAGGCCGGCGCGCCGACGATGGTGCGGACTTCGGTGACGAGGCCCGGGGCGGGCGCCTTCAACGAAATCGGGCCCTGCGCGCCGGGTCGTTGCGGCTGCCCCGGAATTTGCGGCGGCGCGGTCAGGCGCGCCAGCTCCTGGTTCTCGGTGACGATGGCGCCTTCGGTGACGAAGACGTCGGTGACCCTGGATCCTTCCTGGTCGGCGACGACCACGGCCTCGCGCCGCGGCACGAAGAAGCCGGTCACCCGTACGAGGTCGGAGAAGCAGGCGTTGGTCGACTTCGTCACGATGACGAGCGCCTCACCCGGCGTGTCCTTCGCCTCGGGGCGATGCCGATGCTCGAACAGATAATAGCCGACGCCGAGCACAACGATGAACAGGACGGTTCCGGCAGGCTTGAGATATTCGGAGATCTTCATCGCCGGATCATCCTGGCCTGGCTCGCGGCCGTCCGCGCGGGGCCTTGCGAGAGCATTTCCCTGAAACGAAGCGGCGTCCCGCAAGGCTGCGGGACGCGCTTCGGAAGCAAGCTTTTACACCACATCAGGACTTGTCACTTCAACAGGATTGCGCCGTGGTCACTTCGATGCGGTGGTCTTGTTTTCCATGTTGACGACCTGCACGCGGCGGTTCACCTCCGCCATCGGCTGGTTCGGGTCCTTCAGCTTGCTCTTGCCGTAGCCCACGGTGACCAGGTCGGTCGCCGAGATGCTGTACTTGTCGACGAGGTAGCGCTTGATCGAATCCGCGCGACGCTCCGACAGGTCCTGATTGTAGGCCTCGCCGCCGGCGGCGTCGGTGTGGCCCGCGACGACGAAGGTCGAGCCCTTCAGCTCAGGGCTGGTCAGCGCCCGGCCGAGCGCCTGAACCGAGGCCAGCGACTTGTTGCTGATATTGGCCGAGTTGTAGTCGAACGTGATCTCGAGATCGATGTTCGGCTTGTCCTTGGCGGCCGAGGCGATCTCCTCGCGCTCGGTCGACGAGAGCGAGCGCGTTGAACGGCCGCGCACGGACTGGATCAGCTTGGTCTCAGTCGCGCTCGGCGCGGGATCGGCCTGCGGGCTGATCGAGAGGCCGCGGGTCAGGGGCTTCTTCGGCGCGGGCGCCAGCGCGCGGATGATCTCGTCCTCGGTGACGTTCTTGCTGTTGCCGTCGTCGCCCGCGCGCGCGGGCGAGACCGGCAACGACAGAGCGGCGCCGATGGTGATGATCGAAAGGATCGCGGTAAGTCCTCTGACAGCCAATCTCATTGCCAGTCCCTCCTGCGCAGCAAGTCCGCGCGGTTCCAAAATTCTGCACTAGGGCCCCCAAAAGGCCGCTTGCGGCATCCGTCCGATTAGTCTTCGCCGGGCCGCCGAGGGTTCGAGGCGGACCGGCCTCAATTCAAAAAAATATCAACGTACTCCGTAACTTGCGAATTCCTGAACGATGTTCGGATCCATCGCTTTGGCGTTGGCGACGTCGAGCGCCCCTTCCTGGGCCGAGCCGTTGCGCTGCTTGGCGATCCCCCGGCCAAACAGCGAGGACGTCAGGCGCGGGTTGATCCTCAGCGCCGCGTCGAAATCGGCGATGGCGTTCTTGACCGCTCCCGACTTGAGGTTGACCAGCCCGCGGCTGTCCAGCGCATCGACGAAATTCGGCCGCAGCCGCAACGCCTCGTTGCAATCCTTCAGCGCGGCCTGGAGATCGCCGACCACGGTGCGGGTCCAGCAGCGGTTGTTCAGCGCCTCGACGTCCTTCGGGTTGATCCGCAGCGTGTCGTCGAAATCCTTGATGGCGAGGCCGTAGGCCCCCTTGCTGGCATAGACCTGGCCGCGCCGGTACAGCGCGTTTACGTCGTCCGGATTGGCGGCGATCTTGGCCGTCAGGCTCTTGACGGTCGGGTCGTCGGCCAATGCGGCCTGGCTCGGGCCGCTATCGGTGCTCGGCCCGGGGCCGGGATCGGCCGGCTTCACGGGCGGCGGCGCCGGGGGCAGAGCGGCCTCCACCTGCGGCTTTGGCGGAGCTGGCGGAGCCGGCGGGGCTGGCGCGGCGGTTGTCTCAGCCGGAGGCTTCGGTGCCGGAGGCGGCGACGGTGGAGCGGGCGGAGGATTGTTTGCGACCACGGGCGGCGGAGGTGCCGGCGGCTGCGCGGCTGCCGCCGGGCGCGATCCGCTCGCACCCGGAATGAAGGAGAAATCCTCGGCCAGCGAGGACGAAATCCACGGCACCTGCTCGCCACGCGAGGCGCGGGTGACGCCCATCTTTGTGCGATTCAGCGTTTCTTCCGCCATCAGGTCGGGGACGCGGATTTCCTTCAGCAGTTCCTGCACGAACAGGCTGTGTTCGCCACCGGCATCGGACACCACCGAGGCCAGCGCCGCCGAATACATCACCAGCGTGCCGTTCGGCGCGATGACCGGCGTCAGGCCGGCGGAGAAGCTGCGGAACCTGCGCTCGAACGGGTTGCGCCTGCTGGCGTCGATCAGCGCGATCTTGACCCCGGCGCCGCGGGTGTTGAGCTCGCCAAGGACGGTCTCGAGGCTGAAACCGTCGCGGCGCACATCGGATTCGGTCCAGATCTGCGCATCGATCGGAAGCATGTAGCTCTGGCGGGCCGACTGGATGCCGAAACCGCTGAAGAACACCAGCGCCACCGAGCCCGGCTTGATCTTGCCGTAGAGCTTGTCGAAGGCACGGCGCATGCCGTCGCTGGTCAGGTTTTCGCCGATTTCGACGGAAAAGCCGTCACGCTTGAGCTCGTCGGCGACGTCGCGCGCGTCGTTGAGCGGTTCCTTGAGCGGGGCGTCCGCGTCCGGATATTTGGCATTGCCGATGACCAGCGCATAGCGGTCGCCGGCCGCCAAGGATGGCGCGGCCGCGACGAGCGAAACCAGCAATGGCAGAAGAAGAACGAAGCGAATTTTCATAATCAGCGCGGTCCAGCCAAAAAGGCGCCGTTCCCAGCTTGCGCCGCGGCGACCTTAACTTACGCAATGTGCATTATCAAACCGGGGAAGTGGGGCGTCAACCGCTTGCAGATTCGGCGTTATCGCGACATTTGACCGCGACGCAGGGGCGTGCCGCGAGGGGAATGAACGGGCGGTCACGATTGCACTCGAGGCTGTCCGGTTGGGCATTGTGGCAGTCATGTTAGGACAGCCATGGCGACGATAATGTGATTGGTCTCACATTATGGGCCAGTCTGCGTTGCAATGCGCGGTGTTTGACCTTTCCGGTGGACGATGGCTTGCTGCGATGGATCGTCCCGTCCACTCAGAAAAATAAAAGCAAAGACCAAAAACCATGGGAAACGCCCACGAAATCTACGCGCTCCGCTATGCGACGATGTCGCCGCGCACCCCCAGCATGAACTTCCTGGCGCCGGATCCGCATGACAGCGCGGCGCAGGACCTCGACTATTTCGTCTGGCTGATCCGCGGCGGCGGCCGCGACATCCTGGTCGATACCGGCTTCAATGCCGAGGAGGCGAGCGCACGGGCGCGCAAGCTGACGCTCAATCCGGTCGATGCGCTGGAACGTTTTGGCGTCGCGGCGTCGAGCCTTCGCGACATTATCGTGACGCATCTGCATTACGACCACGCCGGCAATCTCGATCGCTTCCCGAACGCGCGCTTCCATCTTCAGGAGCGCGAGATGGCTTACGCGACCGGGCGCTGCATGTGCAACGGCCTGCTGCGGCATCCGTTCTCGGTCGAGCACGTCACGCAGATGGTGCGTCATGTCTACGGCGAGCGGGTCACGTTCTATTCCGGCGACGGCGAGATCGCGCCGGGCGTGACCGTGCACCGCGTCGGCGGTCATTCGGACGGCTTGCAGGTGGTGAAGGTCGAGACCGCGCGCGGACCCGTGGTGCTCGCCTCCGATGCCGCGCATTACTACGCCAATCTCCAGCGCAGGAGCCCGTTTCCGATCGTCTACAATGTCGGCGACATGGCGGCCGGCTGGGAGACGATCGAGCGCCTCGCCGGCCATCCCGACCGGTTCATTCCCGGCCATGACCCGATCGTGACGGAGATTTATCCGCGTGCCAGCGACAAGGTCGACGTCTGGGCGCTGCATTTGCCGCCGTCGAGATCGTTTGCGAAGTGACGGAATCCGGGGCGTGTACTTCTAAGTCCTAGGCGCGGCTCAGATCGGGCGGGCCTGATGTCCGCTGTGCTCCTGAAAGCAGCGCGCAAACGAGCACCGCCGGAGGTCCTGGTCGGGCCACAAGGCGACATCGCTGGCGCGCCACGCTCGTCGCCGGTGACTCCTAGCCTAGAGTTAGCTGCCTAACCGTGAAGCTGCGCGTTGAGGCCGTCCCAATTTGGCGCGCGCCGGGTTGCCTCAAGGGCGCCGCTTTGGGAATTGCGCCGAAATAGAAGGCCCTTCTGGCCCGAGAGTTCTTTAGCTTTCACGACTCGGCCATCTTCCAGAAGAATGCGGGCACCCGCTGTGACATAGCAGCCTGCTTCGACGACGCAATCATCACCCAATGAAATGCCGATACCTGCGTTCGCTCCGATCAAGCAGCGCTCGCCAACTGTAATCCTTTCTTTCCCTCCGCCGGACAGGGTGCCCATGATCGACGCCCCGCCACCAACGTCGCTGCCACGACCAACAACCACACCTGCGCTTATCCGACCTTCGACCATACAGGGACCAAGCGTGCCTGCATTGAAATTGCAAAAGCCCTCATGCATGACGGTCGTGCCCGGTGCGAGGTAAGCTCCGAGCCTTACACGAGCGGCATCTGCAATTCTCACGTCTGCTGGCGTCACATAATCGGTCATGCGCGGGAACTTGTCGACGGCGGTCACCTCGAACGCGAGGTCGCGCTTTCGTGCCTCCATTCGCGCTTGTGGCACACGAGAGTACTCGCAGGGACCGAGAGTCGTCCAAGCGTTGCTGGGTAACAGGCTGAAAATTCCTTCAAGGTTCAGGCAATTGGGCTGGACGAGCCGGTGGCTCAGCAGATGGAGTCGAAGATACGAGTCGTGCACGCCAGTCGGCGCGGATGCCAGGGACTCAATTTGGGTATGGATTGGAACGATGTCGACGTCGCGAATACTGTCGAATCGCGCATATCCATCTGCCGAACCACCTAACGATCTTACGATCTCCTGCTTGGTCAGCGGCGCCGTTGCTACCTTGTCCGCTTCCGCGGTCAAGCGCAGCCGAAGAAACCACGAATCCAGCACGCGACCGTCTCGGGTTATTGTAGCAAATCCCTCGCCGCTCGCGCCTCTGAATTCCATCGTCATTTGAATTACTCACGCTCTATGATCCTGCACGGAATAGATACGCGAGCACCGTTGGAATTGGCAACCACCGCGGTCGCAGCCAGGTCGGCTTCGGGGCAAAAGCCCTGGTGTGAGCCTCAGCCGGCAACGTCCGGTCTGACCTCTTCTTCGGACATGTTCAGCCTCTGAGACGGACGGCGGGCGTGGTGTCAACGAGCGCCGGAAGGATCCCGACAAGCAACGATATCGCGGGGAGATTTTCGAGCCGCTACCTCCGGAGGAGAGAATGTCGCCAGGTATCCTCCGTCCCCTGCGAGCTTATATGTGGCGATCTCGCGATAGCCGACGGCGGTCAATTCGCAGCGCAAGAGCTCAATTGGCGTGCCATGCTTCGACGTCGGAAGCTCAAGATCGACAATTCCGACCCGCGCACCCTGCTTCAAGGCGGGCGCGAGATTGTAGAGGAAGGCATAGGGTTGGGCTATCTCGTGATACATATGCACAAGGATTGCGGCATCCAGCGAGGAAGCGGGCAGACGCGGGTCGTGCGGTTCGCCGAGCGCGAATTGAACGTTCGTCAACTTCAGAAGGACTGTTCGCCTGGCGAGTTCGATGAGGTAATCCCGCGTGACGTCCTGGGCAATGACAGAGCCGGCGGGTCCGACGAGGCGCGAGAGCCTGACCGTGTGGTAGCCGCTGCCTGCTCCAATGTCGCCGACTGTCATACCTGGTTTCAGTTCGAGAACACGTGCGATTTGACCGGCCTCATTGAGGGCGTCGCGGTGCTCTTCGGCGGAGCGGCGTGGGCTGACGATCCGTGCAACAGGGCGCTGCGGTGAGGGAAACTCGTTTGCAGCGACTCCGGGGGAAGCCAGATAACCAATGTCAGCGGCGTATGCGCGAGTTGCAGCAAACGCCACAAGTAGCATCGCAATATGCGCAACTGCCGTCACGGGCCTACCAAGCTTTCTCAACCGGACCCCCAAAAGCCAACGTCTGCGCCTCTATGGGTACGCGCCCTAATACGCCTCTTTCGCGTCCGCCTCTTCGCTGGTCTGGATCAGGTCGAGGCTCTGCTCGATTTTGCCAAGTAGCGCCGACAATTGCTTGCGTTCCTGCGCCGACAGGCAGGCGAGGATCTCATCCTCCCGCCGCAACAACTGCGGAAAGAGCTCCTCGTAGAGTGCGCGGCCCTTCCTGGTCAGTTGCAGGCGGAATTCGCGGCGGTCAGCCTCGTTCTCGACGCGCTCGATCAGGTCTTGATGCAGCAGCGTCGTCACTGCGCGGCTGATGGTCGATTTGTGCGTGCGGGTGCATTGCGAGATGTATTGCGCGCTACATGCATCGTTGCGGAAGCCGAGCGTCGCAATCACGCGCCAGGCCGGAATGTCGAGGCCGTGGCGCTCCTGATATTCGACCGCGAGCGCGGAACTGACTTCCGCGGCGAGCCGGTTGAGGCGGAACGGCACAAACCTGAACAGGTCGAGCCGCGCCTTTGCTCTCGGCAATGCCTCGCTTGTTTCTCGCGTCTTCAGCGCGGTGTCTGATGTCCTCGCCAAGAATGCGCTCCGAATTCCAGTTGACGGCCGGCCGGCTCCGGTCCAAAATAGTTGCACGTGAGACTATCTAGCAGATTAGTCCTCCCCTGACCAGAGCCGAGGTTAGCGCATGGCGCAGGCCAAGACCCAGCAGGCCAAAACCTATCAGGCGAAGACCCAGTTCGGTTATCGTCGCCACCCCGATCAGGATCGCCCGGGCCAGAGCCCGGCCGAGCACGCGGTCGTGGTGGTCGGCGCGGGCCCGGTCGGGCTGTCGCTGGCGATCGACCTCGCCCAGCGCGGCCAGCGCGTCATTCTTCTGGACGATGCCGACCGCATCGGCGAAG
The DNA here is from genome assembly GCF_054049735.1 of Bradyrhizobium sp. P5_C12. Classification (NCBI taxonomy): domain Bacteria; kingdom Pseudomonadati; phylum Pseudomonadota; class Alphaproteobacteria; order Hyphomicrobiales; family Nitrobacteraceae; genus Bradyrhizobium; species Bradyrhizobium sp. P5_C12. The sequence continues at coordinate 64,203 of NZ_JBFULU010000035.1, forward strand.
GCTCGCGCGCGATCTGCTTCTCGAAGCGTTCGCTGGAATATTGGGACCGCCTCGGCGTCGGCGACCGCATGGTCGAGAAGGGCGTGGTGTGGAGCGTCGGCCGCATTTTCCACGGCGAACAGCAGCTCTATCAGTTCAACCTGCTGCCCGAGGACGGCCACAAGCGGCCGGCCTTCATCAACCTTCAGCAATATTACGCCGAGGCCTATCTGGTCGATCGCGTGCAGGATCTTCCCGGGATCGACCTGCGCTGGCGCAACAAGGTGACGGCGCTGGAGAGCCGCAACGATTCCGTTGCGCTGACGATCGAGACGCCCGAGGGCGCCTATCGCCTGCATGCGCAATACGTCATCGCCTGTGACGGCGCGCGGTCCTCGTTGCGGCAGATGGTCGGCGCCGACTTCGCCGGCCAGGTGTTCGAGGACCAGTTCCTGATCGCCGACGTCAAGATGACCGCGGAATTCCCGACCGAGCGCTGGTTCTGGTTCGATCCGCCGTTCCACGCCGGCCGCTCCGCGCTGTTGCATCGGCAGCCCGACGATATCTGGCGCATCGACCTCCAGCTCAATCGCTACGCCGATCCAATTGTCGAAAAGAAGCCGGAAAACGTGCGGCCGCGGATCGCGCGCATGCTCGGCCACGACAAGTTCGAATTCGAGTGGATCTCGCTCTACAAATTCCAGTGCCGGCGGATGGATCGCTTCATCCATGGCCGTGTGATGTTCGCTGGCGATTCCGCGCATCAGGTCTCGCCGTTCGGCGCACGTGGCGCCAATTCCGGGCTTGAAGACGCCGAGAATTTGTCCTGGAAGCTCGACCGCGTGCTGCGGGGGAAATCGCCCGCGAGCCTGCTCGAGAGCTACCACACTGAACGCAGCATGGCGGCGGACGAGAACATCCGCGAATCAACCCGCTCGACCGATTTCATGGCGCCGAACTCGCACCAGGAGGCGCGGCTGCGCAAGGCGGTGCTGTCGCTGGCCAAGGAGACGGAGTTCGGCAAGCGCATGGTCAATGGCGGGCGGCTCTCGGTGCCGTGCAGCTATGATACGCCGCTGTCATCGCCCGATACCGATGCGTGGCGCGGTGGACCGCAGCCCGGTTGTTCCATGCCCGATGCGCCGGTCGCGACGCGCGAGGGCGGGCAGGCCTATCTGACCGATGCGTTCCGCGAGGATGGAACGGAGTTCACCTTGCTGTCGTTCAGCAATGGCGCGGCGGTCGAGACGCCCGAAGGCGTGAAGGATATCCGCATCGGCGGCGAGGGCGGATTGGCCGATCCGGCGGGCCTTGCCGCAAAGCGCTACGACGCCGAGCCGGGGACAGCCTATCTGCTCAGGCCTGACGGCTATGTCGCGGCGCGCTTCCGTCACCCGACGCGCGCCGGCGTTGCGGCGGCGCTGTCGCGGGCTGAAGGCTTGAATTGAGGTCACCGCATGCCGCTTTCAACCAGCTCCAACTTCGCACGGCCGGATGATGCCTTCCGCACCATCGTCGAGGCGCATCGCGGGCTCACGGACGAGCAGAGCGCCGATTTCGACGCCGCGCTGGTCCTGATCCTTGCCAACCATATCGGCGATATCGATCTGCTGCGGGAAGCGATCGTGCTGGCCAGGCGCCGCATGATCGACGGCCAGCAGCAACAGCAGCAACAACAATAGCAAGCTCTCAAAGGATGAATTGATGGCGAAGAACTTCGCATCCACCGGCGATCTCTCCGAGAAGAAGATCACCTTCTCCGAGATCGGCCCCGATCTCTATGCATTCACCGCCGAGGGCGATCCGAACACCGCGATCATCGTCGGCGATGACGGCTGTCTCGTGTTCGATGCGCAGGCGACGCCGGCGATGGCGAACAAGGTGATCGAGCGCGTGCGCACCGTCACCGACAAGCCGATCAAATATGTCGTGCTGTCGCATTACCACGCCGTGCGCGTGCTAGGGGCGTCCGCCTACAAGGCGCAGGGCATCGTGGCCTCGCAGGAGACCCACCGGCTGATCGCGGAGCGCGGCCAGCAGGATTGGGATTCCGAATACGGCCGCTTCCCGCGCCTGTTCCAGGACGCGCAAAGCATTCCCGGCCTGACCTGGCCGACGCTCACCTTCGAAGGCGAGATGTCGATTTATCTCGGCAAGCGCGAGGTGCGGCTGATGCAGCTTGGCGCCGGCCACACCTCCGGCGATATCGTCGCGTGGGTGCCGGACGCGGAGGTGATGTTCTCGGGCGATCTCATCGAATATCACTCGGCCTGCTATTGCGGCGACGCGCATTTGCGCGAATGGCCGATGACGCTGAACGAGATCCGCAATTTCAATCCCAAGGCGATCGCGCCCGGCCGCGGCGACGCGCTGAAGGGTACAGCGACTGTGCGCGAAGCCATCGCAATGACACGCGACTTCGTCACCTCGCTCTATGGCGCCGCCGAAATCTCTGTCGCCAAGGGGCGCACGCTGAAGGAATCGATGGCCGCGACGCGCGAAGTGATGGACCCGAAATTCCACAGCTTCGCCATCTACGAGCACTGCCTGCCGTTCAACGTGTCGCGTGCTTATGACGAAGCATCAGGGATCGACGACCCCGTGATCTGGACCGACAAGCGCGACCAGGAGATGTGGGCCGCCCTGCAAGGAGGAGGATAGACATGAACATCAACACCTCGCCCGATCAGATCATCCGCAGCTCGGCGCAGGTCACGCCGGGCTACATGTCCGGCTTCGGCAACAGCTTTGAGACGGAAGCGCTGCCGGGCGCGCTGCCGATCGGGCGCAACTCGCCGCAGCGCTGCGCCTATGGGCTCTATGCCGAGCAGCTGTCCGGCTCGCCCTTCACCGCGCCGCGCGGCACCAACGAGCGCTCCTGGCTGTACCGCATCCGCCCGTCGGTGAAGCACTCCGGCCGGTTCGAGAAGGCCGATGCCGGCCTGTGGCGCTCGGCGCCGTGCCATGAGAACGATCTGCCGATCGCGCAGCTGCGCTGGGACCCGGCGCCGATCCCGAAGGAGGATATGACCTTCCTCCAGGGTGTGCAGACCATGACGACGGCCGGCGACGTCAACACGCAGGCCGGCATGGCCGCGCATGTCTATCTCATCACCAAGTCGATGGTGGACCAGCATTTCTACAATGCCGACGGCGAGCTGATGTTCGTGCTCCAGCAAGGCAATCTGCGCCTTGTCACCGAGTTCGGCCGCATCGACGCCGAGCCCGGCGAGATCGTGGTGATCCCGCGCGGCGTGAAATTCCGCGTCGAGATTGTGAACGGGCCGGCGCGCGGCTATCTCTGCGAAAACTATGGCGGCGCCTTCACGCTCCCGGAGCGCGGGCCGATCGGTGCCAACTGCCTTGCCAATGCGCGCGACTTCCTGACCCCGGTTGCTCACTACGAGGACAAGGACACGCCGACCGAGCTGTTCGTGAAATGGGGCGGCGCGCTGTTCAAGACGCAGCTCGCCCATTCGCCGATCGACGTGGTCGCCTGGCATGGCAATTACGCGCCCTACAAATACGATCTGCGCACCTTCTCGCCGGTCGGCGCGATCGGCTTCGATCATCCCGATCCCTCGATCTTCACGGTGCTGACCTCGCCGTCGGAGACCGCCGGGACCGCGAACATCGACTTCGTGATCTTCCCCGAGCGCTGGACGGTCGCCGACAACACCTTCCGCCCGCCCTGGTATCACATGAACATCATGAGCGAGTTCATGGGCCTGATCTACGGCGTCTACGACGCCAAGCCGCAAGGCTTCGTGCCGGGCGGCATCAGCCTGCACAATTGCATGCTGCCGCATGGCCCCGACCGCGACGCCTTCGAGCACGCCAGCAATGGTGAGCTGAAACCGGTGAAGCTGACCGGCACCATGGCCTTCATGTTCGAGACCCGCTACCCGCAGCGCGTCACCGCACATGCCGCGAATTCGTCGACGCTGCAGGACGATTACGCGGATTGCTGGAAGGGCCTGGAGAAGCGGTTCGACCCGAATAGGCCGTGATGTTTTGTTGCTCGTCATCGCCGGGCTTGACCCGGCGATCCATCCCTCTTCGAAATGATGGATGCCCGGGTCAAGCCCGGGCATGACGACTATCTGATTGGAGACTCGTGTGCCCCAACCCAACGACCCCAGCCTTCGCTCCTTCATCGACGTCGATCCCGCCTCCGACTTCCCGATCCAGAACCTGCCCTACGGCGTGTTCTCGACGGCGGCCAATCCGACGCAGCGCGTCGGTGTCGCGATCGGCGATTATGTGCTCGATCTCTGGGAGCTAGAGCAGGACTCGCGGCTCGATGTCGGCCCGCTCGGCGTGTTCGCCGTATCCTCGCTCAATGCATTCATGGCGCTGGGACCAAAAGTCTGGACGAAGACGCGCGCGCGGATCAGCGAGCTGCTGCGCCACGATAATCCGGAGCTGCGCGACAATGAGGAGCTGCGCAAGCAAGCGATGGTGCCGATGCGGGATGCAAGACTGCATCTGCCGTTCGCGGTCTCCGGCTACACCGATTTCTATTCGTCGAAAGAGCACGCCACCAATGTCGGCGTGATGTTCCGCGGCAAGGACAATGCGCTGCAGCCGAACTGGCTGCACATGCCGATCGCCTATAACGGCCGCGCCTCGACCGTCGTGGTGTCAGGCACCAAGGTGAAGCGGCCGCGCGGGCAGCTGAAGCCCCCGAACGTAGATGTGCCGAGCTTCGGGCCCTGCAAGCGGCTCGATTTCGAGCTGGAGATGGGCGTGGTGGTCGGCCAGCCCTCGCCGATGGGCGGCATGCTGACGGAGCAGCAGGCCGAGGAGATGATCTTCGGCTTCGTGCTGCTCAATGACTGGAGCGCGCGCGACATCCAGCAATGGGAATATGTGCCGCTCGGGCCGTTCCTTGCAAAAGCCTTTGCGACCTCGATCAGCCCATGGGTGGTGACGCGCGAGGCGCTGGAGCCGTTCCGGCTGAAGGGGCCGGAGCAGGAGCCGGTGCCGCTCGCCTATCTCAGGCAGGACAAGCCGCGGAATTACAGCATCGAGCTCGATGTTTCGTTGCGGCCCGGCAGCGCGAACGCGCCAACGAGCATCAGCCGCACCAATTTCAAGTATATGTACTGGTCCTCGGTGCAGCAGCTCATGCACCACGCCTCCTCGGGCTGCGCGATGAATGTCGGCGATCTCCTCGGCAGCGGCACCATCTCCGGCCCGGAGAAGAACCAGCGCGGCAGCCTTTTGGAGATCAGCTGGAACGGCACCGAGCCGGTCGAACTGCCCGGGGGCGTCAAGCGATCGTTCCTGGAAGATGGCGACAGCCTCGTCATGCGCGGCTGGTGCCAGGGCAACGGTTATCGGGTCGGGTTCGGGGAGGTTGAGGGGACGATTTTGGCGGTGGAGTAGGGCGCGGCACGCTCCGACTTCGTAGGGTGGGCAAAGGCGCGTTAGCGCCGTGCCCACCACTCTTCTACAATTGCGCGGGCGGTGGGCACGCTTCGCTTTGCCCACCCTACGGGTTCGACGATGTGGGAGCAGTTCACCGTCTCTCCGGTGCCACGTCTTTGATCCTCGCGCAATGTGCGGCGACATCCTCCACGCTGTACTTCAAATGCACGCGCTTGTCCGACGGCGCCTGCTTGGTCGTGCAGACGCCCGCCCGCCACTCTTGCGTGGGGCGGATCGGGCGCGGCGCAAAGCCGCCGCCGCAGTTGGGGCAGACGTTGGACAGTTTCGTCTCGACGCAATCCGCACAGAACGTGCATTCATAGGAGCAGATCCGCGCGTCCGTTGCATCAGGCGGCAGGTCGCGGTCGCAATATTCGCAGTTCGGTCGAAGCTGGAGGGCCATGGCTCAATCTCCGCAGACTGGCTTGATCATCGCAGACGGCGCGTGAAGCGCGAATGGCGTAGTTCCCTCGATTTCAGCCAACCTTCGGCTCCCTCAGCGGCAACCGCGTGCTCTCCTTCAACCTGTCAAGCACGATCGATGAACGCACATGCGCCACGCTCTGGTGCGGCATCAAGACGTCGTTGACGAGGTTGGAGAGCCCCTTCAAATCGCGCAGCACGGCCTTGAGCACGTAGTCGGCATCGCCCGTCAGCGAGTAGGCCTCCTGGATCTCGTCGATGCGGTTGACCAGCGTGCGGAAGCGCTTGGAATTGTCCGGTGAGTGGGTGGCGAGCGTCACCTGGATGAAGGCGATGACGCCGAAGCCGAGCGCCTCGCTGGAGAGATCGGCGTGATAGCCCGCGATCACCTTCTCCTCCTCCAGCCGCATCCGCCGGCGCGAGCATTGCGAGGCCGACAGGCCCGCGAGCTCGGCGAGCTCCTGGTTGGTGAGGCGGCCGTCATCCTGGAGCGCGCTCAGGATCTTGAGGTCGAAGGCGTCTACCGAGATCATGCGTCGCTTGTCCATTTCATGCACGGATCGTGCATATGATAGCCGAAATGCGTCCCGTTTGCACGCTCATTGCATGGCCGGTGAAGGATAGTTCATGGCAGCAGCAATTGGAGAGCACCATGGGTCCGTTTCCGCACGATGCACCGCCGGCCACCATCAGCGCCGACAATCCGATGGGCACCGACGGGTTCGAGTTCGTCGAATATGCGCATCCCAATCCCGAAGAGCTGCACGCGCTGTTCAAGCTGATGGGCTATGCGCCCGTCGCGCGCCACAAGACCAAGACAATCACGGTCTATCGCCAGGGCGACATCAACTATCTCGTCAACGAGGAGCCCGGCACCCACGGCTTCGACTTCGTCGCCGCACATGGTCCCTGCGCGCCGTCGATGGCGTTTCGCGTGGTCGATGCGAAGGCGGCCTACGACCGCGCACTTTCGCTCGGGGCGGAGCCTGCGGACGCATCATCGGCGCAGAAGACGCTCGATGTGCCCGCGATCAAGGGCATCGGCGGCAGCCTGCTCTATTTCGTCGATCGCTACGGCGTCAAGGGTTCTGCCTACGATGACGAGTTCGAATGGCTGGGCGCGCACAATCCGCAGCCCGCCGGCGCGGGCCTGTTCTATCTCGATCACCTCACCCACAATGTCCATCGCGGCCGCATGGATGTGTGGACGGGCTTCTACCAAAAGCTGTTCAACTTCCGCCAGATCCGCTTCTTCGACATCGAGGGCCGCGCCTCCGGCCTGTTCTCGCGTGCGCTGACCAGCCCCGACGGCAAGATCCGGATTCCGATCAACGAGGACGCCGGCGATTCCGGCCAGATCGAGGAGTATCTCAAGATCTATCGCGGCGAAGGCATCCAGCACATCGCCTGCGGCTGCCGCGACATCCACCAGACCATTGAAGGCCTGCGCGAAGCCGGCCTTCCCTTCATGCCGGCGCCGCCCGACACTTATTTCGAGCGGATCGACGCGCGCCTGCCCAAGCACGGCGAGGACGTTGCCCGGCTCAAGACCAACGGCATCCTGATCGACGGCGAAGGTGTGGTCGATGGCGGCCAGACCAAGGTGCTGCTTCAGATCTTCTCCGCCAACGCGATCGGCCCGATCTTCTTCGAGTTCATCCAGCGCAAGGGCGACGACGGTTTTGGCGAGGGCAACTTCAAGGCGCTGTTCGAGTCGATCGAGGAGGATCAGATCCGGCGCGGGGTGTTGAAGGTGGGGAATGCGGCGTAAGCTGCCATTGTTGGGCACACTGTTGCATCACAACCGGTGTCGTCCCGGCGAAGGCCCTAGGGCATGCACATATCTTTGAGGCTCCATCCAGCAGCGACGGCGTTGAAGTATTCGAGGCCGTTTTTGAAGGTGATGGGACCGGGTGGTTTGGAGGATGGGTAGCCATCCCATCCTCCGAGACGACCGATGATCCAGGCGGCCCAAGCGAGGGTGTCGGGCGGATGTGGGTTCTTCAGCCGCTTGGTTCTGGCTTCGAACTGCTGATTGAGGGCCGTTAAAGTGGCGACTTCATTGGCGTTGAAGGCCGTCGAGACGGTCTGCCGACCGCCGTTGCGCGCTTGCAGAAGCTGGATGGTAATAACCGCGGCCTTGGCAGCGATAGCGACCAATTTGAGAAGCCGGTCGGCGATGCCGATTTGGCTATCTTCGAGCCTGAAGCCCTGTGTCTTGAGGACGCGGAAGAACTGCTCAATGATCCAGCGCTGCTTGTACCACCCGACGATCCGCCAGGCATTGTCTGCACTGGCGACCTCGTGAGAGGTGAGAAGACACCAGTGTAGCGGCTCGACGTCGGGAGCGGCGTTGATCTCGCGGGCGTCGACGACGGCCAAACGCAAGCTTTTCGGCAAATGGCGCAGGAACTTGCTCTGGGGCCGGGCAAGCTCGATCACGCCGAAGCGAAGTTCGAGATCGGCCTGACGTGCGGGCCGTTGTGCGCGCGCAGGCAACTGGATGGTGCGACGCTGAACCGCTGCCCTGGCGTCGATGGTTGCGTACAAGCCGGTCTCGTCAGCCAGCTTGCGATCATGCATGCTGCGAGCGATCACGTGGAAGTGCTGCTCGGCTGCACTGGCATAAAGAGCAAAGATGTCGCTCTCGCGGTCGCCAAGCAGCGTCACCATGGCGGCATCGGCAAGCAGCGGCTTGGCCGCAACGGCGGTGGTGATCCAGCGTTGCGACTCCTTGTCCGAGAGGTCGCGGCTATCATGTGAGACGGTCCGGCGCCCCTCGCGGGTCCATACTTCGCCGCTCAGAAGTCCGAGGCAGTTGCCATTGTCGGCATCCACCGCCAGCAGCGGATGCAGCAGTACGCCATGCTGGTTGCCCCTGCCGATTTCCCCGAGCCCGCGCCGGCGTTGCGACGTGGTGTTGAAGTGGATTTCGCTGGTATCCTGGATCGCCAGCACATGGCGGTCCGCGACCGCCGCAACCGTGCTTTCACTCCAGCTTTCGATGATCCGTTCCACTGTCACCTTGTCGTGGCCGAGGAAGCGATTGAACCGCACCTCCAGAGCACGGTCACCCCTGGAAAGGCGTCGCAGGCACACATCCTTGCCCGCGACCATGCGTCCGACAAGCGCCGCCCCCCTTTATCGAGGCGACGATCCCCGAACCGGCCCAACGTCCAGTCGATCTGTGACAGCATCGGCACCTCCATCCAACAGAAGTGCCGCAATAGAAATCACACGATTTCCCGATTCTGGAATCCCCCAAGCCCCGTCCGAGTCAATCCGCCGCACCAGATATGTGCATGCCCTAGGGCGAAGGCCGGGACCCATAACCCCAGGGAGAGGTTGTGGCGCGAGCTGCTAACTCCGAGTCTTCGCCAAACCATGTTCGGTGGTTATGGGTCCCGGCCTTCGCCGGGACGACAGGGGATTTGGAGCTTCTACCTCTTCCACGCCTTCATCACTGCCCCGATCTCCGCTCCCTCCGGCTCGCGAACCGCGGACGGCGTGCGTGAGAATCGCGGCGCCGGCGCGGGCTGTTTCACGCCGTGGCGTTCGACGAACACCTGTCGGGCGATCATGTGTGGATGCTCGGTCGCTTCCGACATGGTCAGCACCGGTGCGAAGCAGATGTCGGTGCCTTCCATGATCTTGCACCAGTCCTCGCGCGTCTTGCTCTTGAAGACCGCTTGCAGCTTTTGCTTCAGCGCCGGCCAGGCCTGGCGGTCCATCTGCGCGTCGAAATCGGCGTCGGTCAGGCCGGCATGCTGGCGCAGCAGCGCGTAGAACTGCGGCTCGATCGAGCCGATCGAGACGAAATGGCCGCAGGCGCATTCATAGACGCCATAGAAATGCGCACCGCCGTCGAGGAAATTCTGGTTGCGGCCTTCGGTCCAGCGGCCGATCGTGGTCATGTCGAAGAAGAACGACATCAGCGAGGCCGCGCCGTCGCACATCGCGGCGTCGACAACCTGACCCTTGCCCGACCTCGATGCTTCCAGAAGCGCGGCGAGCACGCCGACGACGAGATAGAGCGCGCCGCCGCCGAAATCGCCGACCAGATTGAGCGGCGGCACCGGCGCTTCTTTGGTGCCGATCGCGGCGAGCGCACCGGTGATGGAGATGTAGTTGATGTCGTGGCCGGCGGCGCTGGCGAGCGGGCCTTCCTGGCCCCAGCCGGTCATGCGGCCGTAGACGAGCTTTGGATTACGCGCGAGCACGATTTCGGGGCCGAGCCCGAGCCGTTCCATCACGCCGGGACGAAAGCCTTCGACCAGCGCGTCGGCATTCGCAAGCAGGTCGAGCACCTCCGCGATTGCCGCCTTGTCCTTGAGATCGAGCTCGATCACCTTGCGGCCGCGCCCCGCCACCGACTTCATGCTCTTCCTGGCGCCGACACGGTCGAGCGTGACGACGTCGGCGCCCATGTCGGCCAGCATCATGCAGGCGAACGGGCCCGGGCCGATGCCGGCGAATTCGACGATGCGGAAGCCCGAGAGCGGGCCGGAGGTGCGGATTGAGGAGCCTTCTGATTTTTCTTGGGCTGATTTATCGAGCACGTTGTTGTTTCCTCGGGTCGCAGGCGAATTGCCGATGGTTCGGCAATGGCCTGGGACGTTCCTCTGTGGGCGAGTTAATTGACCGATTAACTTTTCCCGCCTTCACGTCAGCGAGGCAAGCGGTTTTCGTGACGCATGGCCAAAATAAAAGCGGCGCGCACTGAAGTGCGCGCCGCGGAAAATTTGCGTTGAGGCGCTAAAGCGCGATCGTCAACCTGCGGCCGCCACCGCACGCTGCGCCATCACCTTGATCAAGTTGGCGCGGTACTCCGACGTGCCGTGAATGTCCGCCAGCAAATTGCTTGCCGAAATGCTCACGCCATCAATCGCCGACGGCGACCAGTTCGCCTTCAGCGCGGCCTCGATCGCGGGCACCCGCATCACGCCGCTCTGCGAGGCGCCGGTCGCGGCAACGCGGACATCGCCCGACTTGGTCTTGGCGACGAACACGCCGGTCAGCGCAAAGCGCGAGGCCGGATGCGGGAATTTTGCGTAGCCCGCTTTTGCAGGAACCGGGAACGAGACGGCGGTGATGATCTCGCCGTCCTCGAGCGCCGTCGTGAACAGGCCCTTGAAGAAATCCTCCGCCGAGATCGAACGCTTGTTGGTCTTCACGGTGGCGCCGAGCGCGAGCGTCGCGGCCGGATAATCCGCGGCGGGGTCGTTGTTCGCGAGCGAGCCGCCGATCGTGCCGCGGTAGCGCACGGCGGGGTCACCGATCAGCGAGGCGAGATAGGCCAGCGCCGGAATCGCCTTCTTCACGGTGTCGCTGGTCGCGACGTCATAATGCGGCGTGGCGGCCTTGACGGTCAGCGTGTCGCCGGAGGCCTCGATGCCGATCAGCTCCTTGATCTTGCCGAGATCGATCACGTCGGAGGGGCTGGCGAGGCGCTGCTTCATCACCGGCAGCAGCGTCTGGCCACCGGCGAGGAATTTCGCCTCGCTGCTCTTGCCGAACAGGCTGGCGGCTTCGTCGATCGAGGAAGCGCGATGATAGGTGGTCTGGTACATCTTTGTTGCTCCTGAAATCTTTGCTCTGTCATTCCGGGATGCGCCGCAGGCGCAGACCCGGAATCTCGAGGTTGAATTCGTGGCTCCAGATTCCGGGTTCGACGCTTCGCGTCGCCCCGGAATGACGATGGTGGTCAGGCCGCGTGGATCGTGCGCCACACCCGGTCCGGGGTTGCGGGCATTTCCAGATTGTTCTTGCCGATCGCATCCGTGATCGCGTTGATCACGGCCGCGGAGGCGCCGATCGCGCCGGCCTCACCGCAACCCTTGATGCCGAGCGGATTGCCCGGGCAGAGCGTCGTGGTGTGGGAGAGGTTGAACGACGGCAAATCGTCGGCGCGCGGCATGGCGTAGTCCATGAACGAGGCCGTGATCGGCTGGCCATTGGCATCGTAGATCGCGTGCTCGAGCAGGGCCTGCCCGATGCCCTGGGCGAGGCCGCCATGGACCTGTCCCTCGACGATCATCGGGTTGATCAGCCGGCCGAAATCGTCTGCGGCGACGAAGTTGACGAAACTCGTCTTGCCGGTGCCGGCATCGACCTCGAGCTCGCAGATATACGTGCCGGCCGGGAAGGTGAAGTTGGTCGGGTCGTAGAAGGCGGTTTCCTTCAGGCCCGGCTCCATCCCGTCCGGCAGATTGTGCGCGGTGTAGGCCGCGAGCGCGACCATCGGGAAGGCGATGGCCTTGTCGGTGCCGGCCACCTTGAACTCGCCGTTCTCGATGACGATGTCGCCCTCGGAAGCCTCCAGGGCATGCGCCGCAATCTTCTTGGCCTTGGATTCCATCTTCTCCATGGCTTTCAGGATCGCGGTGAGACCGACGGCCGCGGAGCGCGAGCCGTAGGTGCCCATGCCGAACTGCACCTTGTCGGTGTCGCCATGGACGATCGAGACCTGGCTGATCGGAACCCCCAAGCGCTCCGCGACGAGCTGGCAGAACGTGGTCTCGTGGCCCTGGCCGTGGCTGTGCGAGCCTGTGAGGATCTCGATGGTGCCGACCGGGTTGACGCGCACCTCGGCCGATTCCCACAAGCCCACGCCGGCGCCGAGACTGCCGACCGCCTTCGACGGCGCGATGCCGCAGGCTTCGATGTAGCAGGACACGCCGATGCCGCGCAGCTTGCCGTCGGCTTTTGCCTTGGCCTTGCGGGCGGCAAAGCCGGCATAGTCGATCGCCTTCATCGCCGCATCGAGCGAGGCGTTAAAGTCGCCGGTGTCGTAGGCCATGATCACGGGCGTCTGGTGCGGGAACGTGGTGATGAAGTTGGTCCGGCGCAGCGCGGCCGGATCGACCTTCAGCTGCCGCGCCGCCGTCTCCATCAGCCGCTCGATCAGATAGCTCGCCTCGGGGCGGCCCGCGCCGCGATAGGCGTCGACCGGCGTGGTGTTGGTGTAGACCCCGATCACCTCGGCATGGATCGCCGGGATATTGTATTGGCCCGACAGCAGCGTCGCGTAGAGATAGGTCGGCACTGACGACGAGAACAGCGACATGTAGGCGCCGAAATTGGCATAGGTTTTCACCTTGAGGCCGGTGATCTTGTTGTTGGCGTCGAACGCCATCTCGGCCTGCGTGACATGGTCGCGGCCATGCGCGTCGGTGAGGAACGCCTCGGTGCGGTCGCCGGTCCATTTCACCGGACGGCCGACCTTCTTCGAGGCCCACAGCGCCACCATCTCTTCCGGGTAGATGAAGATCTTCGAACCGAAGCCGCCCCCGACATCGGGTGCGATCACGCGCAGCTTGTGCTCGGGCGCGATGTTGTAGAACGCCGACAGCACCAGGCGGGCAACGTGCGGGTTCTGCGACGTCGTGTAGAGCGTGAAATGCTCTTCCGCCGCGTCGTAATCGGCGATCGCCGCGCGCGGCTCCATCGCGTTCGGGGCGAGGCGGTTGTTGGTGACGTCGAGCTTCACCACATTGGCGGCCTTCGCGAAGGCGGCGCTCACCGCGCCCTCGTCGCCGATCACCCAGTCATAGACCTGGTTGCCGGGGGCTTCGGGGTGAAGCTGCGGCGCGCCGGCCTTGATCGCGGCGGTGACGTCGGCGACCGCCGGCAGTTCTTCGTAATCGATGACGACGGCCTCGGCCGCGTCACGTGCTTGATTCTTGGTTTCGGCAATCACCACCGCGACGGCCTGTCCGACGAAGCGCACCGTCTCCGGCGCCATCGCCGGCCACGCGCCCATCTTCATCGGGCTGCCGTCCTTCGACGTGATAGCCCAGCCGCAGATGAGGTTGCCGACCTTGTCGTCGACGATCTGCTGTCCGGTGAGGACGGCGACCACGCCCGGCATCTTCAGCGCGGCGGAGGAGTCGATCCCCTTCACCTTGGCGTGTGCGTGCGGGCTTCTGATGAAATGGGCATGGGTCATGCCCAGCAATTTGATGTCGTCGACGTAGCGGCCCTTGCCGGTAATGAAACGCTTGTCTTCCTTGCGCACGACGCGCGCGCCGATGCCTTCAACACCCATTGTCTGGTCCTCCCGACCGGAATTGTTTTGACTGCGCTTTCCCTCGAAAGCCGCAGCGGTGGTTTTTTTGTTTCGAGGCGAGCCGTTTACTCGGCCGCCTGCGCAACCTTCATGCGTCCGGCCGCATCCAGCACGGCCTTGACGATGTTGTGGTATCCGGTGCAGCGGCAGATATTGCCTTCAAGCTCGTGGCGGACGGTGGTCTCGTCGAGCTCGCCACCGTGACGGTGCACGATGTCGATCGCCGACATGATCATGCCTGGGGTGCAATAGCCGCACTGGAGGCCGTGATTCTCGCGGAACGCCGCCTGCATCGGGTGCAGCTCGTCGCCCTTGGCGATGCCTTCGATGGTGGTGACGTTGGCGCCGTCGGCCTGTCCCGCCAGCATGGTGCAGGATTTCACCGCCTTGCCGTCCATATGCACGACGCAGGCGCCGCACTGGCTGGTGTCGCAGCCGACATGGGTCCCGGTGAGGTTGAGGTGGTCGCGCAGCAGATGGACCAGCAGCGTGCGGTCCTCGACGTCGACAGCAACAGCCCTGCCGTTCACCGTCAATTTGACTGTAGACACGGAAAGTACCTCCCGGATTGATTTTGATTGTTTCTAATTAGAGACCGCGGCCCCCGGACTTTGCAACTAGGATTTTGCTCGCTCGGGTCATGGAAAGGTCATCGATCCAGATGGGTGCGATGATTTGCGCTGCCGGAGGGTCGTCTCTTGCGGTGCGGTCAGCGGGGGAGCTGCCGGCTGCCATCCCACCCCGTCGGCCGCTGGCCGACAAAGCCGGAAATTGCGCCTGTGCGACAAATTTACCGCCCCTTATCGATTCTGCCCTAGTTTTGCGCATCCGGGTCTGGGGGCGGGGCGCCTCCGGATCACGGCCGAATGAAAATGGGGGTGGGAATGTCCGGGCGTATCGCGTCGCCGTCGAAGCGCACCATATTTCCGACCCTCAGGTTCCGCGCAAAAATCATTCTCGGCTTTGCCGCAGTGCTGGTGATCTCCGCCGGCAGCATGGCGTTCGCCTATTTCGGCTTCGAACGGGTCTCGTCCGGTGTCGGGTCCTACCGCGCCAGCGTCACGGAGGCCGATCTCGCCCGCAATATCGACCGTGAGCTGCTCGCCTACCGCTCGGCGGTCAAATATTTCGTTGTCACAGGCAAGGAGGACGACGCCAAGGCCGCGCTGGATGCCGAAGCCGGCCTGAAGAATGCCATCGGCCAGGCGGTCAATGGTGCCAAGAAGCCGGCGCGGCAGGAGAGCCTCGGCAAGCTCGCCAAGGAGTTTGCGAATTTCTCAGCGACCTTCGCCAAGGTGCTCCAGGCCAAGCGCGACAGCGCGCTGCTGGTGCAGAATCAGCTCACGCGCAATGCCAACCTGCTGAAGTACAAGCTCGATGACATCGGCAACAACGCCTCCGATTCCGAGGCGCAGGCGATCGAGTTCGGCACCAAGCAGGTCAATGCCCAGTTCCAGACCGCAAGCTCTGCCGCGACCAATTTCGTGCTGACGTCGGACCAGGCAATCGCGTCGAGTGCGCTGGCGCGGCTGAAATTCGTCGAGAACTCGCTCGGCGCGGTCTATTCCATGGACGACAAGATCGTCGCCGGGCTGAAGGACGCCAAGGGATTGCTCGGCGCCTATCGCGAGGCGCTGGAGAAGCTGATCGCCAACGCCAAGATGGTCGATGAGCTCGTCACCGAGATGACCGGCTCGGCGGGGGCGATCCTTCAGGGGGCGACCGCCATGAAGGCGGACCTCGTCTCCGAACAGCAGCGGCTGGATTCGGAGTCGGAAGCAACCATCGGGCAGACCGAGCACCTGGTGCTGATGCTGGCCATTGGCGGCACGCTGCTGGGCGCCGTCCTTGCCTTCCTGCTCGGCACCGGGATCTCGCGTCCGATGATCGCGATGTGCAAGGCGATGCGCGAGCTCGCTTCAGGCAATTTCGACGTGGTGCTGCCGGGCCTCGGCCGCAAGGACGAGATCGGCGAGATGGCCGGCGCGGTTGAGGAGTTCAAGGTTCAGGCGGTGGCCAAGGCCGAGCGCGATGCCGCCGCCAGCGAAGCCCAGAACAAGGAGCTCGCTACGGCCCGCCGCTCCGAGCTGATCCGGTTTGCCGACGATTTCGAGGGCGCGGTCGGCGCCATCGTCTCCAACGTCTCGGCCTCCGCCGTGCAGCTCGAATCGGCGGCCTCGACGCTGACCCGTACCGCGGAGACCACGCAGAGCCTGTCGAGTCAGGTCGCCGGCGTCTCCGAGCAGGCCTCGAGCAACATGCAGTCTGTCGCGACCGCGACCGAAGAGCTCTCGGCCTCGGTCGAGGAGATCGGCCGCCAGGTCCGCGACTCCAGCCGCATCGCGGAAGCCGCCGTCGGGCAGGCCAAGGAAACCGACAGCCGCATCGGCAAACTCTCGCATGCGGCCCAGCAGATCGGCGAGGTGGTCAAGCTGATCACGGCGATTGCCGAGCAGACCAATTTGTTGGCGCTCAACGCCACCATCGAGGCGGCGCGTGCCGGTGAAGCCGGTCGCGGCTTCGCGGTGGTCGCCAGCGAAGTGAAGTCGCTGGCGAGCCAGACCGCCAAGGCCACCGACGAGATTTCCTCGCACATCACGGGCATGCAG
>NZ_JBFULU010000036.1:0-79935 GCF_054049735.1 Bradyrhizobium sp. P5_C12
CATCAGGGCCGCCCATCTGACGCGCATGGTCCCGCTCGCCGCCGCACGATTTATTAGAGAACCCACTCTAATTACCACTCCCACGCCCCCTGCCGCCCGTCAAGATAATAGATGGAACTCTCTAATTTTGATTTTCTCGTGACGAAACGTTGCTAGAATGTTGCTGGGAGGATGGGAGAGAGCACATTGAGGAAAGTCGACCCCGTCAAGCATGAGCAGAAGCGCGGCGAGATCCTCGGCGCGGCAATCCGCTGCTTCATCAAGGACGGCTTCCGTGGCGCCAGCACGACGGACATCTGCACCGAAGCCGGGATCAGTCCGGGGCACCTCTATCACTACTTTCCGAGCAAGATGGCGATCGTCGAGGCGATGATCGACCTCGGCCTCGCGCATGCGGCGGAGCGGTTTGAAAAGATTCTGGCCGCCCCCGACGTGATCGAGGCGCTGCTCGCCGACATCGAGGCAACCAGCCTGCGGTTTCGTCCCGCCCAGATCCTCAGCCTGGATGGCCTCGCGGAGGCCGCACGGAATCCGGAATTCGCCAAGATCATCGAACGGCACACCCGAGCGGTGCGCCGCATGTGGGTCGATTTCCTGCGCCACGCGCAGAGCCAGGGACGGGTCGATCCGGGACTGGACTCAGATGCCACGGCGAACATCCTGATCGCGATCATCGACGGATCGCGCGCGATGCCGATCCGCAATCCCAAGCTCGATATCAAGCAGAGCACGGCGCATCTGAAGACGATGCTCGTGCGTTTCCTGGGTCCGCCCGAAACGCAGGGCGCCGCGATCAAGCCGCGCAATCAGGCCACCGCCCGCCCTCTCAAGCTGGTCAAGAAGCGATAGGACGGCCCGCGGATCAACGCCCGCCGCCACCGCACCGAGCGGATCCCTTCATTGCCTGCTCTTGAGCCTGCTGCGATGCGCCGCTTGCTTGGCGCGGTTGCCGCAGACCGCCATGATGCACCACCGCCGCGCACGCCGGCGGGTGTGGTCGGCGAACAGCATCGTGCAGCTATGGCCCTCGCATGCCTTCACGTGCGAAAAGTCCTCTTCGCAGACGAATTGCGCCAGCGCTTCGCCGACCGGCAGCAGCAGCGATTCAGGCGACCGCCAGCGCCGCGTCATTCGCAGCGCGAGGCCGCCATCCTCATGCCGGGGTTCGATCCGGCTGAATGCCTCGTCGCGCTCCAGCAGGCTGTTCAACGGACCGAGCTCGCGCAACGCATCCGCCGTGAGTGGCCGGCCCGCATGCTTGCGAACGAAACTCCTGAACCACTCGCGCAACGCGCGGGCCTGATCGGCGACCTTGTCCAGCTCGCCCGGCAGCGCGCGCGCCTTCAGCGCATCCAGCTCCGCCGCCGGCACGAGCTTCGCCTGGGCCAGCCAGTCGACCAAGCCATCGCCGTCGTCGATCCAGTCGACCGGCGCATCGACCGGCGTCGCGATCGAATTCAGGAAATCGAGACCGATCGAGTCGGCAATGAACATGGCAGGCGGTCGATTTGTCATGCGCGGCTCCCCAGCCAGACGGAACGTCCCTCGACATAACCTGTTAAATAGCTATTGACAAGTTACCAGCGGCGAGCATAACCTGATTGAAGAGATTTAACAGGTTATGCGGGAGGCGAGCATGGCCAAAGGCGATGCGACTGTGGTTCTGGCCCATGGCGCCTGGGCGGATGGGTCGAGCTGGGCCCGTGTCATCGCGGCGCTCGAGGCCGAGGGGATCAAGACGCAGGCAGCGCCGCTGCCGCTAACTTCGCTGGCCGACGATGTCGCCGCCCTCAACCGCAGCCTGGATCGCACCGAAGGCCCGATCGTGCTTGCCGGGCACGCCTATGCCGGCGCGGTCATTGCGCTTGCGCGCCCTGCGCGCGTGAGGGCGCTGGTCTATGTGGCGGCGCTTGCGCCCGACGAAGGCGAGAAGGTCGCGGACGTGTTCTACCGTCTTCCGCCGCATCCGCAGGCGCCAAAACTCGCTCCCGACGACAATGGTCTGATCTGGCTGCCGGAAGACGCGTTTGCTGCGGCCTTCGCGCAGAACGCCACGGCGGAGGACCACGCGGTCCTCGCGGCCGTGCAGCGGCCGATCTCGCTGAACTGCATCACCGTCCCGGCCGGGCACCCGCTCTGGAAGGACGTCCCGAGCTGGTTCCTGGTCGCCGAGCAGGACCGCATGATCGTGCCGGACACGCAGCGCTTCATGGCGGAACGCATGAAGGCGAACATCCGCACCCTCGCCGTCGATCACACGCCCAGCGTCACCGCGCCCGCGGCCGTCGCCGGCATCATTCGCGACGCGATCCGCGCCGTGAGCGGCAACCCGATCTAACCTTCTTCAGGAAACCACATCACTTGCCAATGACGGAGAATGTCATGACCCCGACCAGATATCGCACGGCCGACGTCGACGGCTTCAAGGTGTTCTATCGCGAGGCCGGCCCCGCCAACGCGCCAAAGCTTCTGCTGCTGCACGGCTTTCCAAGCGCCGGCCACATGTTCCGCGATCTCATCCCATTGCTCGCCGACAAGTATCACATCGTGGCACCGGACCTTCCCGGCTTCGGCCAGTCCGACATGCCCTCGCGCGACAGCTTCCGCTACACCTTCGACAACGTCGCGCGCGTCATCGAGCGCTTCACCGAATTGATCGGCTTCGATCGTTTCGCGGTCTACATCTTCGACTATGGCGCGCCGACCGGCTTCCGGCTCGCACTGCGCCATCCCGAGCGGATCACGGCCATCATCTCGCAGAACGGCAACGCCTATGAGGATGGCCTCAGCGACGGCTGGACGCCGATCAAGGCCTATTGGCAGGACCCGTCACCGGCCAACCGCGACGCGCTGCGCGCCTTCCTCACGCCGGAGGCGACGCGCTGGCAGTACACGCATGGCGTTGGCGATGCGACCATGGTGTCGCCGGACGGACAGAACCTCGACAATTTCTACCTGGCGCGTCCGGGCTCGGACGACGTGCAGCTCGATCTGTTCGGCGACTACAAGAGCAACGTCGCGCTCTATCCGTCATTCCAGAACTACTTCCGTACGCACAAGCCGCCGTTCCTGGCGGTCTGGGGCAAGAACGATCCGTTCTTCATCCCGCCCGGCGCCGAGGCGTTCAAGCGCGACAATCCCAACGCGGTGGTGCAGTTCTTCGATACCGGCCATTTCGCACTGGAAACGCATGCAAACGAGATCGCAGAGAGCATTCGCGATTTCCTGGGCCGGCTGCGGTAAAGCGAAGAGATCGCCAGGGGCGGGCTACGCAGCCTAGAATGGCAGAATCCGGTTCAGCAGTTCGAGCAAGGTGCGCTGCTCGGGCCCGCTGAGCGGCGCGAGCATCTTTTCATTGTAGGGCTCCGTCAGCCTGGCCGCCTCGTGAATGAGCTTTGCACCCTTTGGCGTCAGCATGAGCTCGACGGCCCGGCGATCCGCCTTCGAGCGACTGCGCTTGATGAAGCCCGATGACTCGAGCTCATTCAGGATCTTGATCAGGTTGGGCAGGCGCAACCGGAGCAGGCTTGCGAGGCTGCTCGGGGGAACGCCGGGATTGTCGCGAATGACGACGAAGATCGCATAGGTCGCAGGCGTCACCCCCAACGCGGCGAATTCTTCGTAAAAGCCCTCGAAGAATTTGAGCTGCGCCAGCCGCAGCATGAAGCCCGGCGTCCGCTGGAGCGCCTGCAAATTCAACGATTTCTCCGGCTGCTGACTGGACTTCACTGGGGGTCTCACGTGCTCGGGATCCTCAAGCGGGGCGGCCAAACGTCCACCGAATTGACTCCGTCCAAAATAGATATAAAATATAACTATAATTGAGCGGCACCAAGACCGCGTACCGGAGGGAGACAATGAACAGCAAATTCCTGCATAAATTGTGCATTTCGGCCTTGATGCTGGCTGCGGCCCCGGCATTCGCCCAGGACGCGGTGAAGATCGGCATCCTGAACGACCAGTCGGGCCCGTTCGCGAGCTATCAAGGCATCGGTTCGGTCGTCGCCGCCAAGATGGCGGTCGAGGATTTTGGCGGAAAGGCCGGCGGCAAGCCGGTCGAGGTCGTCGCGGCCGATCACCAGAACAAGACCGACATCGGGATCGGCATCGCAAGGCGCTGGTACGAGAACGAGGGCATCGATGCGATCTTCGACATCCCAAACTCGTCGATCGCACTCGCCGTCGCCGGCATGAGCGCCGAGAAGAACAAGGTCTTCGTCGGATCGGGCGCAGGAACAGTGCTGCTGACCGGCGAAAAGTGCACGCCGAACACCGTGCACTGGACCTACGACACCTATGCCTACGGGCGCGGCCTCGGCAAGGCGATCGTCCAGCAGGGCGGCAAGAAGTGGTTCTTCATCACCGCCGACTATGCCTTCGGTCAGGATCTGGAGAAACAGGCGGCGGAGGCCGTGAAAGCCTCCGGCGGCGAGGTGCTCGGCAGCGTGCGGCATCCGCTGGGAACGGCCGATTACGCTTCATTCCTGCTCCAGGCCCAGGCTTCGGGCGCGAACGTCGTCGGCTTCGCCAATGCCGGTGACGACACCATCACGTCGATGAAGCAGGCCGCCGAGTTCGGGCTGACCAAGGACCACAAGCTCGTCGGATTGATCCTGGGCATGAACGGCCTTCCCGCGCTCGGGCTGAAGTTCGCGCAGGGCGCCCAGATCATGAACCCGTTCTACTGGGATCTGAACGACGGCACGCGTGCGTTCGCCAAGCGCTTCGCCGAGCGCATTCCGTCGAAGGCTTATCCCAACGACATGCAGGCCGGCGTCTATGCATCGGTCATTCATTATCTCAAGGCGGTGGACAAGGTCGGCGGCGCCAAGGACGGCAAGGCGGTCGTGGCGGCGATGAAGGAGATGCCGACAGACGATCCGCTGTTCGGCAAGGGCTACATCCGCAAGGACGGGCGCAAGATCCATCCGCTCTACCTGCTCCAGGTCAAGGCGCCGGAGGAATCGAAATCGGCCTGGGATCTGCTGAAGGTCGAAGGCACGATCAAGGGCGAGGATGCGTTCCGGCCGGAGAGTGAAGGCAAGTGCCCGCTCTCCAGTCAGTAAGCAGCTCCGGGAGGTCACGATGACCGGCATCGCGTGCAGCCAGGCCGACCCGTTTGCGCCTGACTTCCTGACAAATCCCTATCCCGCCTATGAAGCGCTGCGCGCGCTCGGGCCGGTGTTCAAGCTCGAGCGTTACGACGTGTGGGCCATGGCGGGCCATGCCGAGGTCGAGGCGGCGCTGAAAGACTGGAAGACCTTTATCAGCGGCGAGGGTGTCGGCCTCAACGGGATGAACCCCGCCCTGCCGCGACCGCTGACGCTTCAGATCGATCCACCCGACCACGACAAGGGTCGCCGAGTCCTCGGCCGCACCCTGTCGCCGGGCGTCGCAAGGCGGCTGCGCGAAACGTTTCAGCAGGAGGCGGAGAGGAAGGTCTCGGAGCTGATCGACAAAGGCACATTCGATGCCGTGACCGATCTCGCCGAAGCCTATCCGATGAAGGTGTTTCCGGATGCGATCGGCATCCGGCCGGATGGCCGCGACAAGCTGCTGGCCTGGAGCACATTCGTGTTCGACAGCTTTGGCCCCGAGAACGATCTGCTGGCGGCGTCACGACAAGAGGGTCTCGCGGCGCAGAGCTGGATCATGGAATGCTGCGCGCGAGATGCATTGCGGCCCGACGGGCTCGGCATGATGATCTACCAGGCGGCCGACGAAGGCGAGATCACCGAACACGAAGCAACCCATCTGGTGCGGCCGTTTCTGACCGCCGGGATCGACACCACCGTCAACGGCATCGGCAACACCGTTCTGGCGCTCGCAACGCATCCGGATGAATATCGCAAGCTCCATCACAGGCCGGAGCTGGCGCGCAACGCTTTCGAGGAAGGCCTGCGCTACGATTCACCGGTGCAGACGTTCTTTCGAACCACTTCGCGCGACGTCGAGACCGCCAGCGGCGTGATCCCGGCGCACCGCAAGGTATTGCTGTTCATGGCCTCGGCCAACCGGGACCCGGCTCGCTGGGACAATCCGGACCGTTTCGAGGTCGAACGCGTCGCGACCGGACATGTCGGCTTCGGCGCCGGCATTCACGCCTGCGTCGGCCAGATGATCGCACGTCTGGAAGGCGAGTTGATCTTTGGCGAGCTCGCCAGGCGCGTGAAGACCATCGAGCTCACCGCGGAGCCGAGGCGCAGGCTCAACAATTCCCTGCGCGGGCTGGAGAGCATGCCGGTCCGCGTGACGGCTGCCTAGGCGGGCGATGAGTAAAGTCCCGACGGGCGCCAGGTTCACCTCTCCCCAGCGGGGAGAGGTGAACTGAGGATGCGTCGAGCGCGCCCCTCAGTTCCGCGGAGCCGTTGCCGCCGCCGAGCGCGCCTGCCGCGGCGCGGCGGGTTCGGCGATCGGTGCCGCCGGCGCGCGCGAGCGCATGATGGCGGCGTCGATCTCGCCGATGACGCGGCGCTGGATCGCCTCGTTCTTGTCGATCGAGATGTGGCCGACACCGGTGCCGCGGACGTCGACATTGTCGAGCTTGCCGCGCAGGCCCGCTGCGGCTCGCACCGGCTCTCCGGGGCCATCGCCGATATAGATGTTGATGTAGCGCTCGGCGCCGGTCGAGAGCCTGGTCTTGAACACGGAATCGAGGCCGATCGCGAGCTTCACGGGAACGCCGAGCTGGTTGAGCTTGGCGATCATGTCCGGCAGCGCGGTCGCGCCCGAGGAATGGCCGACCAGGATGATGGTCTTGACGCGGCCGGCCCGGTAGTCGGCGGCGGCCTCATCGGCGAGCGAGGACCAGGACACGAAGTTGGCGACGGTCACCGGGATGCCCTGCGCCTGGAGGCGGTAGCCGATGGTGTCGAGTCCGAGCGAGAAGATGTTGAGCACACCGCGCAGCAGGTAGACATGCGTGGTCGCGGCCGCCGACTGGCTCGGCGCCGCCTTGGCGGTGGTCGGGCTCATGGCAACAGCTGACAGCAGGAGCAGGCCCATCGCCCAGACGCGGATAGTGGACAACTGGCTGGCGCCGGCGGTGTGACGGCCGTTCGGTCTCATCGGTCTTTTCCCTGGGGACAATACGCTTCGCGATTGGCCGGAATCGTAGCCACGGCCTGCCCGCAGACGCAACAAAGAGCCGCGTGAGCGGCAATCTTAGCAGCAAGCCGTGACCATCGCGCAACACTTGCTCGAAACCAGCCACCTAACGGCCTGTTTTGAGACCATTTTTCTCTCCCCAATTGCGGCCGGGCAAGGCCATTCCTATCTCAGGGCTCCGCTGACCCGCCCGCCCGGGCGAGTTCCAGCCCCCCTTCCCCAGCCATTGCTCCTCAGACTTGCGGCCATCATGTCCTCCATCATTTCCGTCGCCAATTTGTCGAAGACCTATGGGTCCGGCTTCAAGGCGCTCAAGAACGTCAATCTCGATATCAAGCGCGGCGAGATCTTTGCGCTGCTCGGCCCCAACGGCGCCGGCAAGACCACGCTGATCTCGATCATCTGCGGCATCGCCAATCCGAGCGAGGGCAAGGTCCTGGTCGGCGGCGAGAACATCCAGACCTCCTACCGCAAGGCGCGCTCGCTGATCGGGCTGGTGCCGCAGGAACTGCACACCGACGCCTTCGAGAGCGTGTGGGCGACCGTGAGCTTCTCCCGCGGCCTGTTCGGCAAGCCGAAGAACCCTGCCCATATCGAGAAGGTGCTGAAGGACCTCTCGCTGTGGGACAAGAAGGACAACAAGATCATCACGCTCTCGGGCGGCATGAAGCGCCGCGTGATGATCGCCAAGGCGCTGTCGCACGAGCCGCAGGTCCTGTTCCTGGACGAGCCCACCGCCGGCGTCGACGTCGAGCTGCGCAAGGGCATGTGGGAGGTGGTCCGCACGCTCCAGCAGTCCGGCGTCACCATCATCCTGACCACGCATTACATCGAGGAAGCCGAGGAGATGGCCGACCGCATCGGCGTCATCAACAAGGGCGAGATCGTGCTGATCGAGGACAAGGCGACCCTGATGCAGAAGCTCGGCAAGAAGCGGCTGACGCTGCATCTGCAGGGCAAGCTCGGCGCCCTGCCGGACAGCCTCAGCCAGTACAAGCTCGACCTCTGCGACAACGGCGCGACGCTGATCTACGACTACGACACCAAGGGCGAGCGCACCGGCATCACCAGCCTGCTCAGCGATTTGCGCAACGCCGGCATCCGCTTCAACGATCTCGACACGACGCAATCGTCGCTCGAGGACATCTTCGTCGACCTCGTGAGGACGTCATGAACCACCGCGCCATCCGCGCCATCTATCTGTTCGAAATGGCACGCACTTGGCGCACGCTGCTGCAAAGCATCGTCTCGCCGGTGGTGTCGACCTCGCTCTATTTCGTGGTGTTCGGCGCCGCGATCGGCTCGCGCATCAGCGAGGTCGAGGGCGTGAGCTACGGCACCTTCATCGTGCCGGGCCTGATCATGCTGTCGGTGCTGACGCAGAGCATCGCCAACGCCTCGTTCGGCATCTACTTCCCGAAATTCACCGGCACGGTCTACGAGATCCTGTCGGCGCCGATTTCCTATTTCGAGATCGTGCTCGGCTATGTCGGCGCGGCCGCGACCAAGTCGATCATTTTGGGCCTCATCATCCTGGCAACAGCCGGGCTTTTCGTTCCATTGCATATCCACCATCCGGTCTGGATGTTGACCTTCCTGGTGCTGACGGCGGTGACCTTCAGCCTGTTCGGTTTCATCATCGGGATCTGGGCCGACGGCTTCGAAAAGCTGCAGATGATCCCGATGCTGGTGGTGACGCCGCTGACCTTTCTCGGCGGCAGCTTCTATTCCATCGACATGCTGCCGCCCACCTGGCGCACGGTGGCGCTGCTCAACCCGGTCGTCTATCTGATCTCGGGCTTCCGCTGGAGCTTCTACGAGATTGCGGACGTGAGCGTATCCGTCAGCATCGGCATGACGACGGCGTTCCTGGTGATCTGCCTGGTCGTGATCTGGTGGATTTTCCGGACGGGGTACCGGCTGAAGAACTGACCCTCGCCGTCATTCCGGGGCGCGACGAAGTCGCGAGCCCGGAATCCATTCATCCACTTGCTCTGCCGTTCGATGGATTCCGGGCTCGCGCTACGCGCGCCCCGGAATGACCAGCAGCTCACCGATAGCAGTGGAAGCGGTGATAGCCGTCATAATAGCCGCGGCAGCGGTAATGGCGGTGATGTGGAATGCCGAACACGCCCTCCACCGCGCCCACGGCGCCGCCGACCCCGGCGCCGACCGCGCCTCCGACCACGCCGCCCACTGGGCCGGCAATGCGGTTGCCTTCATAAGAGCCTTCCTGGGCACCGCGCACGATGCCCTGGGCGTGGCTGGCTTGCGGGAGCGATAGCAGCGCGAGGAGGATGGCGACGGCGGCGAAAAGCAGGCGGACAGGTAAACCGGCCGGCAATTGAGCGGCAGCGATGCGAGCTTTGTTCATCTTCGATCCCAAGGAAAGTTTACGGGGTAAATGGCGGCGAAAGCCGCGCGTCAGGCAGGCCATGATCAACGCCAGGCGCGGCCAAATGGTTGCGTCTTTGTGACGAATTGTCGGCGTCGTGAACGCCCGGGATGCTCGCGAAAATGTCAGCACCGCCGCAGGCAGCGCGGCACAAAGCGGCCTTGCTTACGCCCGGCGTCGCGTTAACGATGGACGGGCGGGCCGCTGGAACGAAAGCCGGATTGCAGGCATAGTGCACACCGGGGGACGGAGAGCCGCGGCGCCTGCGTGAACAGGCCGGAGGCCAGGACTAAAATGGGTTTCCCTCAAATGCGTTTCGAGATGCGTTCGTTTTTCATTGCTTGTACTTCCCTGCTGCTTTTGAGCGCGGGCACAGCGCAGGCCAAGGTCGAGATCACCGTCGACAAGGACAATCAGCAGATGACCGTCGCCGTCGACGGCGTCGCGCGCTATCACTGGCCGGTGTCGACCGGCATCCCGTCGCGCGAGACGCCGAGCGGCGGGTTCCGGGCCTTCCGCATGGAAGAGGATCACTACTCCAAGGAATTCGACGACGCGCCGATGCCGCACGCGATCTTCTTCACCAAGGTCGGGCACGCCATCCACGGCACCGACTCGGTCGGCCGCCTCGGCTCGCCCGCCTCGCACGGCTGCGTGCGGCTGTCGCGCCAGAATGCATCGACGCTCTACGCGCTGGTGCAGCAGCAGGGCGTGCTCAACACCACGGTGACGCTGACCGGCTCGGCGCAGGTGGCGCTGGCGCGCAATCCGCGCGGCCGCAACCCCGCAGCGGTGGCCCGCGCCCCGCAGCCGGCCGAAGAGCAGTACGCCACATCAGGCGATCCCGTGAATCTGACGCCGCCGGCGCAGCCCGCCCGCCGCTACATGCCGCAGGACGACAACTACATCTATCCGGCCGACGGCAGCGACACCGGCGCGCGCTACCCGGCGCCGCGTCCGGCCAGCCGCCCGCTCTATGACGCGCAGGTCTATCAGCAGCAGCCGCAGCAATATTACAATCAGGGCTACGGCCAGCAGGGCTACTATCAGCCGCAGCCCCGCCAGTATTATCAGCCGCGCGGCGGCTACAATTACTACCAGAACTGACGCTATTGTTTGAGCATGATCCTTTCGGAAAACCGCTCCACACTTTTCCGGATCATGCTCTATCTGAACGCGGCGCTGCCGCGTTCGACGATTTTTCGCGCGGCGTCGACGAAGGCGCGCGCGACCGGCTCGAGGATCTCGGGCCCGGTGGCGCCGAGATCATCCGACGGCGTGTGGAAGCTGCGATGGCGGCCGGCCATGCCGAGGAAATTGGCGTAGCCCGCCGCATGCACGTCGCGCAGCTCGCCGACCGCCTGCTTCTCCGTCACCAGACGTTTGGCCGCGACATGGGCGAAAGCCTCGTCGGTGAGCGCAACAGCGGATTTGCTCAGCACGAGATAACGTTCTTGCTCGGGTCGCTCGATACGGCCCCCTTCCGCAAAGGCGTAGCACGCGTTCGAGGAGCCGAAATGAATCCAGGCCAGCGTATCCTTCGGCGCGGGCGCGCCCTGCTTCAGAAACAGCTCCATGCCGCCATGGCCGATCTCGTGGCCGGCGGTGGCGATGAAGACGAAATGCGCCGGCCATTTTTCCGCCGCGACGGTGCGCGCCAGCGCGAGGAAATTGGCGATGCCGGGGCCGCGCTCGCAGACGCAACTGTACCAGCCGGTCATCGGCGTGGAGACGACGATGGTCGGGTCGCGGCCAACGCCGGTCTCGGCGACGACATTGCGGCCCGCAACATCGCGCTGGTAGTGACCCTTGACGTCGAACGTCACCGATGCGCCTGACGCCAGCGCACGCTCGAATGTCGGCCGCGACCTGGCGCCGACCACGATCACCGGCACCGGCCAGGGCGCATCCTCCTGCGTGACGTTGTAGGCGAAGCGGTCGTCGGCGGGATTGCCGATCGTCAGCAGGATAGCCGCGGGCTTCTTCGCCGCGGCCTCGGTGATCGCGGCGCGATGGGCCGGACCAAGGTAAGCACCGCGGTCGAAGGGCAGGTCGAGCAAAAGGATCTTTCCGGCGACATCGCCGTCGCGCGCGAGCGACGCGGTGAGATGGAAGCTCGCCCTGTCCTGCGGAGGCCACCAGAACGGCGTCGCCTCGACAGACATGCCGGCCGTCTCGGCGCTGGCCTGCTCGACGACGTATTGCCGGCTGAGCACGACGGGCTGGAAGCTGACGTCGAACCCGGCCTGCTTCATCTCGCCGGCGATCCAGTCGGCGGTG
This sequence comes from Bradyrhizobium sp. P5_C12, assembly GCF_054049735.1. Taxonomy (NCBI): domain Bacteria; kingdom Pseudomonadati; phylum Pseudomonadota; class Alphaproteobacteria; order Hyphomicrobiales; family Nitrobacteraceae; genus Bradyrhizobium; species Bradyrhizobium sp. P5_C12. The sequence continues at coordinate 11,783 of NZ_JBFULU010000036.1, forward strand.
GCGCGGTCGCCGGGCGAGCCGAAGCGATGCAGGCCGAAGGAGGCGTAGCGCTCGACGTCGGCATAGAGACTAGCGCCTGACAACACATCCCTGGCTGCTGCCTGCCCGATCATGAGAACGCCCATCGTCGCGATGAAGATAAGCCGCATGTGAACCACTCCCGGAACCGGTCCTTTTTGAGCACCAGTTTCGGCCTTCCGCGGCCGCCGTCAACCGCCCTCGCCGACCAGCACGAAGGGCGCCCACACGGCCGGATCGGCATTGCGCGGCGACGACCGGTCGGCGATCAGGGCCTTCATCGACCGGCGCAGCGCCTCGGCGCGACCGATGCCGGGATGCGCGGTAAGCTCGGAAAAGGCGCCCGTGGTCAGGCGCACGGCCGCATCGGAATCGACCGGCCAGTGCGACACCAGCAGGGCTCGCGCGCCGGCATAGAAGAACGCGCGCGCAAGACCCGACAGCCCCTCGGCGCCTGGCCTGTCACCGGCCGCCGTGTTGCAGGCCGAGAGCACCGCCCAATCGGCGTCGAGCTTGAGCTTGGCGATGCGGCTTGCGGTGAGCAGGCCGTCATCGTCGCTGGTCGGCCGGTCCGGCAGCGAGAGCACCAGCGCCGGCTCGCTGAGGCCGTTGACCTCGCCGGCGACGAGCCCGTGGGTGGCGAAATCGACGACGCGATATTGATCGAGCGGCAATGCGCTGACGCTGGTCACGGTCGCGGCCGGGCCGAGCTTGACGTCATCCTGCGGCGAGGCGCCGAGCGCGCGGGCCACGGCCTGGAGCTCGCTTGCGGTCTCCGGCAGCGCGGGAAGTCCTGTGCGCAGGCGGTCGAGATCGACGGTCGTGCCATCATAATAGCTCTGGTACGGCTGCACGCTGCGCCCTGCGCGCTTCTCCGCAGGCGTCCGCTGCAACACGGGATCGCCGAACCCGATGAACGGCTTTTGCGCGCGCGAGTCCTTGGCAAAGCTGCGCAGCGCGCGCAGGCTCGGCACCGACGGCAGCACCGTGATGGCGCGCTCGCCCAGCAGCCACGCCGCCTGCCGGTAGCGATCGGCGGACGCGGTGTCGGGCTTCCTGGTCACCAGCACATGAAACGGCAGGCTTGTGAGCGCACCGGCCGGGACGATCAGCAGTTTCGGCTTGCCACTGATGTCGACCGATATCGGCTCGAACAGCGCGGTGTAGAGTTCGAAGGATGCATCGAGATCGAATGACGATCGGGCGGCTTCTGGATCGGCGAGTCCAAGCCGCAGATGCGCGACGCGATCGCTGATCTCGCGGCTGCCGAGTGCGACCTGGCGCAACGCGCTCGCCTCGCGCGTCACGGCGAAAGCATAGGTCTTGTCGCCTGACGCGATGAACGCCACCAGCGCTTCATCCGGCTTCAACAAGCCCTGGGTCTGCGCAATCGACAGCGGCTGCGGATTGGACAATTCAGCATAGGCCGGAAAACTGCGATCGAGCTGGGCCGAGACGTCATCGAGCGATTTTTGCGTTTGCGCCGTCTGCGCACGCAGGCTGGCAATCAATGCGTCGTTACGCTTACCGTCCGCCTGGCCGAGCTCGGATGTCACGCGCTTGTCGAGCGTTTCGAGGCTCGCCTTGAGGTCCTGCTGGCGCCGGACCAGGCCGGCGATCGCGTCATTGCCGGCACCGAAGCGCGCCGCCATCTGCGCCAGCGCCGCACCGGCGCTGGTCTCGTGCGCGCGCTGCGCGGCGCCGAAGGCTTCGTCCTTCGCGGCGTTGTCGGGCTTGCCGTCCGCGACACGCCAGATCGCATCGATCAGCCAGGGATCGAGCGCGGTGAAACGGGTGAATTGCGCGTTGCGCTGTGCGTTGAGAACGGAGGCGGCAAGCCGCAGCCGCGCCAGCGCATCCGGCCATCTGCCCTCGCGCCGGTCGATGTCGGCGAGGTCGATCAGGGTGGCGATGGTGTCCTGATGACGCGGCCCGAGCCTGTCCTGCGCGATCGCGAGCGCACGGTCGAGCCGGCCGCGCGCGTCGGCCATGTTGCCGGTCTTGAGGTCGAGCAGCGCGACACTGCGCAGGTCCTTGATGAGTTGCGGATGCTTGCCGCCGAGCACGCGCTCGTCGATCTCGAGGCATCGGACAAGATAGGACCGGGCTTCGTCCGTGCGGCCCATCTCCATCAGGGCCTGTCCGAGCGAGCCTGCCGCCAGCGCGCTCGGGCCACTGCCCTCGCCGAACTTGCGCTCCATCACGGCCAGCGAGCGGCGGTAGAGGCCGAGCGCCCGATCGTTGCGCCCCAGATTTGCATAGCTGTTGGCAAGATTGTTCAGGGCGCGTCCGACATCGGGGCTCTCGGCGCCAAAGGCTTTTTCGTAAATCGCAAGCACGCGCTCCTGGAGGCCGGCGGCTGCCTCGTTCCTCCCCTGCGCCGTATAGGCATTGGCGAGATTGTTCAGGCCGATCGCGGTGGTCGGATGGTTCGAACCGTAGATCCGCTCATAGGCCTGAAGCGTCTGCTGATAGAGTTTTTCAGCCTCGGCGTAGCGCGCCTCATGTTCGAGCACGGTTGCGAGATTACCGGTAGCGGCCGCGACGTTCGGATGTGCATCACCGCTGCGCGCCCGGGCGATCGCGAGCGAGCGCCGCATCACCGCCTCGGCCTCGGCGAGACGGCCCGCATCCATGTAGAGGTTGCCGAGATCGTTGAGCATCTTGTCGTAGTTCGGCGCGGCCTCGGCGTTCTGGCCAAAGCCGCGGTCGAGCAGACTGAGCCCCTGCCTCAACAGGCGCTCGCCATCGTCGAAACGCCCGAGCAGGCCATAGACATCGCCGAGACTGTCCATCGCGGAGGCGACATCGACGGGCGGCGCGTTTGCGGCCTGCAAGCCGGCGAGCACACGCTCGAAATAGTCACCCGCTTCCTTGTAGTTTTCCTTGTCGCGCGCGAGCCCGCCAAGCGCCGACAGTGTGTCGGAGAGACGAACATCGTTGGCGCCGAACGCGCCGGTGCCGAGCACCAGCGCCCGCTCGGCGACGGTGGTCGCCTCCGCCCGGCGGTCGAGCATGCCGAGCGATCCGACCAGGAGGTTGGCGGTGCGCAGCGTGGAGGCGACGTCGTTGTTGCGCTGCTTGATGGCGAGCGCCCCATTGAGCTTGTCGACAGCCTCCGGGTAGCGGCCGAGGTTGTGCAGGAACATGCCTTCGTTGTGCAGCACGCCGGCATAGTTCATGTTGTCGGCGCCCTGACGGCGGCGCACCAGGTTTTCCAGCTTTTGCGCGGCGGCCAGCCCGTCGGCCCAGCGCCCGGTCTGCGTCGCCGCGTTCATCTGCGCGAGCAGCGAATCAAAATCATTGCCGCGCTGGGCGAAAGCAGGTCCGGACAGGAGAACCACGAGGAAAAATGCGGCAAACAGGCGGGCGCGGTTCATGCGAAAATCCCGTCACGCGCGTCGAATGGCAATTTCGGGAGGATACGGCCAGCCATTGCCGCTGTCGACCGCGGGAAATCGCGCCAGTCTGTGCATGAATTGAGCAGCTGGCGACGCAGGAAAGCAACAGTCCCCAACCTTCAACGCCGCGGCGTTCCGGCCAAATTGACAACCTGGGGGTCGCCCGTATTGTCGTTTCAATTGTTTCTGGGAAATGACATGACACGCGAGCAGATTTCGGATTTCTGCGTTACTGCCCTGGCCAACATCCTGCGAATTTCGACAGATCGGGTCGACACCGGCACGAAATTCAACCGCCTCGGCCTCGATTCGGCGATGCTCGTCTACCTCATGATGGAACTCGAGGAGAAGCTCGACCTCGAACTGTCGACGGACGATTTCTACGACCACCCTACCGTTGAGACGCTGTCGCGATTTCTCGCCGACAAGCGCGCGCTCCGCACCGCCGCCTGAGGGCGGCTGAAGCCGGCGCAGCCCAGATGGACACTTTCCGCTCGCTCGTGGCACTTCTGGCCCGGCGCGCGGCGGACCAGGGCGACGATCGCGCCTATGTCTTCGTCTCCGATCGCGGGACGGAGGAAGCCACCCTCACCTTCCGCCAGCTGCATGACGCAGCAACCGCGCTCGCAGCGCGCCTGGCCGCGACCGCGCAATCCGGCGACCGCGCGATCCTGGTGTTTCCCCCCGGCATCGAGTTCATGGTGGCGTTCTTCGGCTGCCTGATGGCTGATATCATCGCGGTGCCGATGATGATGCCGCGGCGAAACAGCGCCCGCGACGCCAGCGCCGCGATCCTCGCCAATTGCGCGCCTTCGGTGGCGCTGACCGCCTCGGCCTTCGCTTTGCGCGGCGATTTGCAGGCGCGCTTCCAGCAGGAAAGCATCCGCTGGATCGAGGTCGATCTCGCCGCGGGCTCCGGTGCGACGGTCGACCTGCCCGAGCCGGCGCCGGAGGACATCGCCTTCCTGCAATACACCTCCGGCTCCACGTCCGAGCCCAAGGGCGTGATGGTGAGCCATGCCAATCTGCTCGCCAATCTCGAGATGATCCGGCTCGCGCTCGGCAACACCAGGCAATCGACCTACGTTAACTGGGTGCCGCTCTATCACGACATGGGGCTGATCCTGAGCGCGCTGCAGGCGCTCTATGTCGGGGCGACGTGCGTGCTGATGGCGCCGAACGCGTTCATGCAGCGGCCGCTCGGCTGGCTGCGCGCGATCTCGCATTATCGCGCGGAAGTCGCGTGCAGCCCGAATTTCGGCTTCGACCTCTGCGTCGGCCGCTATCGCGCCGACCAGATGGAGGGCATCGATCTGTCCTCGCTCAGGATCGCGCTCAATGGCGCCGAGCCGGTGCATGCGGACACCATTGCGCGGTTCATCGAGACCTTTGCGCCGCACGGGTTCGATCCGCACGCGATGTACCCCGCCTATGGCATGGCGGAAGCGACGCTGCTGATCGCCGGCGGAAGGCGCGGCGATGGTCACGTCACGCGCAGCGTCAGCCGCGCGGCGCTTCAAGCGCATGCGGCGGAGGCACCGGCCGATCCCGACGATGCGCAGATCGTGGCCGGCTGCGGCCGCGCGCTCGCCGGCGAGCGGATCGCCATCGTCGAGCCGGAGCACCGCCGGCGGTTGCCGGCCGACCGGGTCGGCGAGATCTGGGTCAGCGGCGCCAATGTCGCCCGCGCCTATTGGCGCAACGATGCGGCGACGCGCGAGGGGCTCAATGCGGAGATCGCCGGCGAGGACGGGCCCTGGCTGCGCACCGCCGATCTCGGCTTCCTCGACGAAAGCGGCGAGCTGTTCGTCACCGGGCGGATCAAGGACCTCATCATCATCCGCGGCATCAATCACTATCCGCAGGACATCGAGCGTACCGTGCAATCGCTTGACGGCGGCTTGCGCGAAAACTGCGGCGCGGCGTTCTCAGTGCCGGACGAGCGCGGTGAAGAGAGCCTCGTCATCGTCCAGGAGGTCGAGCGCACCGCGCGCCACACGATCGACACCTCCGAGATCAAGGACCAGATCCGCGAGGCCGTTGCCGACAGCCACGAGCTCTCCGCACGCCATATCGCGCTGATCCGTCCCGGCGCGCTGCCGAAGACCACGAGCGGCAAGATCCAGCGCAAGCTGGCCCGCAGGCTCTGGCTCGACGGCAGTTTCGCGGAGATCGGCTGAGCCAACGACAGCTCAGAAATCGATCTTGGCCTTCTCTCCATCGCGCAGGCTCGCGACAATGCCCTGCTCAATTGGGCGCGCGAGTTTGGAGCGGTAGTGGATGAAGTCGGCGAAATTGTCGGGGTCGCGGGTGAGCTCGTTGTCGACCCGATAGCTGATGAAATTGCTGCGGGCCCGTCCTGCGACAACATTCTTCAGTGCGGCGTCGCAGGCGCCGCGCTCCAGCGCCGTTTCCGTGCCGGGCTTCGGCACGGTGGCTGCAAAGGTCGGCGGCACGAAGATGACGACGGGCACATTGGCCGGCAGCTTCCTGACGATATCGTCCAGCGCGGCGATCTCGGGGAACGTCGCCCGCATCCCGGAAGACGCAGCCGGCGCGGGATCCCTGGGCCAGCCGACCTCGTTGAATTGCCCGGGCGGCCAGATGTCCTCGTAGCTGACGAAGCCATCCGGATTCATCCGCTGCCGCCGGCCAAGCCCGATGCTCAAGCGCTGAAAGGCCTGCTCGATGGCCTGCCAGGAGATCAGCCGCACCGCGTAGGTGACGACGCTGTTGTCGTAGAGCCAATAGGGAAACGGAACCCCCTCCTCCTTCGGCCGCGCATGCACGCACCAGCCGGGATCGGCCGCGATCACCAGCGCGCCGACCTCCTTGTGATGTCGCAGGAAGAAGTCGAGCACCGCGAGCTGTTGGCGCGGAATTGCGCCGGTCATGTAGAGCTGCACGAAGCGCAGGCCGGTTGCGCGTGACAATTCCGCCGGTTCGATCATCTGCGCCGTGGAGTTGCCCAGAATGGCGGCGTTGAAATTCGGGTCTCTCGCACGGCTCGCGGCCGTGATCTGGGTGAGGCGATTGTCGACGCCGTCGATACCGAGCAGCCCAAGCTTGCCGCTGTCATAGGGGTCGACCAGCACCATCAGCGCGAGCACCAGCAGGCCAGCGCCGACCAGCGTGCCCAGGCACGCCTTGAGGCTGCGGCCCCAGCCGGGGTCGGCATCAGAACCTGAAGTAGACGAACTCATGGAGATCCCGACCACCCATGTGGAGCAACAATGCGAACAGGCCAATGCCGAGCACACCAGCGAGCGCCGGATTCGGCCGGCGGGTGAACACGGCGACGATGTCCTGGCTCGCCGGCAACAGGAAGGCAAACAGCGGCGCCACAATCAGCGGCCACAGATGCTGTCCGCGATCAAGCGGCAGCGCCGAAGCGAGCCCGGAAAAGACTTGCCAGGCGGCCTCGACCGATCCCGCGCGAAAAATCACGCCGGTTGCCAGCACGAACAGCACGGTGAGCGCCCATCCGAGCCATGACGGAAACTCCGGCCCGTAGCGGCGCCACAGCGCGCAGGCGACCAGCGCGAGGCCGTGCAGCACGCCCCACAGCACAAAGGCCCAGCTCGCGCCGTGCCACAGGCCGCACAGCGCCATCGTGATCAGCATCGCGCCGAAGAACTGCACCGGAAGCCAGCGCCGAGGCAGGAGGCGCAGATTGACCAGCGGATAGAACACATAGTCGCGCAGGAACAGCATCAAGGTGATGTGCCAGCGCTGCCAGAAATCCTGGATGCTGGTCGAGCGCAGCGGCGCATTGAAATTATACGGCAGCTGCACGCCGAACAGGAGGCCGAGGCCGATCGCGATGTCGGAATAGCCGGAGAAGTCGAACAGGATCTGGAACGAGAAGCAGAAGGCGAGCCAGGCATCGCCGCTCGCAAGCGGTCCGCTCGCGGCCTTCGCGTAGATGGGATCGAGCAGATGCGCGGTGCTGTCGGCGATCACGACCTTCTCGAACAGGCCGAGTGCGATGAAGCAGGTCGCGATGCAGAATCGGCGCTGCCAGCCCGGCGCGTAGACCTCGCGGCCGAACTGATGCATCACCTCCGACCAGCGGGCCAGCGGCCCCGCGATCGCCTGCGGGAAGAAGGCGATGTAAAGCGCGTAGCGGTCGAGCGCATAGAGCGGCGCCTTGCCGCGCTTCAGATCGACCAGATACATGATGTGGTGGAAGGTGAAGAAGGAGATGCCGAGCGGCAACCCGATGTCGAGCTGCGGCATCGTCGTGCCGAACACGAGGCCGAGATTGGCCAGCACAAAGTTAGCGTATTTGAACAGCGCCAGCACGGCGAGATCGAGCACGATCACCAGCGTGAGGACCCCGGACCATTTCATCCGGCCATAGGCGATCGACGCGAGCCAGTTGATTGAAACCGAGGCGACCAGGAGCAGGATGAAGGACGGGCTGCCCCAGGCATAGAAGGCGAGTGAAAGCGCGACCTGCACGCCGATCCGCAACGGCGGAAAGGGATCGGCCAGGCGGTAGATCAGCAGCGCCGCCGGCAGGAAGACCAGGAGAAAGGGGTAGTCGTTGAACAGCATCGGGTCAAAGCCGCGCCATCACCGGCTCTCGCGCCGGTTGATGATGCTCAGCCCGTTTCGAGGTCGGGCGCAGCGTCGCCCGGCTGCCGCAGCATGCGCCGCGCGATCTTCTCCTCGCTCGGCACCTTGACGTCCCAGGCCAGTCCCAGCGCTTCCAGCGCCCGGATGAAGATGAAGCCGGGATCGAACTCGAACCAGCGCAGCCCGAAGGCGGCGGAATAGGGGAAAGCGTGATGATTGTTGTGCCAGCCCTCGCCCCAGGCGAGCCAGGCCATCACGCCGAGATTGCGGCTGTTGTCGTCGCGGGTGACGAAGGGCTGCGCGCCGAACGTATGCATGATCGAGTTGATGGCGGACATCGTCTGCTCGACCACGAACATGCGCACCACGCCGCCCCAGAGCAAACCGCTCAGCGCGCCCCACAGGCTCATGGTGGCAAGGCCGCCGATCGCGGCCGGCAGCAACAGGCCGAGCGCGGCCCAGCTGTAATAGTAGCTGTTGACCGCAACCAGCGCGCGGTTCGCCATCAGATCGGGCACGTAATGCGCGACGTTGGGATAATCGTGCTCGATCATCCAGGTCAGGTGCGCATGCAGGAAGCCGCGCAGGCGACCGAGCAGGCCGTCGCCGTGCAGACGCGGCGAATGCAGATCGCCGTCATGATCGGACAATTCGTGATGGCGCCGGTGCATCGCCGCCCAGGACAGCATCGGTCCGCGCCCAGCCATCGACCCCATGATGATCAGGATCGCGCTCATCGCGGTGGACGTCGCAAACGCGCGGTGGGTGAACAGGCGGTGATAGCCGACGGTGAGGCCGAGCCCGGTGATCAGCCAGAAGCCGAAGAACAGGCTGAGCTCCATCACCCCGATCGGGCGGTAGAACAAGAGGCCCAGTGCCACCAGCGTGCCGACGAACGGCAGCAGGTCGAAGATGATGAAATGCCGCCGCTGCATCCTGTGAAAATGCCGGCTGCGGATGATGCGGTGATCGCGTTTCTGTTGCACGTTCGGAATTCCAGGGCGGCTTCCATGAGTACATACAAGCCTGGCGAGCGCAACCCAAGCCGCCGCCCAAGGTTTCAACAGCCACGAAAGCCTGTAGGATGGGCAGGACGCGCCAAAGTGCACTCAAATGCTGCCCTTTTCGCTTGCCCTCCGAGCCGCCATGCCATCACGTGCTGCGATAGTTTTGACTGTGATCTCGATCCTGATCGCGGGAAAGGCCATGGGATTCGATCTCGAGGCGCATCGCGGCGGGCGGGCGCTGTTGCCGGAAAACACGCTGCCGGCCTTCGCCAACGCGCTGTCCATGGGCGTTGACACGCTGGAGCTCGACGTCGGCGTCACCGCCGACGGCGAGGTCGTCGTGTCGCACGAGCGCGGGCTCAACCCCGACCTTGCCCGGGATGCGTCCGGCGCCTATGTCGCCCTGCCCGGTACGCCGTTCGTGAAATTGCAGTTCGCCGACGTCAGGAGATATGACGTCGGCCAGATCCGGCCGGACAGCGCTTATGCAAGACAATTCCCCGACCAGCGCGCCGTGCCGGGGACGCGCATTCCCACCCTGCGCGAGCTGTTTGCGCTGGTGCGCAAGTCCGGCAACAGAAGCGTGCGCCTCAACATCGAGACCAAGATCGATCCGAACCATCCGGACGAGTCGCTCGATCCGCAAGGCTTCGTCGCCAGGCTGCTCGGGGTGATCGAGGCCGAGAACTTTTCCGAGCGCGTCATGATCCAGTCATTCGACTGGCGAACCCTGCTGCTCGTGCAGCAGCGGGCACCGACGATTCCGACCGTTTACCTGACGCTCCAGCGCGGCCCGGCACCGACCGTCGTGCTCGACAAGGCCAGCAACTGGACGGCGGGCTTCAATCCCGCCGATCACGGCGGCTCGCTGCCGCGGACGATCAAGGCCGCGGGCGGCGCGGTGTGGTCGCCCTATTTCGGCGATGTGACGGCAGCGCTTGTCGCCGAGGCCCATGAGCTCGGCCTGCGCGTCGTGGTCTGGACCGTCAACAAGCCCGACGACATGGCGCGCATGATCGAGCTTGGCGTCGACGGCATCATCTCCGACCGCCCGGACCTGTTGCGACAGGTCGTGGGCGGGAATGGAATTGCGCTGCCGGCGGGGACGCCGGTCGAGCCGTAGGATCTATCTCGGCGATACCGTAGCCCGGATGGAGCGAAGCGCAATCCGGGACCAGCGTCGCCCAGGGTGGGAGTGATCCCGGATTACGCGGAGCCTGTCATCGGGCGGCGCTTCGCGCCGACCCGTTGGCTCCATCCGGGCTACGAACCACGAACCATCACTCCCCATCCTTCAGACGGCGGTACAGCGCGCCGAGGATGTTGGAATAGTCGTCGGTCCAGACCCGCACCCTGTCATCGGCCTCGGTCTCCTCCCACTGCTTGGAGGACGCGAGCTTGCCGACATCGGCCGCCTCGCGCGCGGAGATGACGACGTCGGTGGAGAAGATGTAGTCGGAGTCGCGACCGGAATCCTCGTTGTAGACCCAGCTCTTGAGATCGTTGGCATCGGCGATGCCGACCACGACCGGCTCGAGATCGAGATGCCGGTTGGAGACATGCATCACCACGGCGCCGTGCGGCGCGAGCTTGTCCTTGTAGATCTTCATCGCCTCCTCGGTCGCCAGATGGATCGGGATCGCATCCGACGAATAGGCATCGACGATGATGAGATCGTAGGCGCCGTCCGGCTCCTTCGCGAAGGTGAGGCGTGCGTCCCCGATCACCGGCTTCAGGTCTGGCGCGCAGCTCGAGATGTAACGGAAATTCTTCGGATCGCGCGCGGCGTCGACCATGGACTGGTCGATCTCGAAGAACTTCCAGCTCTCGCCTTGCTCGGCGGCGCAGGCAAGCGTGCCCGATCCGACGCCGATCGCGGCGACCTTCAGCGGCGCGCCCTTGCGCTCGCGGAGCGCGGTGATGGCCTGACCGATGCCGCCGTCCTTGTGATAGTAGGTGATCGGCTCGGGCCGGCCGGTGACCGGCGTGCCGTCATTGTTGCGGAAGCGCTCGGCGCCGTGAATGGTGGTGCCGTGCATCAGCACGTGGAAATAACCGCCGGGCGTCACCACGATCTTGTGCACGCCGAAGAAGCTGCGCACGGTGATGACGCGGCCCTCGTCCGCCGGATAGATCCGGATCAGGGCCAGCGCGAGCACGACGGTGGCAAAGATCTTCCAGCGGCCGGCATTGAGCGCGAGCGCCAGAAGTGCCGCCAGCAGGCCGACGGCGCCGGCGACCCAGACGCGGTGATCCTCGAACCAGGTCGAGAGATTGCCCGTGGTGTATGACGGCACAACGAGTGCCACCGCCAGCGCGGCAAGGGCCAGCCAGTACCATTTGACGAGACCAGCAAAACGCTCGTTCGCCGACTGCCGGCACAGCGCGGCGAGCGCGACCAGGATCGGATATTCCGCGATCCAGGAGAAGGTGAACGGTGCCAGAAGTCCTGCGAACAGGCCACCGACCATGCCGCCGAACGACAACGCGACATAGAAGCCGGTGAGATATTTCGCGGCCGGCCGTGTCCGCGCCAATTCGCCGTGGCAGGCCATGGCGATGACGAAGAAGCACAATTGATGACCGCCGAGCGTCAGCAGCAGATTCTGCTCGCCGCCGAAGGCGAGCAGCAGGATGACGCCCGCGATCGCGACCGGCTGGAGCATCAGCATCCATTTGTGCGGCAGCAGCGGCCGCGACTGGAACACCACCACCCAGGTGAGCAAATACAGCGACAGCGGCAACACCCACAGCAGCGGCGCCGCCGCGACGTCGGTCGAGATGTGCGCGGTGACGGCGATGAGCAGGCCGGACGGCACCGCGGCGAGGAAGATCCAGCGCAGCCGCGTCACGAGGCCGGGTGCCGGCGCATTGATCTCCTCGGTTCGTGCATCGACCACCGCCAGCTTCGGCGAGCGCAACAACAGCACGCCGCAGGCGGCGATCAGGACGATCAGGAGGCCATAGCCGCCGGTCCAGAACCGGTTCTGCGTATGCAGCGTGAACATCGGCTCCAGCAGGAACGGATAGGACAACAGCGCCAGAAAGCTGCCGATATTGGAGGAGGCATAGAGGAAATAGGGATCGTTCCCGGCGGGATGACCGGTGCGGACGAACCAGGCTTGCAGCAGCGGATTGTTGGCGGCGAGCGCGAAGAACGGCAGCCCGATCGAGACCACGAACAGGCCGAGCAACCAGAACGCATAGCCGGAAGCGGGCGGCTCGCCATAGGCGCTGGCGACACCGAGCGGCAGCGTGGCGAAGGCCGCGATCAGCAGAACCAGATGCACCACGACCGGAACGATGCGGCTCTTGATCTGCATCAGCAGATGCGCATAGGCATAGCCCGCGAGCAGCAGCGACTGGAAAAACACCATCGCCACCGACCACACCGCCGGCGACCCGCCGAGCCGCGGCAGCACCATTTTCGTGAACAGCGGCTGCACCGAGAACAGCAGCAGCGCGCTGACGAAGATCGCGGCCGTATAGACCGTCAGCACCAGCCGGTTGCGCGACGAGGACGGCTGCTCCGTGGCGGCGGGTTGCACGATCGAATCCATGGAAGCTCCAGCAAAAGCGTTTTCCAGCGAAGTGGGCACCGGTTCGCGCGAGAAAACGCGTCGGGATAGATCCCCGGCGGGCGCCGGATCGCGCGCAATGGAGCACAAGGCGCCTGAACGGGCAATAAATGGTCTCGTGATGTTGCGGGAGGAAATGCTTGATATAGAACGTCATTCTGGGATGGTCCGAAGGACCAGACCCGGAACCTCGAGATTCCGGGTTCGATGCTCCAGGCCGCGCTACGCGGTCCCGTCGCCTCGCCCCGGAATGACGCCAGGGACATCATGACCGAAACCGACGTCGTCATCATCGGCGCTGGCCATAACGGCCTCACCTGCGCGGCCTATCTCGCGATGGCAGGCCTGCGCGTGCGTGTCGTCGAGCGCCGCAAGGTGGTCGGCGGGGCCGCAGTCACCGAGGAGTTTCACCCCGGCTTCAAGAATTCGGTCGCAGCCTACACCGTGAGCCTGCTCAATCCACAGGTGATCCGCGACCTCGGGCTTGCCGAACAGGGCCTGCGAATCGTCGAGCGGCGCGCGCAGAATTTCCTGCCCGCGCCGGACGGCAGCTATCTCCTCACTGGCGAGGGGCGGACGAAAGCGTCCGTCGCGCGGCTCAGTGCCCGTGATGCGGATGCACTCGACGGTTTTTCGCGCGAACTTGAAGACATCGCCGACGTACTGCGGCAATTCGTGCTGCGCGCGCCGCCGAACCTGCTCGACGGTTTTGGCCCGAACACGATCCGCGAGGCCGTGAACGCATTGCAGAGCGCAAACATCCTGCGCGGGCTAACGCTGGAGCAAAGCCGCAGCCTGCTCGATCTCTTCACCCGTTCGGCCGGCGAGATGCTCGACGAGCGTTTCGAGCACGATCTGGTCAAGGCGCTGTTCGGCTTCGACGCCATCGTCGGTAACTACGCCAGCCCCTACGCCGCGGGCTCGGCCTATGTGATGCTGCATCACGCCTTCGGCGAGGTGAACGGCAAGAAGGGCGTCTGGGGCCACGCCATCGGCGGCATGGGCGCGATCACGCAGGCGATGGCGCGCGCCGCTCGCGACCGTGGCGTGATGATCGACACGGATGCAGGCGTGCGCGAGGTCCTCGTCGAGCGCGACCGCGCCGTCGGCGTGGTGCTGGAGAACGGCACCACCATTCGCGCAAAATATGTCGCGGCCAACGTCAATCCGAAGCTGCTCTATACGCGGCTGATCGCGGCGGACGCCCTGCCCGCGGATTTCCTCGCCCGCATCCGCCATTGGAAGAACGGCTCCGGCACCTTCCGCATGAACGTGGCGCTGGACCGCCTGCCCTCCTTCATGGCGCTGCCGGGCAATGGCGATCATCTCTCCTCCGGCATCATTTTGGCGCCGAGCCTCGGCTACATGGACCGCGCCTATCTCGATGCGCGCGCGCAAGGCTGGAGCCGCTCGCCTGTCGTCGAGTTGCTGATCCCCTCGACGCTCGACGACACGCTCGCGCCGGAAGGCAAGCACGTCGCGAGCCTGTTCTGCCAGCACGTCGCGCCCGAGCTGCCCGACGGCAAATCCTGGGACGACCATCGCGACGAGGTCGCCGATCTCATGATCGCGACGGTGGACAGCTACGCGCCGGGCTTTGCGGCGAGCGTGCTCGGCCGCCAGATTCTGTCGCCGCTCGATCTCGAACGGCAGTTCGGCCTGCTCGGCGGCGACATCTTTCACGGCGCACTGACGCTGAACCAGCTGTTCTCGGCGCGGCCGATGCTGGGCCATGCCGACTATCGCGGGCCCGTGAGGGGCCTCTACCATTGCGGCTCCGGCGCCCATCCCGGCGGCGGCGTCACCGGCGCCCCCGGCCACAACGCGGCACGGGCGATTTTAAGGGATCACCGGTCGCTGTTTGTAAGCCGTGGATAAGCTTGTGGACGAGCTGTGGAAAGGCTGTCGAGAGGCCTGTGTCCGGGCGGTGGACGTCTGCACGACGCCGGTCGGGCGCTGCACAGGACATGCGGTGGAAAACCGCGGGATAAGGCGGTGGACAGCATCGCACCAGCGGGTGGACAGCCTGTGGACGCCTCGCGAACCGCCCCCATCCAAAAACGACTTCGCCCGCCAGGGGGCAATTCCCCCAACGGGCGTGGTCGAAAACAACCTATGAAGAAACAGCCCCCGCTGGGAAATGGGAGGCAGAAATTACTTCAAGGAACTGCTAATCGAACCGAACTTGTCGTTCAGGGTGGTGCCCAGGCTGTTCACCACGGTAATGATCGCCAGCGCGATACCCGCTGCGATCAGGCCGTATTCGATCGCAGTTGCACCGGATTCATCGGACCAGAACTTCAAAACCATGCGTTTCAAGACTCGCCTCCGTTTCCATTTCAAGCTGTGTTGGCAGGCTCCAACATCCGGAAAAGTACGGTGCGCAACCTACGGTCAGGTTAATCCGGGAACCGCAAGTTATACGGAAAATTGGGAACAAAAGTTCCCAAAATTGAATTCACCGGAACCCTGAGATGCAGCCTTCACCCACCCATCGCGCCAGCTTTTCGATCGGCAATGAGGCCGCCGCCAGGCGCGTCGTCGACGTGCTCACCGAGGTCTTTTTCGATGGCGATGCGGCGGTGGCCGCATTCGAGCGGCCGGATGGCGAATGGGACGTCACGCTGCATTTCGCCGACGCGCCGGATCAGGCATGGCTGCGCGAACTCGTTGTAACCACAGCAGGAAATGAGATCGCCGCAACCCTTGCCTTCGACACGATCGAGGCCAAGGACTGGGTCAAGGCGAGCCTGCAAGATCTCGTCCCGGTGCCGGCCGGCCGCTTCGTCGTGCACGGCAGCCACGACCGCGATCGCGTGGCGCCGAACAAGCTCAAGATCGAGATCGAGGCGGCGCTCGCCTTCGGCACCGGCCATCACGGCACGACGCGTGGCTGTTTACTGCTGCTTGACCATGTCCTGAAAAGCGCGCGGCCGCGGCGCGTGCTCGACCTCGGCACCGGGACCGGCGTGCTGGCGATTGCCGCGGCGAAGGCGCTGCATCAGGCGGTGCTCGCCTCCGACATCGACCCGCCCTCGGTGCGCGTGGCGGCCGAGAACGCAGCGCTGAACGAAACCGGCAACCATGTGCGGGTGATCCGCGCCACCGGCTTCGCCGCGCCGGATTTTGCCACATGCGGCCCGTTCGACCTGGTGCTGGCCAACATCCTTGCCAATCCGTTACGGCAACTGGCGGGGCCAATGACGCGGCACCTCGCGCCGGGCGGGCGCGTCATCCTCTCCGGCCTGTTGACGCACCAGGCGCCCGCCGTGATCGCCGCCTACCGCGCGCGCGGCCTGGTGCCGCTGCGGCACCTGCGGATCGAGGGGTGGAGCAGCCTGCTGCTGCGGAAGATGGGATGAACTGCGCCCGCGACGGTGGTGCGCTCCCTCGCCCCGTTCTTGCGGGGAGAGGGTTGGGGTGAGGGGCTGCTTCTGCAGGAACAGTGAGAGTTGAACTTGCGGAGAGTCCCCCTCACCCGGATTGCTTCGCAATCCGACCTCTCCCCGCAAGCGGGGCGAGGTGAACATCTACTCCGTCGGCTTGTCGTCCCGGCGCACCACGTGCTCGCCTCGCAAGGCGCGCCGGGCGCGGCGCTCGGCGAAACGGTCGATCATCTGGCTGATGAGGCCGCGGGGCTTCTTCGGTGTCGTTGCGGCCGGTGCGCGGCGGACCGGCGGCGAAATCTTCTCAAACGTGAACGCAGGCATCGTGTATCCCCTCGCCGTTGAGTAGAAACACTTGCTCGAATTTCCCTGTTATCCGGACGAAGCTCAGAGGCCGCATCCCTTTACTCCACTCGACCCAAGCGGACCTTTTTCAAGCACAGTCCATGCCAGATGCGCCGCGATTGCGTCCAGATTGCGGACTGATCCTCATGATCCTAAAGTGATCCACCATGTTCGAAGCACACTTCCAGACATTCGAGGAGCCGGAAGCCGGCGTCGCATTGACGGCGCGGCTTGCCGCACTTCGTGAAGAACTCGCCCGCCGCAAGCTGACCGGCTTCGTCGTTCCGCGCGCCGATCAGCAGCAGAATGAATATGTGGCGCCGTCGGAAGAGCGGCTCGCCTGGCTGACCGGTTTTACCGGCTCGGCGGGACTTGCGGTGGTTCTGACCCACGAGGCCGCGGTGTTCGTCGATGGCCGCTACACGCTCCAGGCGGCCAAGCAGGTCGACGCGAAGGCCTGGGCGGTGGAATCGCTGATCGATCCGCCGCCGGAAAGCTGGGTATCCGCGCATCTCAAATCCGGCGATCGCCTAGGATTTGATCCGTGGCTGCACACTTTTGCGGCAGCCGAGCGTCTATCCGCCGCCTGCGCCAGGGCCGGCGCCGAGCTCGTCGCGGTCGACAGCAATCCGGTCGACGCGATCTGGCAGGACCGGCCGCAGCCGCCGCTCGCCCCGGTCGCCGTGCACGGCGTGCAGCATGCCGGCCTCGGCGAGGCCGAGAAGGTCGCACAGATCCAGGGCGAGATCGCCAAGCTCGGCACCGAGGCGCTGGTGCTCTCCGACAGCCACGCGGTGGCCTGGACCTTCAACATCCGCGGCGCCGACGTCGCCCACACGCCGCTGCCCTTGTCCTATGCGCTGGTGCCGAAGGACGGCCGGCCGACCGTGTTCATCGACCACCGCAAGCTCTCCAACCTCACCCGCGACCATCTCGAGCAGTCTGCCGACGTCCGCGAGCCCGATGCGCTGGCGCCGACGCTGATGGCGCTGGCCACGAGCGGCGCGGCCATCGCGCTCGACGGCGCCACCGCGGCCGACGCGCTCAGCCGGCTGATCGCGGGCGCCGGCGGCAAGCCGGTGCGCGGCAGCGATCCGGTCGCGCTGTTGAAAGCGGTCAAGAACACCACCGAGATCGCGRGCACGAAAACGGCCCATCGGCGCGACGCGGTGGCGCTGGCGCGCTTCCTCGCCTTCATCGATCGCGAGGCGGCAAGCGGCAAGCTCACCGAGATCGACGCGGTGGAGGCGCTGGAAACCTTCCGCCGCGACACCGGCGCCTTGAAGGACGTGTCGTTCCCGACCATCTCCGGCACCGGCCCGAACGGCGCCATCGTGCACTACCGCGTCACCCGCAAGAGCAACCGGCGGATCGCACCCGGCGACCTGCTGCTGATCGATTCCGGCGCGCAATATCAGGACGGCACCACCGACGTCACCCGCACCATGGCGGTGGGCGAGCCGACGGCCGAGATGCGCGACCGCTTCACCCGCGTGCTGCGCGGCCACATCGCGATCGCGCGCGCGGTCTTCCCCGACGGCACCAATGGCGCACAGCTCGACACGCTGGCGCGGCAATATCTCTGGGCCGCCGGAATCGATTTCGAGCACGGCACCGGCCATGGCGTCGGCAGTTATCTCAGCGTGCATGAGGGGCCGGCGCGCATTTCAAAACTCGGCACCACGCCGCTGAAGCGCGGCATGATCCTCTCCAACGAGCCCGGCTACTACAAGACCGACGGCTTCGGCATCCGCATCGAGAACCTCGAGCTGGTGGTTGCGGCCGACATCACGGGCGCCGAGAAGCCGATGAACGCGTTCGAGACGCTGACCCTGGCGCCGATCGACCGGCGGCTGATCGATGTGGCGATGTTGAGCAAGGATGAGCTCGACTGGCTCAATGCCTACCACGCGCGGGTCAGGGCCGAGGTGCGGCCGGCGCTGGATGAGGCCACGCAGGCGTGGCTCGATCAGGCGACCGCGGAGCTGACGCGGTAAGCTCGCCATGCCGGCGCGCGCATGGCACTACGCGATTTGCGCAAGGCTCCCTCGCCACCATCGCTGTCATACCCCGCGCAGGCGGGGCATCCAGTACTCCAGAGACGGCAAACGTATGCTGAGAAGCCGCGGCGTACTGGATTCCCCGCTTTCGCGGGGAATGACAGCGGAGATGTTGCGCGAGCAACACGCCCAATCGGTCGCCATCGCGCTGCTATTATAACCGTCCCGGAATCCGTATAGCCGCATTCCGAAACGCCGATATCCGTCTTGTGCGAGCACGCTACAGTCCGATTCGAATTCGAGAAACGGACGCGCATGCACGGAATGATCAGCGGGCCGCCGGGAGCGGCAGCGAACAGCAATATTGCGACCTCGCGCGTGGTGTTGCTGCTGCTGGTCGTCATGACCGGCATTGCGCCGGTCTCGCTCTATATGCTGGTTCCGGCGCTGCCGCTGCTGGCGGCGAATTTCGGCAGCGACATCTCGATCGCGCAGATGACGGTGTCGCTCTTCATGGTCGGCATCGCCTGCTCGCAGCTCATCATGGGACCGCTGTCGGACAAGTTCGGGCGCCGTCCGGTCCTGCTCGCGGGCCTCGCGCTGATGGTCGCCGCGAGCCTCGCCTGCATCGTCGCGCAGAACCTGCCGCAACTGATCGCAGCGCGTTTCTTCCAGGCGCTCGGCGGCGCCACCGGCATGGTGGTGAGCCGCGCCATCATCCGCGATATCTATCCGCGCGAACGCGTCGCCTCCATGATCAGCCTCGTGATCGCGGCCCTGATGATCGGGCAGATGCTCTCGCCGCTCACCGGCGGCCTGATCGAGACCGCGTTCGGATGGCGCGCGATCTTCTATGCCATCACGGCCGGCGCGCTCGCGGTCGCCGTCGGCATTGCGCTGGCGCTGCCCGAGACGCGCCGCAGCCGCGCCGCCGGCAGCGGCTTTCGCGGCGACGTCGGCATGCTGATCAGGAATCGCGCCTTCATCGGCTACGTGCTGTGCCAGGTGCTGGCGTCCCAGATCATCTTCACCTTCGCCGGTGGCGGGCCCTACATCGTGGTGACGCAGATGGGCCGCAGCAGCGCCGAATACGGCGCGTGGTTCGCGACCTCCGGCTTTGCCTATCTGGTCGGCAACCTCCTGTGCGTGCGCTTCGCGCCGCGGCACGCGCTGGAGCGGCTGATCTGGTTCGGACTGGCGCTGCAACTGAGCGGCAGCCTCTTGAACCTGGTCTGGAGCTTCGCCGGCTGGAACGAGGCCCCGGCGTGGCTGTTCGGCACCCAGATGATCGTGATGGCCGGCAATGCCTTCGTGATGGCGAACTCCGCCGCCGGCGCGATCAGCATCCGCCCCGAGGCCGCCGGCACCGCCTCCGGCGCAATGGGCTTTCTCCAGCAGGGCATCGGCGCGCTGATGTCGCAATTCGGCGCCTATCTCGGCGGCCACTCCACCACGACGCTGCCGCTGACCTCCGCGGTCCTCGCGATCTCGCTGCTCTGCGCCGGCGTGATGATCTTCATCGTGCCCCGCCGCGAGATCGTGGTGGACGAGAAGCTGATCGAGCAGGCGGAGGAGGAAGAGAGCGGGATGATGTGAGGGGCTAGCGGGTCATTCCGGGGCGCACGAAGTGCGAACCCGGAATCTCGAGATTCCGGGTTCGATGCTTCGCATCGCCCCGGAATGACGGTGAGAGGTCACTCCCCGATCAGCTTCAGCCACTCGTCTTCGGTCAGCACCTTGACGCCGTGCTTGTTGGCCTCGGCGAGCTTGGAGCCCGCACCGGGACCGGCCACCACGAGGTCGGTCTTCTTCGACACCGAGCCCGACACTTTGGCGCCGAGGCGCTCGGCGGTCGCCTTGGCTTCGTCCCGCGTCATCTTCTCCAGCGACCCCGTGAACACCACGGTCTTGCCGGCGACGGCCGAGTTGCTCTTCGGCTTCTCGGCGTCGACGATCTCGACCTCCTTGGTCAGGCGCTCGACGATGCCGCGGTTGTGGCTCTCGCCAAAATAATCCGCGATGCTCTTGATCACGGTGTCGCCGATCTGGTCGAGCGCGTCCATCTCGGCCATCGCCTCCTCGTCGCCCTTGGCGACCTTGAGGCAGGCGTCGTGGAAGGCGTCCCACGAGCCGTAGCCGCGCGCCAGCGCCAGCGCGGTGGTCTCGCCGACATGGCGCATGCCGAGCGCGTAGATGAAGCGCTCCAGCGCGATTCTGCGCCGGCTCTCGATGGCGCCGAACAGATTGCGCACCGAGGTTGCGCCATAGCCCTCGATCTCTTCCAGCTTGAGCTTCGAATTGCGCTTTTCCAGCGTGAAGATGTCGGCCGGCTCTTTCACAAAACCTTCGTCGAAGAAGTACTGGAGCTGCTTCTCGCCTAACCCGTCGATGTCGAAAGCGCGGCGCGACACGAACAGTTTCAAGTGCTCGATCTTCTGATAGGGGCAGGCGAATTCGCCGGTGCAGCGCGCGCGTGAGCCCTCTTCACCGGCCGCGGTCTCCTCGCGCGTGACGTCGGTGTGGAGCGGGCACGGGCACGTCTTCGGGAAGTGGAATTCTTTTGCGTTCTTCGGCCGCTTGTCGAGGACGACGTCGACGACCTGCGGGATGACGTCGCCGGCGCGCTGGATCACCACGGTGTCGCCGATCCGGATGTCGCGGCCCTCGCGCAGCACCTCGCCCTTGTTGCCGATGCCCTTGATGTAATCCTCGTTGTGCAGCGTGACGTTCTGCACGATCACGCCTCCGACGCCGACCGGCTCGAGCTTGCCGACCGGGGTGAACGAGCCGGTGCGGCCGACCTGGATCTCGATGTCGCGCAGCACAGTCATGGCCTGCTCGGCCGGGAATTTATGCGCGATGCCCCAGCGCGGCGTGCGCGAGACGAAGCCGAGCCGCTCCTGCCAGTCGAGGCGATCGACCTTGTAGACGACGCCGTCGATGTCGTAGTCGAGTTTTGCGCGCTGCTCCTCGATTTTCTGGTGGAAGGCGAGCAGCTCCTCGACGGAGTGACACAGCTTCGTCAGCGGATTGGTCTTGAAGCCGCAGCGCTCGAACCAGTGGATCATGCCGCTCTGCGTACCCTCGGGCATCGCGCTCATCTCGCCCCAGGCATAGGCGAAGAAGCCGAGCGGGCGCGACGCGGTGATGGTCGGGTCTTTCTGCCGCAGCGAGCCGGCGGCCGAGTTGCGCGGATTGGCGAAGATGGTGCTGCCTTCGGCCTTCTGTCGCTCGTTGAGCGCCAGGAAGGCTTTCTTGGTCATATAGACCTCGCCGCGCACCTCGCAGATGTCGGGGACGTTGCGGCCCTTGAGCTTGTGCGGCACGTCTTCGAGCGTACGGATATTGGCGGTGACATCCTCGCCCTCCGCGCCGTCGCCACGCGTCGCCGCCGTGACAAGCTCGCCGCCCTCGTAGCGCAGCGACATCGAGAGCCCGTCGATCTTCGGCTCGGCGGAAAAATCGACCGCGTCGTCGGCGAGCTTGAGGAAGCGGACGATGCGGCCGACGAAATCGCGCACGTCTTCTTCGGCAAAGGCATTGTCGAGCGACAGCATGGGAACGGCATGCCGCACCTTCTTGAAGCGCCCGGAGGGCGCTGCGCCGACCTTTTGCGAGGGCGAGTCCGCGCTGACGAATTCCGGAAAACGCTTCTCGATCGCGTTGAAACGCTGGCGCAGCGCATCATATTCGGCGTCGGTGACCGATGGCGCGTCGTCCTGATAATAGCGCTTGTCGTGCCCTTCCAGTTCAAGGGCCAGCCGCATGTGCTCGACCTTGGCCTGTGCCTTGGTGAGGCCGGCGACGTCGGGAAGCGGCCTTGCTTTGGATTTTGCTGCTCTTGCCATGGTGGTTGAATACGACGGAGCGGGTAGGACGGTAAAGGCGTGTGGAAATCTCGTGCCCCGGACGCTGCGCAGCGCGAAACGGTGCGCTGCTGATCCGGGGCCCATGGGGCCGGCAGTCTGGATCCCGGCTCGCGCTACGCGCGTCCGGGACACGAAACCTAGGCCGTCGCCGCCTTGAGCAGCCGGTCCGCCGCCGCCCTCGCTTCCGCCGTGATCTCGGCGCCCGCGAGCATCCGCGCGATCTCCTCGCGGCGGTGGTCGGCGGCGAGTGCGTTGACGCGGGTGGCGACGCGCTTGCCCTTGTCGAGCGCATCCTTGGATATGAGCAGATGCTGGTCGGCGCGCGCAGCGACCTGTGGGGCGTGGGTGACGGCCATCACCTGCACCTTGCCGGCGAGCCGCGCCAGCCGCGCGCCGATGGCGTCGGCGACCGCGCCGCCCACACCGGTGTCGATTTCGTCGAACACCAGCGTCGGCGCCGAGCCGCGGTCGGACAGCACGACCTTGAGCGCCAGCAGGAAACGCGACAGCTCGCCGCCGGAGGCGACCTTCATCATCGGCCCCGGCTTGGTGCCCGGATTGGTCTGCACCCAGAACTCGACGCGGTCGAAGCCTTGCGGCCCCGGCGAACGCTCGTCGGTCTCGACCTGCGTCATGAACTTGGCGCGTTCGAGCTTGAGCGGCGCGAGCTCGGCATTGACCGCCTTGTTGAGCTTGTCCGCCGATTTCTGCCGCGCCATCGACAGCTTCTTGGCGGCCGCGGCATAGCGGGCATCGGCCTCGATCGCGGCCTGCTCCAGCTTCTTCAATCGCGAGGCGCCGGCATCGATCAGCACGACGTCGGCGGCGTATTTGGCGGCCAGCGCGGCAAGCCCGTCGACCGGCGTCGAATATTTGCGCGAGGCCGCACGCAAGCTGAACAGCCGCTCCTCGATGCGTTCGAGTTCGGCGGGATCGAAGTCGGTTGCGGCGAGCGCGGCCAGCAGATGCTGGTCGGCCTCCTCCAGCGCGTTGATCGCGACATCGATCGCCTTCACCGCGGGCTCGACCAGCGCCGGCGAATTGACACCGCGGCGCTCCAGCCGGCGCACCGCGGCCGAGAGCGCCGCGACCGGCGAATTATGGCCGCCGACCACCTCCTGCGCCTCGCGCAGGTCGGAGGCGATCTTCTCACCCTGCATCATGGTGGTGCGGCGGGAGGCGAGCGAGGTTTCCTCGCCGTCCTTGGGCGCGAGCTGCTTCAGCTCGTCGGAGGCGTGGCGCAGATAGTCGGCCTCGCGTGCGGCGCGCTCCATGCCGGTGCGATGCTCCTCCAGCGCGGTGTTCGCGGTGCGGCGCGCGTCCCAGAGCGCCTCGACAGCTGCCACATCCTTCTCGAGGCCGGCAAAGGCGTCGAGCAGGCGGCGGTGGGTGGCGGCATCGACCAGCGCGCGCTCGTCATGCTGGCCGTGGATCTCGACCAGCGCGGTGCCGACCGCCTTCAGCGTCTGCACGCTGATCGACTGGTCGTTGATGAAGGCGCGGGTGCGGCCGTCGGCGAGCTGGACCCGGCGCAGGATCATCTCGCCGGAATCCGCAGCCCCCATGTCCTCCAGGCCGTTCTCGGCCAGGATCTTCGTTGCAGGGTGATTCGTCGGGACATCGAACACGGCGGTAACCTGCCCCTGCTCCGCGCCATGGCGCACGAGGCCGGCGTCGCCGCGGCCGCCGAGCGCCAACGCAAAGGCATCGAGCAGGATGGATTTTCCCGCACCTGTCTCGCCGGTCAAAACCGCGAGCCCGGTGGCGAATTCGATATCGAGCCGTTCGATCAGGACGATGTCACGGATCGACAGACGCGCCAGCATGGAACCAAATTTCCTAGCCGAGACCCATTTTCTTGAAGGTCCTGCTGATCCAGGACCCCTGATTCTCGCTCGGTTCGAGACCGCCGGATTTTACAAGATTATACGCGTCCTTGTACCAGCGGCTGTCAGGAAAATTGTGCCCAAGCACGGCGGCCGCGGTCTGCGCCTCGCCGACGATGCCGATCGCCATATAGGCCTCGGTGAGGCGGAACAGCGCCTCCTCGACATGGCGGGTGGTCTGATACTGCGTCACCACGGCCTTGAAGCGGTTGATCGCGGCCGTGTAGTCGCGCTTCTGCATGTAGTAGCGGCCGACGTTCATTTCCTTGCCGGCGAGCTGGTCGCGCGCGCCCTCGATCTTGGCCTTGGCGGAGGTCGCGTATTCCGAGTTCGGATATTTGCGGTTCACCTCTTCCAGCGCGGCGATCGCCTTTTCGGTCCGGGCCTGGTCGCGGCTGATGTCGGGGATCTGGTCGTAATGGGACGCTGCAATCAGGTATTGCGCGTAGGCCGCGTCCGGGCTGCCGGGATGCAGGGTGACGTAGCGGGTGGCGGCGCCGATGCAGCCGTCATAGTCGCCGCCCTGGTAGGACGCATAGGCCGACATCAGCAGCGATTTGCGCGCCCAGTCGGAATAGGGATGCTGGCGGTCGACCTCTTCGAACTTCTTGTTCGCCGCCTTCATGTCCTTCTTTTCGTTCATGAGGTACAAGCCCTCATTGTAGATCTTGTCGGCGGGCTCTTCGACGAAGGTGTCGTCCTTGGCGGTGAACTTGTCCCAGAGCGCGCCGGTGCCGCAGCCGGCAAGCGGCAGCGCGAGCACCAGGAAGGTGGCGGCCCGGAGCAATCCACGGGCCCCGATCGAAGCCGCTGGCGAAACCGAGAGATATCCGCGCGCCATACGCTGTGCCGACATGAGTTTAAGCCCTGACGCCCTGTGATGCGGTGCCCGCCAGCCCATGAACTCCGTCATGGGCGCGAAATGTGAACGTGATGCCCGCCATGCGACCACGCCGGTGTAACCGAAAAACGATAGTTAACCAACCGGATAGGCAGGCATTCCGCCCGCATTAAGGCGAACGTGCCGCAATGCTAGCCGATCATGGTTACCAGCAGTTTCCCGGGGGAAGCAGCGGCCAACGCCTGCGATAACGGTCGGTCAGGACACATCCGGCCCGTAGGCGGCGGCGATCCGGCCGCCGACGATACCCCGGCCAACCTCGGCAACGGGACGCGAGGTGCGGCGGGCCGCCTCACCCTCGACCACCCGCCAGGCGGTCCGGTCGGCGAGCAGCGCGGTCAGAACGGCATGGTTGAGCTTGTGGCCGCCACGAACCGAGCGATAGGCGCCGAGCAGCGGCAGGCCGGCCAGCGCGAGGTCGCCGATGACGTCCAGAACCTTGTGGCGGGCGCATTCGTCGGCGTAGCGCAGGCCCTCGGTGTTGAGCAGCCGCTCGTCGTCGAACACGACGGTGTTGTCGAAGGAGGCGCCGAGCGCGTAGCCGGCGCTCCAGAGCCGGGCGACATCGCCCATCAGACCGAAGGTCCGGGCACGGCCGACTTCGCGGCGGAAGCGCTCGGCGCTCAGGTCGAAGGCGTAGCTCTGCTGGCCGATGACGGGATTGGTGAAGTCGATCTCGACCTCGACGCGGAACCCGTTGGCATGGGGCCGGATCTCGCCGAAGGAGTCGCCGACCTTGGCCGAGACCGGCTTCAAGACCTGGATGAAGCGGCGCTGCGCCGATTGGGTGACGATGCCGGCCTGATCGATCGCCGCAATGAAGGCCGCGGCGCTGCCGTCCATGATCGGCACTTCCGGACCATCGATCTCGATGGTGGCGTTGTCGACGCCCATGCCCCGCAGTGCAGCGAGCACATGCTCGGCGGTGGAGACCAGCGGGCCGGTGCGATCACCAAGGACGGTCGCGAACTCGGTTGCGATCACCTGATCGGCGGTCGCCTGCACTTCGCGGTCACATCCCTCGAGGCCGGTGCGGACAAAAACAAAACCGGCATCGATCGGCGCAGGGCCGAGGGTGACGGTCACGGGAAGACCGGAGTGAACGCCGACGCCTGCCACCGAGGCTTGCGCACGAAGCGTTGTTTGCCGGCTAAATTTCATCAGGAACCCGCCCCACTACGACCCATTGCGACTTATACAAGACCCGACTGAGTGGCCATGGCCGACTGTCCGAATCCGTATCCCCAAGTCACGGCAAACCATAGTCACTGCCTCAAACAGCGCCAACTCACGCTTTTTTACCGATTGTTACCCCAAACCCGCCGTATTCGCGCCAAGGCTTAACCAAATTACGCCGGGGTTTGGGGCTGCTATCGGCAGCCTTACTGAATCATCCAATACATAATTAACTATTTAGAATCAGTTGCTTGGCGGCTGCACCCGGGTATTCACGGGATCAAAGGAAAGGTCCCGGCAAGCTTCCCGCCGGGACCTTTTTGCATCTGCCTTGTTGTAACAATCCTTACGTCGCCTGRCGCCGCAGGAAGGCGGGGATATCAAGATGGTCGTCTCCCTGTGGCGCCGGCGCAACAGGCGCCGGGCGGCCATGGGCGTCGAGACCCTGCGGCGCGGACCGGCGAGCATATTCCGATACCGGCTCGTTGGATGCGATCTGCTGCGCGACGGACCGCTGCGGCTTGCGATCGGGCAGCGGCGGCATCGCCGGGCCGGCGGTGCGGGCTGCGATCGGCGGCTCGCTCTCCTCGTCGCGACGGCCGAGGCCGACATTGGCGAGGCGCTGGAGCAGCGACAGGCGGGTCTTCTGCGGCGTCTCCTCCTCGACCTCGCCGCGGGCCTGGCGAAGCTCGGCCTGGGCCGGCATCGGCAGTTCGTCGATGCGCGGCATCCGCGGGGCGCGGGCCGGCCCACGCTCGGCCTGCGGGGGGATGAAGGTTTCCGGCGTCATCGGCTCCTGCATGGCGAGCGGGGTCTGCTCGGGCTCCGGGAACAGGGTCGGCTTCTGCGCGATCGGGCGCACGGTGACGTCGCCATAGGTCTGCATCGGCGCGGGCGCCTGCGGGACGTCCGCAACGGCGGCGGCGATGGCCGCGAGGGCGGCACGCTCGACATTGGGACGCGGTGCGGCGGGCGCGGCGGCCGGGATCTGCGATTCCAGCTTCTGGGCACGCTCGGCCATGCGCTGATTGTCGGCGCGCAGCCGTGCGGTCAGGTCGGCGAGCCGGCTCTCGGCAACAGCGGCCGGAGCCGGCGCCTGCTGAGCCTGGGGGGCCGGGTTCGCAACCGGAGCGCTGGTGGCCTGGGTGTTGCGGGCGATCGCGGCCTGCTCGATGCCGGTGGCAACGACCGAGACGCGGATCAGGCCGTCGAGCGCTTCGTCGAAGGTCGCGCCGACGATGATGTTGGCGTCCTGGTCGACCTCCTCGCGGATGCGGGTCGCGGCTTCGTCGACCTCGAACAAGGTGAGGTCCTTGCCGCCGGTGATCGAGATCAGCAGGCCCTTGGCGCCCTTCATCGAGCTGTCGTCGATCAGCGGGTTGGCGATCGCGGCTTCGGCGGCGGTCAGCGCGCGCTTGTCGCCGGAGGCCTCGCCCGTGCCCATCATCGCCTTGCCCATCTCCTTCATCACCGCTCTCACGTCGGCGAAGTCGAGGTTGATCAGGCCTTCCTTGACCATCAGGTCGGTGATGCAGGCAACGCCCGAGTAGAGCACCTGGTCGGCCATCGCGAAGGCGTCTGCGAAGGTGGTCTTCTCGTTGGCGACCCGGAACAGGTTCTGGTTCGGGATGATCAGCAGGGTATCGACGACCTTGTGCAGCTCGTTGATGCCGGCTTCGGCGGTGCGCATGCGGCGGCCGCCCTCGAAGTGGAACGGCTTGGTCACGACGCCGACGGTGAGGATGCCCATGTCGCGCGCGGTCCTGGCGATGACGGGAGCAGCACCCGTGCCGGTGCCGCCGCCCATGCCGGCGGTGACGAACACCATGTTGGCGCCCGAGAGATGGTCGCGCAGCTCGTCGATCACCTCTTCCGCGGCGGCTGCGCCGACGTTCGGCTGCGAGCCTGCGCCCAGGCCTTGCGTGACCGCCGTGCCCATCTGCACGATGCGCTGTGCCTTCGACATCGTCAGCGCCTGCGCGTCGGTGTTGGCGACCACGAAGTCGACGCCCTGGAGGCCGGCCGTGATCATGTTGTTGACGGCATTGCCGCCGGCGCCGCCGACGCCGAACACGGTGATCCGCGGCTTCAATTCGTGAATATCAGGAACGTTGATGCTGATGGTCATGGTTGCTGCCTCTCGATCACGCGCGCGTGGGTTCGCCCCGGCCGGCGGCCGCGGGAGTTGGTGAAAGTCGGGAATTGCGGAAAAGATTCATCAGAAGCCCTCGCGTAGCCATCGTCCGACCTTTCCGAAATAACCGCCGGTCCCTGTCTTGACCTGCTGCCGCGTATGCCGCGGTTCGACATGTTCGTGGTGAACATATTGCGGGTAGACCAGGAGCCCTGCGGGCACCGCGAACGCGGCGTTCTTCGCCTCGTTGGGCAGCCGGCCAAAACCGAGCGGACGTCCGACCCGGACCGGCCGGCCGAGAATTTGCGTTCCGAGCTCGACGAGACCGGTGAGCTGCGAGGCGCCGCCCGAGAGCACGACGCGCCCATTGGGCTCTGCCGCAAAGGGCGAATCCTTCAGCCTGTCGCGGACCATTTCGAAGATTTCCTCGGCACGGTGCTTGACGATGTTGGCGATGGTGGCGCGGGAGACGATCTGCGGCAGATCCTGCTCGTCACCGGCCGTCGGTACAGACATCAGCTCACGCGAGTCCGATCCGCCGGTGAGGACGGTCCCATATAACGTCTTGATTCGCTCGGCATCGGCAATGGTCGCGGAGAGTCCGCGTGCGAGATCCATCGTGATGTGTTGCCCGCCGACCGCAAAGCCGCCCGCATGGACGAAGTGGCCGCCGGCATAGACCGCGATCGTGGTGGTCCCCGCGCCCATCTCGACGACGGCGGCGCCCAGATCGGCCTCATCGTCGGTCAGCACCGACAGGCCGGCCACATAGGGGCTCGCCGCCATGGCTTCGACGTTGAGGTGGCAGCGTTCCACCGCCAGCATCAGGTTCCGCGCCACCGTGGCGTCGCAGGTGACGACATTCATGTCGATGCCGAACTGGTGCGCGACCATGCCACGGGGATCGCGGATGCCCTTGACGCCGTCGAGCGTGTAGCCGACCGGCAGCGCGTGCAGCACGGTGCGGCCCTCGCCGGTGGCGTGGCGCATGCCGGTCGAGGTGACGCGGCTGACATCGGCGGGGGTCACTGCCCCGCCGCGGATATCGGCGGCGGCTTCGACCAGCTGGCCGGAGAGCCGGCCGCCGGAGACCGACAGCAGCACGGAATCGACCCGCACCTTGGCCATTTTCTCCGCAAGCCCGACGGCCTGGCGCACCGCCTGCTCGCATTCGGCGAGATCGACCACCGCGCCGGCCTTCATGCCGCGCGACTGGATCTGGCTGTAACCGATCAGTTCCACCGCATGGGTGCGGCCGCGCAGGGCCTCGCTCGGCGCCGACGGCCGCAGCCGCGCGATCATGCAGGCGATCTTGCTGGTGCCGATGTCGAGGCAGGCGACGAGGCCGCCGCGCTTGTGCGGCATCGGGCGCGTCTTCGGCGTCTGGGTGCGATCAAGACCGGTCATGCGGAATCCCCGGCCTTCTTTTTCTTCTTGTCCTTGAACTGGTCCTCGCGCGCCTTGGCGGCGTCGTCCGACAATTGCACCACCAGGCGATCGGGCAGCCGCATGTCGACCGCGATGATGTCGCGGGAGAACAGCTTGTCGTCCTTGTCGAGCCTGGACAGCATCGCCAGCGCGTTGCCGACGTCCTGCTCGGGCAGGCGGATGTCGAGACCGTCCTTCAGCCTCAGGTTCCAGCGCCGCTCGCCGACGAGGATCGCGGCCTTCGTCACCGCGTTCACCTGCGGATAGCGCGCGAGCAGAGCGAGGAAGTCGCGGGCCTGCGTCTCGGCGCCCTTGCCGACCACGAGCGGCAGCGACAGGAAGCGGCGGGACACGTAGGGCTCGAGCACGGCGCCGTCATCGGCGATCACGGAGAGCCGGCCGGCCTGCTGCCACAGCGCGAACGCCTTGCGCTCGGTGATCTCGATCATGAGCTGGCCCGGATAGAGCTTCAGCACGGTCGCATCCGCGATCCAGGGATTGGCCTTGAGCTTGTCGCGGACGCCGTCGGCGTCGAGGAACAGCAGCGAGGAGCGGCCGCTGACGCCGCCGATCGCCAGGATCTCGTCCTGGCTGAGCTGCTTGCGGCCGTTGATCACGACGGAGGTGATGCGGAAGCCGGCGGAATTGGCCAGCRCATTGCGGGCGTCGCCGACCGCGGTGACGAAATCCTGGAGATGGCCGCCCTTGACGATGCCCAGGCCGCAGCTTCCGACCAGCAGCAGCACGGTCATGCTGATCCCGACCCGGCGCGGCAGATAGCGCTCGACCATCGCCACCACACGCGACGGCGGCTCGCGTTCGATGACGGCTTTGGCCTTCGCTTTGATCTTGTCCTTGGCGGCAGCGCGCGCGGCGTGAAGTCTTTCCTGGCGCTTGTCCTGCACCCACTCGCGCAGAAGCACGACCGCTCCAACAGCGGCCGCCTTCAGGTCAGCTTGGGGCCTCAGCGATCTGAAAAGCGACCGGGTGAGGCTTCCTGCACCATCCATTGCACGAGCTCGTCAACAGTTTGCCCGCAACATCGCGCGGGCCCTGGCGAACATGACGTCTCGGACGTGCCGGGCCGGGTGCTGGTCTTCAGCAGAAGAAGCCTTTCCCCATCAAAGCGTTCGCTGGAGGTGAGATCACCCGCAACAGCTCACGCGCCGGCAGCCAAAGCGCCATATGCGCCGCCAGCGTTAACCTTCGGCCTTCCTGGTAAACAAAAGGTAAACTTCGTTAACGCGGAAAGCTTTTTGCCTCGCGCTGTGAGGCATTTATGCCGCGATGTCCGGCATTTTACCGGTTTTGGCCACCAAATCGGGCGGTTTCGGCCGTTTCGCCGTTAACCAGTCCTAACTATTTCCGCACCTGCCGCTCGGCGAGCTCGATCAGGCCGCGCAGGAAGTCGACGAACGCGATGCCTTCGGCCTTCAGCGCCTTGGGGTAGAGCGAGGACTTGGTCAGCCCGGGCAGCGTGTTGGTTTCGAGATAGACCAGGCCCTTGTCCGAGGCGATGAAGTCGGAGCGGGAATAGCCGGTGCAGGACATCGCGCGATGCGCCAGCATCGCCTGCTGCTTCAGCGCGGCGGTGACCTCCGGTGTGAAGCGGCCCGGGCAGATCTCCTGCGTCGTACTCAGCAGATATTTTGCGGCGTAGTCGAAATTGCCCTCGCCCGGAATGATCTCGATCGGCGGCAGCGCGATGATCGAGCCGTCGGTGCGCTCCAGCACGCCGCAGGTCGCCTCCACGCCGGCAATGTAGGGCTCGATGACGTACTCCTCATGCTTCGCCGCGTTGCGGACGGCGACGAGGTCCTGACGGGCATTGACGAAGATCAGTCCGTAGCTCGATCCGTCCCGCGCCGGCTTCGCAATCAGCCGGCCGTATTCGGCAAAGGCATCGTCGATGTTGTCCAGCGCAATATTTGCCGGCGGCGTCACGCCGCCGAGCGCGGCAAAATGCTTGGCGGCGATCTTGTCGAAGGCGAGATGGGAAGAGGCCGAGCCCGATCCGGTGAAGGCCACGCCGCGCGCCTCGCACATCACCTGCAATTCGCCGTTCTCGGCGCGCCCGCCATGCAGGCCGAGCACCAGCACGCGGTCCTCGGCCCTGGCCTGGTCGAGCGCCTGCTCCAGCGGAATGCCGCGCGTGTCGGGCTTGAACTCGTCCTCGAAGGGACGGGCATGTTCGAGCAGCTGCATCGACTGGACGGTGTGCACCTTGTCCTGGACGTCCCAGAACCAGAGATCGGCCTCGGGCAGCGCCTGATGCAGCGCCTGGGCCGAGGCGACGGAAACCAGACGCTCCCGGTTGGAGCCGCCGAACAGAATGGTGATGCGCATTCGCTTCCTCGCAATTTGTCATTCCGGGGCGATACGAAAGCATCGAACCCGGAATCTCGAGATTCTCAGGTGCGCATTGCGCACCATAGTTGCGCTTCGCGCCCCCGGAATGACTGTCAGTTGGAAACCCCGATCCGCTTGATTTCCCAGTGTAGCTCAATTCCGGAATTTGCCTTCACTCGTTCGCGCACGGTCTCGCCCAGCGTCTCGATGTCGTGCGCGGTGGCATCGCCGGTGTTGATCAGGAAATTGCAGTGCATCTCCGAGACCTGCGCGCCGCCGACGCGCAAGCCGCGGCAGCCGGCGGCGTCGACCAGCTTCCAGGCGGAATGGCCGGGCGGGTTCTTGAAGGTCGAGCCGCCGGTCTTTTCACGGATCGGCTGCGCGGTCTCGCGATGGCTCTGCACCTCGGCCATGCGGGCGCGGATCGCGTCCGCGTCCCTGATCTCGCCGCGAAAACGCGCAGACGTGAAGATGACGGAGGGATCGACGCCGCTGTTGCGGTAGACGAACTTCATGTCGGCATTGGAGAAGACGCGCTTCGTGCCGTCGCGCGCGACCCCTCGCGCCTCGACCAGCATGTCCTTGGTCTCGCCGCCATTGGCCCCCGCATTCATCCGCAGCGCGCCGCCGATGGTGCCGGGAATGCCGAAGTAGAATTCCAGCCCGCCGATATTGGCGCCGGCCGCGACTTCCGCGACGCGCTTGTCGAGCGCGGCGGCACCTGCCGTCACGGTGTCGCCGCTCGCGGCTGCCTCGCCGAAGGCGCGCGGCGCCAGCCGGATCACGACGCCCGCAATGCCGCCGTCGCGCACGATCAGATTGGAGCCGACGCCGACGACATGGACAGGAATGTCGCCGGCGAGATGCGCGAGGAAGTAGGCGAGATCGTCCTCATCCGCCGGCGTGAACAGCACCTGCGCGGGACCCCCGACGCGAAACCAGGTGAGCTCGGCGAGCGACTGGTTGGCGAGCAGCCGGCCGCGCAGCTTGGGCATCGTGGCTTTGAGCTCGGGCGTGATGTCGGGGAATCCCACCATTCTACCCCAGCGCCTTCAATTCGCCGGGCAGCGCATACGCCCATTGCGTAATGTTGCCGGCTCCGAGACACACGACGAGATCGCCCGATCCCGCGAGTCCCTTGACGATGCCCGCAAGCTCCGTCGCCGCCGGCAGCGGGATCACCTCGCGGTGCCCGTGCGCGCGCAGGCCTGAGACGAAATGGTCGCGGTCGATGCCTTCGATCGGCGTTTCGCCGGCGGCATAGACGTCGGCGACGATCACCGCATCGGCATCGTTGAAGCAGGTGCAAAATTCCTCGAACAGCGATTGCAGGCGGGTGTAGCGATGCGGCTGCACCACGGCGACGATCTTGCCGTTGGTGGATTCCCGCGCCGCCTTCAGCACGGCCGATATCTCCACGGGGTGATGGCCGTAATCGTCGATCACGGTGACGCCGTTCCACTCGCCGGTCTTGGTGAAGCGGCGCTTGACGCCGCCGAAGCCGGCGATCGCCTTGCGGATCGCCTCGTCCGACACGCCGAGCTCGCGCGCCACCGCGATCGCGGCGGTCGCGTTGGAGGCGTTGTGACGCCCCGGCATCGGCAGCATGAGATCTTCGATCTCATGCACAGCGCCGGTCTTGCGATCGCGGAACGCGACCTTGAACTTCGATCCGCCACCCATCGGGGTGAGATCGACGAACCGCGCGTCGGCCTGCGGGTTCTCGCCGTAGGTGATGATGCGGCGATCCTCGATCTTGCCGACCAGGCTTTGCACGACGGGATGATCGATGCACATCACGGCAAAGCCGTAGAACGGCAGGTTCTCGACGAAGCTTCGGAAAGCGTCCTGCACGGCCTCGAACGTCTTGAAGTGATCGAGATGCTCGGGATCGACATTGGTGACGATCGCGACATCGGTCGGCAGCTTCAGGAACGTGCCGTCGCTCTCGTCGGCTTCCACCACCATCCAGTCGCCGGCGCCGAGACGCGCGTTGGAGCCGTAGGCGTTGATGATGCCGCCATTGATGACGGTGGGATCGAGACCGCCGGCATCGAGCAGCGTCGCGACCATCGTGGTCGTGGTGGTCTTGCCATGGGTGCCGGCGATGGCAACGCAGCTCTTGAGCCGCATCAGCTCGGCCAGCATCTCGGCGCGGCGCACCACGGGAATGCGCTGCGCGCGCGCCGCCATCAATTCCGGATTGTCGCGCTTGATCGCGGAGGACACCACGACGACCTCGGCGCCGTCGACATTCTCCGCCTTGTGGCCGACCGAGACCTTTGCGCCCTTCTTGCGCAGTCGGTCGAGATTGTAATTGTCGGAGGCGTCCGAGCCCTGCACGGCGTAGCCGAGATTGACCAGCACCTCGGCGATGCCGCTCATGCCGATTCCGCCGATCCCGACGAAGTGGATGGGTCCAATCTCGCGCGGCAGTCTCATGCTCTATCCCGTCGTTCCGTCGTCATGGCCGGGCTCGTCCCGGGCATCCACGAATCCCAAGCTACTTCATGCAAGACGTGGATGGCCGGGACAAGCCCGGCCATGACGGCAAAAATACGAAAATCGGCCCGTTTAGGCTCAGATTCCCGCGACTTTGACCACCAGATCGGCCAGGCGCTCGGCGGCGTCGAGCCGCCCCGCTCCCCTCGCCGCCGCAGCCATCGTGGCCAGTCGTGCCGGTTCGGCCGCAAAACCCGAGATCTCGGACGCCAGCCGGTCCGAGGTGAACTCGGTCTGCGGGATGCGGATCGCGCCGTCGACCTTGGACAGCACGCCGGCATTGGCGAACTGGTCCTGGTCGATCGCGCCGGGCAGCGGCACCAGGATCGAGGGCCGCCCGATCGCGGCGAGCTCGGCCACGGTGCCGGCACCGGAGCGCGACACCACGAGGTGGTTGGAGGCAAGCCGCGCCGGCAGATCGGTGAAGAACGGCGCGAGCTCGGCCTTGATCTTCAGCTTGTCGTAGACCGCGCGCACACGCGCCATGTCCTCGTCGCGCACCTGCTGGGTGAGGATGAGCCGGCCCCACAGCGCGGGCTCGAGCCGCTCGATCGCGCCCGGCACGATGTCGGCCATGATGCGCGCGCCCTGGCTGCCGCCGACGACAAGCAGGCGCAGCGGGCCGTTCACCTCGGGCGCGGCATATGGCACCGCGGCTGCGGCAAGGACTGCCGGGCGCATCGGTGTGCCGACTGTCGTGGTCTTGCCCGATAGCGCCGGATCGCGGTCGAGCACGCCGGGCAGCGAGGTCGCGATGGCGCGAACCCGGCTCGACAGAAAGCGGTTGGCGCGGCCGAGCACGGCATTGGCGTCGTGGATGATGCCGGGCACGCCGGCG
This sequence comes from Bradyrhizobium sp. P5_C12, assembly GCF_054049735.1. Taxonomy (NCBI): domain Bacteria; kingdom Pseudomonadati; phylum Pseudomonadota; class Alphaproteobacteria; order Hyphomicrobiales; family Nitrobacteraceae; genus Bradyrhizobium; species Bradyrhizobium sp. P5_C12. The sequence continues at coordinate 47,182 of NZ_JBFULU010000036.1, forward strand.
AATTTCGCCGCGACCAGCGGCGGCAGCGTCGGATAGCCGCCGAAGCCGACGACGGCGACCGGCTTCAATCGCTTGATCAGGCGATACGCAGAGAGCGTGCCGGCGGCGAGCGTGAGGCCGGCATAGGCGAGCTGCAACGGATTGCGGCCGCGCGCGGTCTCGCTCGAGACGACGTCGATCATGTCCTTGCTGAACAGCCCGCTATAGCGCAGCGCGCGCTCGTCGGTGACGAGGCGGACGCGAAAGCCGCGCCGGATCAATTCGACGCCGAGCGCCTCGGCCGGAAACAGATGGCCGCCGGTGCCGCCCGCGGCGAGAAGAATCAAGGGGGAAGTGTCCATGGCGGCCGTATTTACAGGGAAAGCGCCGCCATTGCGAGCCAGCTACACAGTGCTCGTGCCCCGGGCGCAGCGCAGCGCGCCGCCCTTCGCGGCGTGGTGCGCTGCTGAACCGGGGCCCATGGTTGCGACATTCTGGGTCCCGGCTCTGCGCTCCGCTTCGCTGCGCTTGTCCGGGACACGAGAGCGGTCACGCGTAGCTGCGCATCGCCTCGGCGTGGCCGATCGATTCCACCTCGGTGCGCGGGCGCAGCCGCGTCAGCGCCAGCATCATGCCGACGCCATAGGCCAGCGACACGATCGAGGAGCCGCCATAGGAGATGAACGGCAGCGTCATGCCCTTGGCGGGGATGAGCTGCAGGTTGACCGACATGTTGATCGCCGCCTGCACGCCGAACAGGATCGCTAGCCCAGAGGCCGCGAAGCGCGAGAACATGTCCTCATTGGCGTAGGCGCGCGACAGCGTGCGGATCACGACGAAGGCAAACAGCGCCAGCATGGCGAGGCACAGGATGATGCCGAACTCTTCGGCCGCGACAGCGAACACGAAGTCGGTATGGCTGTCCGGCAGGCTGCGCTTGGCGATGCCCTCGCCCGGCCCGAGCCCGAACCAACCACCGTTGTAGAAGGCCTCCATGGCGGTATCGACCTGGAAGGTGTCGCCGGAGGCCGGGTTCATGAAGCGCTTGATGCGGCCCGCCACATGCGGAACAAACAGATAGGCGCTGAACAATCCGGCGGCGCCGATGCCGGCGAGGCCGAACACCCAGATCATGCGCATGCCCGCGATGAAGAACAGCGAGCCCCACACCAACAGGATCAGCATGGTCTGGCCGAAATCCGGCTCCATCACCAGCAGCGAGACCAGCATCAAGAGCAGCACCAGCGCCATCGAGGTCGCCGGCATCTCAGGCCGCCTGGTCGATTCCGCAAACAGCCAGGCCGCGATCACGACAAACGAAGGTTTGGCCACTTCGGAGGCCTGGATGTTGACGCCGAGCAGCGTGATCCAGCGCCGCGAGCCCTTCACCTCGGGGCCGATGGCCAGCGTCAGCACGATCAGGACGATGCTGGCCGCGAAGATGATCAGCGCCGAGCGCCGGATGGCCCGCGGCGACAGGAAGGAGACGCCGACCAGCACCATGAAGGACGGCGCCAGGAACATCACGTGGCGGCTGAAGAAATGGAAGGGATCGAGCCCGATGCGGGTCGCAACCGGCGGGCTCGCCGCCAGCGACAGGATGACCCCGCAAAGCATCAGCGCCAGGATCGCGCCCATCAGCGGCTTGTCGACGGTCCACCACCACTCGGAAAAGGGGGTGCGTTCTTCACGGGAGAGCATGGGCGGCCGCTTTCGGACAGAGGTCGGTCCATTGGTCGCCGAGGTTGGTTACCGGGGGGTTAAGGGGATCGATGAACTTGTAGAGAGTCTCTTGCCCCGGACGCAGCGCAGCGCCATAAGCGCGTTTACGCGCGTCTTCGACACGCTATGGCGGTGCGCTGCAGAGCCGGGGCCCATTGCCGCTCCTGGGTCCCGGCTCTGCGGAGCGTCACTTCGTGCCGCACCGCGTCCGGGACACGAGACCTTGCGGATCTGCCCTATTCGTAATTGATCGTGACATCCCCAACGCGCTGGTCGCGTTTGTAAATTTGGACTGTCCCGGAAATGGACCCGATCCTGACGGCATGCTCGCTAATCCAGGCAACGCTGACATCCTGATGCTCGCGCACGCTGAGAAAGGTCGGCGTGCTCTCGGGCGAGAATGTCCGGCCGCGCGCCACGATACTGGCTTGCGTGCTGTCGGGCACCGTCGCGCCGCACGACTTCTAGACCACGACGACCAACTGGCTACCGCTTGGCGAGGCGAATGCGCGCTGGCGAACGACGCGGCATGCGCCGAATCCGCTCATGAGATTGTCGATGACGACAACGAAGACAAAGCCCGCGACGACCGGGACGGCAAGAGCAGCGACGGCAATTCCGATCCAGCGTTGCCGCGCCATCCTCACACCACCGGCTTCACACCCGGCAGCGCCTGCACCAGCTCGCGGAACTTGGTGCCGCGGATCTCGAAGTTGCGGTACTGGTCGAAGGAGGCGCAGGCAGGCGACAACAGCACGACGGCGTCCTGCAAGCCCGACGCCTCCGCATCGCGCGCGGCGTGCTCGACGGCAACGTCGAGCGTCTGGCTGATCTCGTGGGCGACCTCGCTGCCGAGCGTGCCGGAAAACTCCTGCGCGGCCTCGCCGATCAGATAGGCTTTGCGGATGCGCGGGAAGAAACCCGTGAGGCTGGTGATGCCGCCCGCCTTCGGCTTGCCGCCGGCGATCCAGAAGATGTCGGCAAAGGACGACAGCGCATACGCGGTGGCATCCGCGTTGGTCCCCTTGGAGTCGTTGACGAACAGCACGTTGCCGCGGCGGCCGACCTGCTCCATGCGGTGTGCCAGTCCCGGAAAGCTGCGCAGGCCGTCCTGCAACACGTCCTGGCTGATGCCCATCGCGAGCGCGGCGGCAGCCGCACAGGCCGCGTTCTGCGCGTTGTGCAGGCCGCGCAGCGAGCCGATGCCGCCGAGCTTTGCGACCTCGCTGCGCGCGCCACCCGCGGTGCGCACGATGGTGCCGTGCTCGACATGGATGCCGCTCGCCAGCGGATTCCTGACCGAGATGCGCACAACGTTCCTGCCTGCACGCTCGAGCCGGTCGGCGATGTCGCGGCAAAAGCCGTCGTCGACGCCGACGATCGAGGTGCCGCCTGGCTGCACGCTCGCGACGAGACGCTCCTTCACCGCGGCGTAGTGTTCGACCGTGCCGTGACGGTCGATATGGTCCTCGCTGACATTGAGCAAAATGCCGACGGAGGGATCGAGCGAGGGCGTGAGGTCGATCTGGTAGGACGACATCTCGACGACATGGACGCGGCCGGTGCGCGGCGGCTCCAGCGACAGGATCGCGGTGCCGATATTGCCGCCCATCTGGGTGTCGTAGCCGGCGACCTTGGTGAGATGCGCGATCAGCGCCGTCGTGGTCGACTTGCCGTTGGTGCCGGTGATGGCGACGAACGGCGCATCCGGCGCGTGGCGGCGCCGCTCGCGGCAGAACAGCTCGATGTCGCCGATCACCTCGACGCCGGCCTCGCGTGCCTTCAGCGCGCTCCAATGCGGCACGGGATGGGTGAGCGGCACGCCGGGCGCGAGCACCAGCGCCGAAAAATTCGCCCAGGAGACGTTGCGCAAATCCGCGGTGATGAATCCGGCCTGCGCGGCCTTGGCGACGTTCTCGGCATTGTCGTCGGCGGCGACCACTTCGGCGCCGCCCGCTTTCAACGCGTGACAGGACGCGAGCCCCGAGCCGCCGAGGCCGAACACCGCGACGGTCTTGCCGGCGAAGGACGTGACCGAGATCATGGCCCAACACCCGTCATTCCGGACGACGCGAAGCGGCGATCCGGAATCTCGAGATTCTCAGGTGCGCAATTGCGCACCATAGTTCTCGCTTCGCGAGCCCCGGAATGACAGCAAACAACGGCCACCATCAGATCACCGCAGCTTCAGCGTGGACAGGCCGGCGAGTGCCAGCATCACCGAGATGATCCAGAACCGGATCACGATCTGCGGCTCGGTCCAGCCGAGCTGCTCGAAATGGTGATGGATCGGCGCCATGCGAAAGATCCGTTTTCCGGTGAACTTGAACGACACCACCTGCACGATGACGGAGACCGCCTCCAGCACGAACAGGCCGCCGATCACCGCGAGCACGATCTCGTGCTTCACCGCGACCGCGATCGCACCCAGCATGCCGCCGAGCGCGAGCGAGCCGGTGTCACCCATGAAGATCGAGGCCGGCGGCGCGTTGAACCAGAGGAAGCCGAGGCCGGCCCCTAACAGCGCGCCGCAGAGCACTGCGAGCTCGCCGGTGCCGGCGACATATTTGATCTGGAGATAGTCGGCGAACACCGCGTTGCCGGCGAGATAGGCGATCATCGCGAAGCTCGCGGTCGCGATCATCACAGGCACGATGGCGAGGCCGTCGAGACCGTCGGTGAGGTTCACCGCATTGCCCGCGCCGACGATGACGAAGGCGCCGAAGACGACGAAGAACCAGCCGAAATGCAGCACGGTATCCTTGAGGAAGGGTATCGTCAGCGCGGTCGATGCGGGATCGCGATTGAGCCGCACCAGCGCATAGCAGGCGGCCAGCGCGATGACCGCCTCGATCAGCAGCCGAAGCTTGCCGCCGAACCCGGTCGTGGTCTGCTTGGTCACCTTGAGGTAATCGTCATAGAAGCCGACGAAGCCGAAGCCGAGCGTGACCGCCAGCACGATCCAGACGTAGGGATTGAGCGGATTGGCCCACAGCACCGTGCCGACCGTGAGGCCGGACAGGATCATCAGCCCACCCATGGTGGGCGTGCCCTTCTTGCTGAGATGCGATTGCGGGCCATCGGTCCGAATCGGCTGGCCCTTGCCCTGGCGGATGCGCAGATGATCGATGATCCAGGGACCGAACAGGAACACGAACAGCGCGCCGGTGACGACGGCGCCGCCGGTGCGGAAGGTGATGTAGCGGAAGACGTTGAGGAAGGTGCGAACGGCACCGAAGCCCGGAAATGTGTTGGAGAGTTCGATCAGCCAGTAAAACATTCAGACGGTCCTATGGCGCCTTTGCAGGCGGCCTTCTTCGCAAGTAGCCCTGGCCTTCACCCCGGCCTCGACGTGCCTCACGCGCATGCGCTGGTCTTCATCATGGGTCGGGCGACCTCTAAGAAACCTGCCGGCTTCGCGCCGCAAAACGGTGGGAACGGGAACAGCGCCTTCCAAGCAGTTTACGCCTTTGCCTGCAAGGCGGCCACTAGGGCCGGCACAAACTTGTTGACCCAGAACATCTTCTTGCTGCCCTTGACAACCACGACATCGCCTGCCTTCAGCAGGCCCGCGACCTCGCCCGGCTTCAGCGTGACGGGATCGTCGTGCCAGCCGAGGCCCTTGCCGGCCGGCAGCACGTCGTAGAGATGCCGCATCAGCGGCCCGACGCAGTAGACGCCGTCGATGCCGTCGAGATGCCCGGCGAGACCGGTGTGATAGCCTGGTGCGTCGTCGCCCAGCTCCAGCATGTCGCCGAGCACCGCAATGCGGCGGCCGCCGCCCATGTGGCGGGCCTGGAGGCTTTGCAGCGCAGCAGCCACGCTGGCCGGGTTGCCGTTAAAGCTGTCGTCGATCACGGTGACGCCGCCGACCAATTGCTCGACGCCGCGGCCGGTCATGATCCCGACCCGGTCGAGCTTGATCGCAAGCGTCGCAGCATCGAGGTTCGCCGCACGGATCGCGGCGAGCGCTGCCAGCGCATTCTGAACGCGGTGCGGCGCGCCCGGCGTCAGACTGAACGCGATCTCCTTCTTGCCGATCCCGGCTACAACCTGCCAGCTCTCGCCATGCGGGGCGTGCGTGATCTCGTGCACCTCGGCATTCTCGCCGAAGCGCACCACCTTGCCCTTCCAGTCGGGCGCCTTGATCCCGGTCGGCAGCACCAGCACGCCGTCCTCGGGCAGGCCGAGCGCGATCGACACCTTCTCGCGGCGGATCGCTTCAAGCGAGCCGAGCTTTTCCAGATGCACCGGCTGGACGTTGACGACGAGCGCCACGGTCGGCCGCGTCAATTCGCTGAGCCGCGCGATCTCACCTCGCTGGTTCATGCCCATCTCGACGACCCAGAGGCTCGCATCGGACCTAGCATTGCACAGCGTCAGCGGCACACCCCAGAAATTGTTGAAGCTCGACGGGCTCGCATAGGCGTTCGGATAGGCCGCGAGATATTCCTTGGTGCTGGTCTTGCCCGCGCTACCGGTGAGCCCGATCACCGGACCGTTGAAGCGCGCGCGGGCGGCGCGCGCGAGGCCCCAGAGGCCGTCGATCAGCGTGTCCTTGACGACGATCTGCGGAATGCGGATGCCGGCAATCTCGTGCGGCACGATCATCGCGACGGCGCCGGAGGCTTCCGCCTTGTCCGCGAACTCCCAGCCGTCGCGCGCGCTGGCGAAGGCGGAAATGAAACCGCCGCTCGGCGTGCCGCTCAGCGCGACGAACAGGCTGCCCGGCTTCACCAGCCGGCTGTCCTGGGTGACGAAGTCGATCGGCGTATCCGGGAATGATCCGGCAGCGCCCAGCGCGCGCGCCACCTCAGACACCGTCCAAATTGGCGCGCTCATGCCACCCTCGTCGCTAATGCGGCGGCAACCGCCTCGTGATCACTGAAGGGCAGCACCTCGCCGCCGACGATCTGCCCGGTCTCGTGTCCCTTGCCGGCGACGAGCAACGCATCGCCCTCCTGCAATTCCTCGATCGCGGCGCGGATCGCCGCGGCACGGTCGCCGATCTCGCGGGCGCCCTTGGCGGTGGCGAGGATCGCGGCGCGGATGGCCTCGGGCTTCTCGCTGCGCGGATTGTCGTCGGTGACGATGACGCCGTCGGCATTCTCCGCCGCGATCTCGCCCATGATCGGACGCTTGCCGGCATCGCGATCGCCGCCGGCGCCGAACACGACGACCAGCCTGCGCTTCGCGTAAGGCCGCAGCGCCTGCAACGCCTTCGCCAGCGCGTCGGGCTTGTGCGCGTAGTCGACGAAGATCGGCGCGCCGTTGCGCTCGCCGACGCGCTCCAGCCGGCCCTTGGCGCCTTCGAGATGCTCGAGGCTCGCAAACACATTGGCGGCGTCGCTGCCGGTGCCGATCGCAAGGCCGGCCGATACCAGCGCGTTCTCGATCTGGAATTCGCCAACCAGCGGCAGCCGGATCGCGTATCGCTTGCCGCGATGCTCGACCGCGAGGACTTGCGAAAAGCCCTCGACCTCGGCACCGATCAGAGCAATGCCCTCGCCTGCCCCGTCGCCATTGCGGCCGACCGCCATCACGCGCAGGCCGCGCGCCTTCGCCGCGTCGATCACTTCAGCCGAGCAATCATGATCCGCGGAGATCGCGGCCGCACCGTCCGGCGGGACCAGTTCGCGGAACAGCCTGAGCTTTGCCGCCAGATAATGCGCGACGGTCGGATGATAATCCATGTGGTCGCGCGAGAGATTGGTGAAGCCGCCGGCGGAGACGCGCACGCCGTCGAGGCGGTACTGGTCGAGCCCGTGCGAGGACGCCTCGAAGGCAAGATGCGTGACGCCATCGCGCGCGATCTCATCGAGCTGCCGGTGCAGCGCGATCGGATCCGGCGTCGTCAGCGAGCCGTAGACCGTGCGCTTGGGCGAGACGAGGCCGATGGTGCCGATGCTGGCGGAGACATGCCCCAGCCGCTCCCAGATCTGCCGTGTGAACGCGGCGACCGAGGTCTTGCCGCTGGTGCCGGTCACCGCCGCGATGGTCGCGGGCTGCGCGGGGAAGAATCTTGCCGCCGCGAGCGCCAGTGCGCGGCGCGGATTGGTCACGGCGATGAACGGCACCTTGGAGCTGGCCGGCGCATGGTCGCCGACGACCGCCGCCGCCCCTGCGGCAACCGCAGCGTCGATGAAGCGCGCGCCGTCGGTCTTGCTGCCGGCCAGTGCGAAGAAGAGATCGCCGGGTTTGACCACACGGCTGTCGAGCGCAACGCCGGTTACGTCGAGCGCCGCGACAGCGGGCTCGGTCTCGGCATCATTGCCTAAGAGGTCGCGCAGTTTCATGGTCGTCCAGTCGACATGCCGTGCCGGAAAGCCGAACCGCCGGAAAACACCGACTCAGCGGCGGCCACGGCCACCCCGGTTGATTACTGGGTTGCCCTGGATGCTGCAAGAATAAGGCGGTCGGACGGCGGCAGATCGAACCGGGGTTCGACCCCCAAAAGCGGCGCGATCCGCTCGATCACCTTGCCGCCCGTGGGCACCGCGTTGAAGCCCGAGGTGATGAAACCATGCGTCTCGGGCAACGCCTGCGGCTCGTCCAGCATGACGAGAATCTGATATTTCGGATCGTCGGACGGCATGATCGCGGTGAAGGAGTTGAGCACCCGCTTCTTGGCATAGCGGCCGTTGATGACCTTCTCGGACGTACCGGTCTTGCCGCCGACATAATAGCCCTTCACGTCGGCGGATTTGGCAGTACCGATTTCGGCATTGAGCCGCATCAGATACCGCATCTTGTCGCTGGTCTCCTGCTTGATCACGCGCTTGGCCATCGCCCGCGCTTCGTCTTCGCTGCGTTTCATGAAGGTCGGCGGAATCAAATAGCCGCCGTTCATCAGGGCGTTGATGCCCATCACCGCCTGGAGCGGCGCGACCGACAGGCCCTGACCGAACGCGATGGTGACCGTGTTCAGCTCACCCCAGCGGCGCGGCACCAGCGGAGCCGCGCTCTCCGGCAGTTCGGTACGCAGCCGCGTCAACTGGCCCATCTTGGTGAGGAACGCCTTGTGCGCCTCGACGCCCTGGCTAAGTGCGATCCGGGCGGCGCCGATGTTGGACGAATAGGTGAACACTTCCTTGGTGTTGATGAAGCGCCCGAGCGAGTGGCTGTCGTGAATGGTAAACTTGCCGTAGTGCAGGTTTCCGCGTGCATCCCACGACGAGTTCAAATTGATCTTTCCGGAGTCGAGCGCCATCGCCAGCGTGAACGCCTTGAAGGTCGAGCCCATCTCGTAGACGCCTGTGGTCAGGCGGTTGATGCGGTCGGGATCGTGCGCTTCCTTCGGATTGTTGGGATCGAAGTCCGGCAACGAGACCATCGCCACGATCTCGCCGGTCTTGACGTTGGAGACGATGCCGGAGGCTGCCTTGGCGTGGAACTTGTCCTTGGCCTTGAGCAGCTCGTCGCGGAGCGCGTGCTCGACGCGCAAATCGATCGACAGCTCGATCGGCTTTTGCAGCCGGTCGGTGGCAAAGCCGGCGCGGTGGAGATCCGCGAGGCCCTGATTGTCGAGCCACTTCTCCATGCCGGCGATGCCCTGATTGTCGATGTTGACGAGACCGATGAGGTGGGCGACCTCGTTGCCGGTCGGATAGACGCGCTTGTTCTCGCGCAGGAAGCCGATGCCGGGAATGCCGAGCTTGTGGATGTCCTGCTGCTGCTTCGGTGTGACCTCGCGCTTCAGCCAGACGAAGCCCTTGCGTGTCTTCAGGCGCTCGCGCACCTCGGCCTCGTCGAGGTCGGGCACGGTGGCGGTGAGCAACTCGATCGCCTCGTCCTTGTCGATGATGCGGCGCGGCTCGCCGAACAGGCTCGACGCCTTGACGTCGGTCGCGAGGATCGCGCCGTTGCGGTCGACGATGTCGGGCCGCGCGGTCGCGACCACCTCCTGCGCCGCGGCGCGCCGCGCGCTGTGGGCGTCGGCGCCGATCGCGAACATCACGAGCCGGCCGCCGATCAGCGCATAGACCCCGGCGAAGGCGAGGATCGCGAGCCCGACGCGCGCCCGCGCCTTCGCGGCGCGATCGACGTTGCGCCCGTAGAGCAGACTGCGGATCAGCCGCTGCCGCCACGGTTCCACAGGTTTGGCCGGAGTCGCAGCGCTCATGGCTTGTCCTCGGGCCGAGGCACGGAGCCCGTCACCGTATCGGGATCGCTCGCGGCTTCGATGGTGTTGAGCATGGCCCCGATCGGGTCGGGCTCGCCCGGCCGGAACATCCGCGGCGGACGCTCCGGCAGGTTCTTCAGTGAATCATATTGCGTGCCGTTGACCGGCTTCAGCGGCAGGTGCCGCTCGGCGAGGCCCTGCAGGCGCAGGGGCGCATCGAGCTTGGCCCATTCCGACCGCAGCGCCGCGATCGCATCGCGCTGCTCGCGGATTTCCGCGTGCAGCCGCAGCACCTTCTCGGTGCGCGCCGTGGAGTCCATCTTGATCCGGTAGACATAGGCCGCCGCGAAGATCAGCGCGCCGATGACGAAGAGGTGGATGATGCGCATGCGCTAGCCCCCCCTCATCACGTCGGAGAGTCTTGGCCAGGACGACGGCTCGCCGTCGTCATGCGCGGGTGCGGCGGTCCGCTCGGCGGCGCGCAGTTTTGCGGAACGGGCGCGCGGGTTATGCGCAACTTCGGCTTCGCCCGCGATCACGGGCCGCCGCGTCAGAAGCTCGAAGCTCGGCGCGGTTTGCGCCACTTCCGGCAGGTGCCGCGAGCCACCACCGGTTTTGGACCGCTCGGCGAGAAAATTCTTGACGATGCGGTCTTCCAGCGAGTGGAACGAGACCACCACGAGCCGCCCACCCGGCTTGAGCACGCGCTCGGCTCCGGCAAGCGCCGTGGCAAGCTCTTCCAGTTCCTCGTTGACGAAGATGCGCAGCGCCTGGAACGTCCGCGTCGCGGGATGAATGTCGCCGGGCTTGGAGCGCACGACCCTTCCGACGAGTTCGGCGAGCGCGCGCGTGGTCGTGAACGGCGTCTCTTGCCGGTCCGCCACGATGGCGCGGGCGACGCGGCGCGAATGCCGCTCCTCGCCGAAGAGATAGATGATGTCGGCGAGATCGGCTTCCGAAGCGCGCGCGACGACGTCGGCGGCGGTCGGTCCCGCCTGCCCCATCCGCATGTCGAGCGGACCGTCGAGGCGGAACGAGAAGCCGCGGCCGGCCTGGTCGAGCTGCATCGAGGAGACGCCGACATCCATTACGACGCCGTCGACGGCATCGACGCCTTGCGCCGCGCAGACTTCGGCGAGATTGGAGAAGCGGTCCTCGACCAGCGTCAGCCGGCCGGCGAAGCGTTCGACCAGTTCGGAACCGGCTGCGATCGCCGTCCGGTCGCGATCGATTGCGATCAGGCGGGTTCCCGGCACGTCGAGGATGGCGCGGCTGTAGCCCCCGGCGCCAAAGGTGGCGTCGACATAGAGACCGCCATCGCGCGGTGCGAGATGGTCGATGGCCTCACGGCCGAGAACAGGGATGTGCGGAACCGAGTTCATGCGCCACGCCCGGCGAACGCCCAAATGAACGTCCAGGTTAAATCGGGGGCGAACAAGCCCATAACGCCTCGAATGATTCCGCGTCGCGGCGGTTCCACGACCAAATCCTCGTCCAGAACGGTTGCCGAGCCCGGTCGTCCCCGGCCGCAAACCCAGTGTTCCCAGTGGAATTTGTCGGGCAGCCATGGGATTTCGAGCCAAAAACGCCTTGGCCGCCTCCGGACGCGGGTCGGCTCTTCACCTCTCAGTAACGGCCCTTAGCGTTAAGAAAGCGTTGATCGGCTGATTACAAGTCGAAAAGGTCGCCGGTGGTGATGCTTCATCCACACACAGAGCGCAAAATGCACCCGTTAACCGCGCCGCGCGATTGCGCCCGCCGACGGGTAAAGGAATAGTAAAGAGAAGGGCTTGTCTTTCTGTCCCTGCCCGACTTGAGCTGCTCATGCCGTCCGGTTTGTCCGTGTCACCTGGATCTGATTCGAAGCGCCAACGCGTTCTCCCGGTTCCCAAGACGGTGGCGGGCATGCGGACGTTCGACCCCGATTCCTCCATCGTGTCGGACATCATCCCCTCGCCGAACTATGGGGACCGCAGCAAGGGACGGCAGCCGGACATGATCGTCCTGCACTATACCGGCATGCCTGACGTCGAGGGCGCGCTGGCGCGGCTCTGCTCCGCCGGCACCGAGGTGTCGGCGCACTACGTCGTGCTCGAGGATGGCCGCATCGTGCAATGCGTGCAGGAGGTCAAGCGCGCCTGGCACGCCGGCGTGTCGGCCTGGGCCGGCGAGGACGACATCAACTCCTGCTCGATCGGCATCGAGATCGTCAACCGCGGCCACGACTGGGGCTATCCCGAGTTTCCGCTGCGCCAGATCGCGGCCGTGATCGCGCTGTGCCGCGGCATCATGCTTCGCCGCAAGGTGCCGGCGCACCGGGTGCTCGGCCATTCCGACGTGGCGCCCGCGCGCAAGAAGGATCCCGGCGAAAAGTTTCCGTGGCATTCGCTGGCCAATTCCGGCGTTGGTCATTGGGTGACGCCCGCACCCGTCGTGCGCGGCGAAAGCCTGATGCTCGGCACCATCAGCGACGAGGTGCTGAGCCTGCAGCAGGCGCTGGCACGATACGGCTACGGCGTGCCACTGACCGGCAAATACGACGCCGCGACCATGGAAGTCGTCACCGCCTTCCAGCGCCATTTCCGCCCGGCCCGGCTGGACGGGGTCGCGGATCACTCGACGCTGTCAACCTTGCAGGCGCTGCTGGCGAGTTTGCCGACGGAGACGGTGGTGGCGACGAAGTGACGGCGTAGCCGTCATTCCGGGGCGCACGAAGTGCGAGCTATGGTGCGCAATTGCGCACCTGAGAATCTCGAGATTCCGGGCTCGATGCTTCGCATCGCCCCGGAATGACGGTGCTAGTTGTCCATCTCCCTCATCCTTCGCGCATACAGCCGCCGCAGCGGCTCGAGCTGCGTCGCCGCCGTCGCGGCGACATAGGCCGCGCGCGCCTCTTCCTTGCGCTCCAGTCGCCGCAGCAGATCCGCACGCACCGCCGGCAACAGCGCGTAGCCGTCGAGCCCGCCGCGCGCGGCGATCGCATCGACGAGATCGAGCGCGCGCGCGGGACCATCGACCATCGAGACGGCCGCGGCGTGATTGAGCTCGATCACCGGCGACGGATTGATGCGCAAGAGCACCTCGTAGAGGCCGGCGATCTGCGGCCAGTCGGTCTGCTCGTAGCTCGGCGCACGGGCATGCAGCGCGGCGATCGCGGCCTGCACGGCATAGGGCTGCGGGCGGCCGGGCACGCGGAGCGCGTCGTCCACGAGACGCAGACCTTCCTCGATCTGCACGCGATTCCACAGCGAACGATCCTGCTCTTCCAGCAGCACGACGTCGCCGGCCGCGGTCTCGCGCCCGGCGCGGCGCGCATCATGCAGCAACATCAAGGCGAGCAGGCCTTTGATCCCGGCGCGATCCGGCATCAGCCGGTCAAGCAACCGGCCGAGCCGGATTGCCTCGGCGGCGAGATCGGGCCGCATCAAATCCGCGCCCGAGGTCGCAACATAGCCTTCGGTGAAGACGAGATAGATCACCGCGAGCACGCCGTTGAGCCGCGGCGCCAGCGCGGCGTGCTCGGGCACTTCATAAGGAATGCCGGCGAGCCTGATCTTCTGCTTGGCGCGGACGAGGCGCTGCGCCATCGCATCCTCGCCGACGAGGAAGGCGCGCGCGACCTGCGCCATGGACAGCCCGCAGACGGTGCGCAGCGTCAGCGCGACCTGGACCTCGATGGCGAAGGCTGGATGGCAGCACGTGAAGATCAGCCGCAGCATATCGTCATCAAGCGTCGCCGGAGGCTCGTCGGGCGCCTGAGCGTTGAGCTCGAGCTCATGCACCAGCGCCCGCTGCTTGCCGCGGAACACGGCCTGCCGCCGGATGCGATCGATCGCCTTGTTGCGACCGACATTGACGAGCCAGGCGCGCGGATTGTCGGGCACCTCGCCCGCCGACCAGCGTTCGAGCGCGACCGCGAAGGCATCCTGGAGTGCGTCCTCGGCGAGATCGAAATCGCCGACGAGGCGGATCAGCGTGGCAAGCACCCGCCCCGCCTCGTCGCGAAAAATCCGAGCGATGTCGGCAGGACAGATCACTTGTAGATCATGACCGGCCTGACCTCGATGGATCCCTCCTTGGCCCCGGGAATCCGCGCGGCCAGCCCAATGGCGGTGTCCAGATCCTTGGCCTCGACCAGATAGTAGCCGCCGAGTTGCTCGCGGGTCTCGGCGAACGGACCGTCGGTGGTCAGGGTCTTGCCATCGCGCACGCGCACGGTGGTCGCGGTCGTGGTCGGCTGAAGCCCGTCGCCGGCCTTGAAATGGCCGCTCTGGACGATGGACTGCGTATAAGTGCCGTACTCTGCCGACATCGCCTGACGGTCGGCGGGGGTCATCTTGCTCAATTCCGCTTCGCTCCGGTAGATCAGCAATAGGTACTGCATGGCTTACTCCTGTTGTTCGGCTTGATTGCCGACATCCAGTCGAACGGGGCCAACATCAAACGACATCCTCGGGATGATTATTCGATATCAGCGGACGAGATCATTTGTAGATCATCACGGGCCTGACTTCGATTGATCCGTCCCTGGCTCCGGGAATCCGCGCCGCCATTGCGATCGCAGCGTCGAGGTCTCTCGCCTCGACGAGATAATAGCCGCCGAGCTGCTCGCGGGTCTCGGCGAAGGGACCGTCGGTCGCGAGTATCTTGCCGTCGCGAACGCGAACAGTCGTCGCAGTCGAGGTCGGCTGAAGCCCGTCGCCGGCCTTGAAGTTGCCGCTCTGGACGATGGACTGGGTGTAGGCGGAATACTCCGCCAACAGCTTCTGGTAATCTGCGGGGTCCATCTTGCTCTGTTGAGCTTCGTTCCGGTAGATCAGCAGCAAATACTGCATCGCTTAACTCCTGTTGCTCGGCTGGATTGCCCGCATCCAGTCGAACCGGACCCACGCCCAACGACATGTTCAGGATAAATTATTTGCAGCCGGCGTGCGCGACGATCTCTGCTTGACGAAACCGTCACAAATGCCCATGCGTAGGCCGTCAGTCGGCCGGACGGCCGCCCTTGCAAGTGCCGAAAGGCCGCCGGGGAGGAAAGTCCGGGCTCCCTTGACATACGGTGCCGGATAACGTCCGGCGGGGGCAACCCCAGGGAAAGTGCCACAGAGAACGAACCGCCCGCCGTCGGCCCTTCGGGGCTATGGCGAGGTAAGGGTGAAAAGGTGCGGTAAGAGCGCACCGCGGCGCCGGCAACGGAGCCGGCATGGTAAACCCCACCGGGAGCAAAACCGAATAGGGACGGCTTAAGCGGGCTGTTCGCGCAAGCGATAACGCCGCGGGGCGATGTCAGGCCCGCCGTCCGGGTAGGTTGCTCGAGGCCATGTGCAAACATGGTCCCAGAGGAATGGCCGTCACGTATCGTTCGCGCAAGCGGACGGTGCCTTACAGAACCCGGCTTACAGGCCGGCTGATATCCTAACTTACCAGGAAGTGACGAGGGGTTCGATGCTGACCGCATCGGGCCCCTCACCATTTTGGCTTGGAGAGGCAGAAAGTCTGCCCTCGTTCACCACATTTAAACCTTAAGATTTTACGAAAGGAGGCTGACCACAGGCCGCAGGAAACATGCGAACACCCTTCGTACAGAAGCCATCCGTGGACTTCGGGCAATGAAGGTTTTGCAGACCAGCTGCATCGTGTGCGTTATCGCATCCGTGGGACTTTATCTGGCCGGCGGAAACAGACCGGCCGCGACGGACCCGGATGTCATGCCGGAAGCGGCAGTGAACATGATGGCTCCTGCGTACATGGTGACGCCTGCCTTGTACGCCGAGGCATCCGCCAGACTTGCGGCGGCGCTTCGGGCAGAAAGAGCAGAGCTTGGCTCGGCGACGTCAGCAGGTTCCGGGCCGTTGAGCACCGGAGCCGAGATCGCCGATGAACCCGTCGCGCCGAAATTGGCGTCGTTGGGACAGGATATCGTCCAACCGCTGCCGGCAGAACGCGATGCGTCCAACGATGCTCCGAAAGCGGCGTCGACGCAGGATTTCCGTTATCTGATCTACTACGTCTGGTCCGAACTGCCGCCCGCAGAGAAACCGGCGGAGATCGTCTTGCGTGCGTTCAAGGACATTCCGGTCGGAACGCCGGCCGAAGAGATCAAGCGAGTTTCCGACGCGCTTGGTCTCGATTTCAATTTCATGATGGCGGTTGCCAAGATCGAATCCGGTTTCAACCCCAATCAACGCACAGGGTCGTATATCGGCCTGTTTCAGCTGAGCTTGTATGAGTTCGGGAAGTTCGGCTTCGGGCAGATTCGCAACCCGCGGGACAACGCCGTTGCGGCCGCCTACAAAATCATTACCGAAGGCGTCCAGTTCGAGTGGATCACGCACCGGACGCCGGACATGAGCGATCTTTACCTGATCCATCAGCAGGGCTGGGAAGGCGCCGCTGAGCACATCAGCCGGCCCGCTCGCGTCGCCTGGAAATCCATGTGCGCCACCGGCGAAGGCAAGGAGAAGGGCGAGAGGTGGTGCAAACGCGCGATCTGGGGCAATGCACTTCCCGCGTTCAAGCGCAGCTGGAAATCGGTGGACAACGTGACGTCAGAGGCGTTCGTCGGCATGTGGCGCGGCCGGGTCGCTGAATTCTACACGAAATATGTGGCGACCGCTGCTGCGGCGGCGAGCCAATAATTCCGTTGTCGCCAGGGCCATGCCACGCTTGCATTGCCTTTAGCCGCTATGGAGAAACTGCCCCGGCTGGGTAGATCAAGTCCATTTGTGGCCCAACGCGGAAGTCCTGCGACGTTCCGCTTTCGCGCTGCTATCAGAGGCATAGCGGACGTCAAACGGCGTCTTCGATTTATGAGTACACGCCCTTAGCCGACGATCTTCTCCAACACCGCCATCAACGCCTCCGGCGCCGTCACATTCGGTGCATGACTCGCGTCGAGCTCGAAATAGCGCCAGCCATCCTCGCTCTTCGTCCGCTTCGCGAACTGCCCGAACACGTCACCCGGCGGAATGCGCGTGCAATAGATGTAGCTGCGCGGCATTGCCGGCTCGCCGTGTTCGAGCTTGAGCTTCGTCTCGAAACATCGGATCGGCATGTTGATGCGGCGCGCGTTGAGCCAGTCGAGATCGGCCTGCGGCGTGTCCGGCGGCGGCGGGTTCGGCGGAATGCGATATCCGTCGCCCGAGCTTGCTGCCCTGCGCATCGGCTCGCGTCCGCTTTCGTTGAGATCGAACAGCGACTGGCCGTCGCGCGGCACGAAGGCGTCGAGATAGATCAGCTGCGTCACGCGCTCGCGCGCGCGGTCCGCGACGCCGGTGGCGACCATGCCGCCATAGCTGTGGCCGAGCAGCACGATGTCGCTGAGGTCCTCGAACTTGATGACGTTGAGGATGTCCTGGATATGCGTGTCGAGATCGACCGCGGGACTTGCGAGATGCGAACGCTCGCCAAGCCCGGTGTAGGTCGGCGCAATCAGGCGGTGGCCGGCCTGCGCCATCAGCGGATGCATCTTCTTCCAGGCCCATCCGCCGGACCACGCGCCATGACAGAGCAGAAAAGTCTTCGCGCGTGCGGCCATCGGCGTTTCCATCGTTCTTGCTTGTACGATGGAGTGTAGCGGCCGGCCGCGCGATGTAAACGCCGCGAGCGAGTTCAGGCCGCGCGCGTGTTCGCCTTCACGAGCACGGGTGCAAGCTGACCGGCCTCGCGCCGCAGCTTGCTGGCCTCGAAGCCGTGCATGCCGAGCTGCCATTGCAGTCCGACGATCGCGCCCTTGGTCGGTTGCAGCAGCGCGAGCGACGCGAACAGCGTCACCGGCAACCACACCGCCAATTGCAGCCAGACCGGTGGCGCATAGGCGGTCTCGACCGCGAGGATCGCCGGCACCACGAGATGGCCGACCACGACCATCACGAGATAGGCCGGAAAGTCATCGGCGCGCTGGTGGAACAGCTCCTCGCCGCAATGGTCGCAAGCGTCGGCGACCTTGAGGAAACGGCCGAACGCATGCCCTTCGCCGCAGTTCGGGCACTTGCCGCGAAAACCCCGCCACATCGCCTTTGCGAGAGAGACTGAATTGGTGGCCATGACCACACCTCTTCCTTTTCGATGATCCATACAATAATATCTTGCATCCATACATTCAAAGGAAACGGCCGAATTTGCATGGACTGGATCCCTACAATCTCGGAGCTGAGCGGGCCGCGCTACCAGCGCATCGTCGAGGCCATGGAGGCCGACATCGCCGCCGGCCGGCTGGTGCGCGGCCAGCAATTGCCGACCCAGCGCGCGCTCGCCAAAGCGCTCGGCATCGACCTCACCACGGTGACGCGCGCCTATACCGAGGCGCGGCGCCGCGGGATCATGGAGGCCCGGGTCGGCCAGGGCTCGTTCGTGTCGGAGACCAGCGCGCGCCGCGCGGTCGACCTGCCGCATCCGGTCGCGATCGACCTCTCGATGAATGTGCCGCCGCATCCGCTCGAGGCGCAGCTCGACGAGCGCATCATCGCAGGCCTCGAGGCCATCCGCGCCCAATCGGGCCTGACCGCACATCTCAACTATCAGCCGCCCGGCGGCAGCGCGCATGAGCGCGAGGTCGCGGCGCGCTGGATGCGCGCCCGCGCTCCGCATGCGCATGCCGACCGGCTCGTGATCTTTCCGGGCGCGCAGACAATCCTGTTCAACCTGCTCGCCCATCTCGCGCGGCCCGGCGACATCGTGCTGACGGAGGCCCTCACCTTCCCGGGCATCAAGGCGGCCGCGGCGCGGCTCGGCGTCAAGCTCGTCGGCGTCGCGATGGATGACGGCGGTGTTGTTCCCGATGCGCTGGCGAAGGCCTGTCGGGTGCATCAGCCAAAGGCCGTCTATCTGATTCCGACACTGCACAATCCGACCACCGCGACGCTGTCCGCCGAACGGCGCGGTGCGATCGCAAAAATCATCCGCGATGCAGATACCACGTTGATCGAGGACGACGCCTACGGGCTGCTCGATCGCGCGGCGTCGCCGATCGCCAACCTCATTCCGGAGCGAACCTATCTGGCGACCACGCTGTCAAAATGCATCGCGCCGGCGCTGCGCGTGGCCTATCTGCTGACGCCCGACAACGGCGCGCAGCAGGAGATGCGGAGTTATTTGCAGGCCACCGTGCAAATGCCCGCGCCGCTGATGGTCGCGCTGGTGACGCATTGGCTCGAGAGCGGCATCGCCGACCGCATCATCACCGCCATCCGCAACGAGGCCGTCGGCCGCCAGCAACTGGCACAACGCGCGCTGAAGGGCTTTCAATTCCAGGCGAAGCCAGCCGCCCATCATCTGTGGCTGCGGTTGCCGGATGGCCGGCCCGATGTCGCCGCGCATCTGTTGCGCAATGGGCTCGCGGTCGTGGCCGGCGACGCCTTCGCGGTCGATGGGACGCCGCCACATGCCGCGCGCGTCTCGCTCGGCGCGGCGCGCAATCGATCGGAATTGACGGAGGCGCTACGCATCCTCGTCGGCGCGCTGCACAGGCCCGCCGACACCAGGCAGATCGTCTAGAAACTATTGATGCTGGCGCCGATGGCGGGAGCGAATGACCGGCGTCACGCCTGACGGATAGGCCGCATAGGCCTCGCTCGGTGCCACCGTCTCGCCACGGGCCGCCCGCCCCGCAGGCGTGAGCTGGCCGCCATTGAGCACGTCGCGGTCGGGATGGGCGGCCTGATAGGCCGCAGGCTCGGAAAACTGCGCCTGCGCCATGGTCGGCATCACGGCCGCCGCCGACAGCAGCGCGGCCGCAACGGCGATCTTCGTGCGGGTCATGGTCTTTCTCCACCATCTCATTCGGGGACAGGCCAATCGGAGCGCATGATGGCGTCGGGCGGGCCCCCAGATTGAAGTACGACCATCATGTAGGCCTGTCTTTCGCGAAAGCCCGACCGGTGGGGATCACGCTTGCGTGGGGCCTGGATTTGACCGGCACGGCCGCAGCTGTGCTATGCGGGCGGTAGCGATCAACAGTTCGGGATCGCCCATTGCGACAAGGACAATCTGTTGGAAACACTCAGTTACGCGCTGCTGCTGTTTGGCGCCTTGGCCGGCGGCTTCGTTTCGGGCCTGGCCGGCTTCGGCACGGCGCTGATGGCGCTCGGCATCTGGCTCTACGTCCTGCCGCCTTCGCTCGCGGTGCCTCTGGTGCTGATCTGCTCGGTGATAGCACAGACCTCGACGCTGCCGTCGATGTGGAAGAGTTTCGACCTGTCGCTGGTGTGGCCGTTCCTGATCGGAGGACTGATCGGCGTGCCGCTCGGGACCATGCTGGTCGCCTCCGCCGATCCAAGAGTGTTCAAGCTGAGCGTCGGCGTGCTGCTCCTGATCTTCTCGACCGCGCTCTACCTCAACAAGAGGCCGCTCGCCATCAAGTCCGGCGGCCGGATCGCCGACGGCGCGATCGGCTTTGCCGGTGGCATTCTCGGTGGCCTTGCCGGACTGTCGGGGCCGCTGCCGATCCTGTGGGCCAACATCCGCGGCTGGAACAAGCACGAGCGGCGCGGCATCTTCCAGCTGTTCAATTTCACGGTGCTCGCGACCGCGCTGGTGTTGCAGACGGCGTCAGGTCTCGTCGAGTTGAAGGTGGTCTGGCTGGCGCTGGTCGCATTTCCGGGAACGCTGATCGGCGCATGGGCCGGCGCGCGCGTCTATCACGCGCTGAGCGACAAGCATTTTGGCGATGTCGTGCTCGGCCTGCTGTTCCTGTCGGGCATCGGTCTCGTCTGGAACAGCTTTGGCGCGCATTAGCCCCACGGCGCCACATACTGGCGGGAGCCGTGACTGTCGCTACGCAGGCGCACGCGCGGGAGGCGCGACAGGTTCAGCTTCCACTTGCTCCGGGGCCTCGTCCCGCGGGACCGGCACGAGCCGCTTCCTGAATTCGCGGCGCAACAACCAAACGCTCAGGCCCGCCTGGAGCGTGGTCGCCGCGATCGACAGGTACCAGACGTACTCCATGCGGAAGCCCGGACGCGTCGACAGCCAGATCGCCGGCAGCGAATAGGTGAAGACGCGCGTGGCCGAGCTCCACAGCACCGGCTTGGTATTGCCGAGCCCCTGGAACATGCTCGAGCAGGTGAAGATCAGGCCCTGCGCCACCATGTTCAACGAGATGATCCGCAGGAACAGGAAGGCGATCGCCATCGTTTCCTGGTCGTTCGAGAATCCGGCAAGCAAGACCTCCGGCTTCAACTGCGCAAGGCCCATGAAGCCGATCATCACGACGCTGGTGATCAGCGCCGACTTGACGAAGGTTTCCCGCACGCGCTCGCCGTTTCCCGCGCCCATGTTCTGACCGGCGATCGGCCCGGCGGCGAGCGCAACCGCAAGCCCCGGCATCTGGATCAGGGCCAAAACGCGCTGTCCGATCCCGAAGCCCGCCTGCGCCGCCGCGCCGAAATCGCGCAGCACGAAATAGACAACCGCCATGAAGATGAACATCATCGCGAACTCGCCGCCGGCAGGCAGGCCGACATTGAGGATGCGCTTCAGATGGTGCGCCTGCGGACGCCACTGCGCCGGATTGAAGGCCACATAGCGCTCGACCTTGCGGAAATACGCCAGCAGCATCAGCACGCCGATCAACACCGCGATCGAGCTTGCCAGGCCCGCACCGGCAACGCCGAGCGCGTAGCCGGTCCCCCATCCCGAGATCAGCACCGGCGCCAGCGCGATGTTGATGATGACCGCGAGGACCCGCACCAACATGGCGGGGCGCACGATGCCGGTCGCGCGCAGCGCGGATGCCGTCACCTGCATGACGAATTCCAGCGCGAGCGCTGGCATGAACCACAACAGATAAGTGGTTCCCGCCTCGATCGTGGCCTGGTCCGCGGCAATCGAACGCATGTAAAGGTGCGACAGCGCGGCGCCCGCCACCAGGGTCGACAGTCCGAACAGCACCGACAGCACGATCGCCTGGTTGAAGATCAAATTGGCATCCAGCCGATCCTTGCGTCCCACGGCATGCGCGATCAGCGCCACCGTGCCGACGCCGAGCACCTGCATCAGCGCGTTGACGAGAAAGCCGGCATTGCCGGCCGCCGCGACACCCGCGACCGCGGCATCGCCCAATCCCGACACGAAATACAGATCGACCAGCTGGCAGATCATGATCGAGATCATGCCTGCCATGATCGGCGGCGTCATGGCCAGGATGTGTCTCACGATGGAGCCGTTCGTCAGGTCTTTCATGTCATTCCATCCTCTGGCGGCGTGGCATCGGGACGTTGGCCCCGCTGCCGCGCGCCTCTCATTCCGCTGCTGCGACGTGCCCGAGCTCCACCACCTGGCGCTCGAACAGGCCGCGATAGATGCCGCCGGGCTTTCCGGCGAGCACGGCATGGGTGCCCTGCTCGACGATCGCGCCGCGGTCGAACACCAGGATGCGATCGAGGCTGCGCACCGTCGACAGCCGGTGCGCGATCACGATCGAGGTGCGGCCCTTCATCAGCCGCTCCATCGCCTGCTGGATCAGCGCCTCCGATTCCGAGTCGAGGCTCGAGGTCGCCTCGTCCAGGATCAGCACCGGCGCGTCCGCGAGGAACGCGCGCGCCAGCGCCACGCGCTGCCGCTCGCCGCCCGACAGTTTGACGCCGCGCTCGCCGACGAGGGTGCCGTACCCCTTTGGCAGGCGCAGGATGAAGTCGTGCGCGTTGGCGAGCCGCGCCGCCTGCTCGATCGCCTCGAGGCTGGCCCCGGGCCGGCCATAGGCGATGTTCTCGGCGAGCGAACGGTGGAACAGGATCGGGTCCTGCTGCACGATCGCGATCTGGCTGCGCAGCGATTGCTGCGTGGCGAGCGCGATGTCCTGGCCGTCGATCAGGATGCGGCCGCCGGTGACGTCGTAGAGCCGCTGCACCAGCTTGACGAAGGTGGTCTTGCCGGAGCCGGAGCGGCCGACGAGACCGACCCGTTCGCCGGCGCGGATCGTCACCGACAGACCGTCGTACAGCGGCTCGCGATGGCCGCCATAATGGAACGTGACGTCGTCGAACGCGATCTCGCCGCCCTCGATCGCGATCGGCCGCGCGTCGACGGCATCGGCAATTCCGATCGGCTCGTCATGGATCGCCACCAGCTCGTCCATGTCGTTGACGGAGCGCTGTAGGTTGTTGATGTGCATGCCGACGTCGCGCAAATAGGCGTGGATGACGTAGTAGCTGGTCAGCACATAGGTGACGTCGCCCGGCGAGGCGTGCCCGGACATCCACAACAGCACCGAGCCGCCGATCACGGAGGCGCGCAAGGCGAGCAGCAGCGAGAGCTGCGCCATGGCCGTGTAGTTGTAGCGCAGCCATGTCCGCCGCACGCGCACGCGCCAGCGGTTGATGACGCGGGCGAGCCGCCCGTCCTCGCGCGTTTCGGCGCCGAACGACTTCACCACCGCATTGCAGGTCAGCGCATCCGCCAGCGTGCCGCCGACCTTGGTGTCCCAGGCGTTGGAGATTCGTGCGGCCGGCGCGATGTAGCGCGTCGAGAACACCACGGTGATGGCGACGTAGAAAAACGCTCCCACCGCGATTACCAGGCCGAGCGAGACCCAGTGCATCCCGATCAGGACCATCGAGCCGATCAACACCAGCAGCGATGGYGCCAACGCCATCAGGATGGTGTCGTTGAGCAGGTCGAGCGCCCACATGCCACGCGTGATCTTGCGCACCGTGGAGCCTGCAAAGGAGTTTGCGTGCCAGTCGGTCGAGAAGCGCTGCACGCGCCTGAAGGCACCCTCTGCGACGTCCGACATCGTCTTGAGCGTAAACGGCACGATCGCCTGCAGGCCGGTCAGCCGCAGCACCACGGAGGCCGCGCCCAGCGCAACGATGGCGCCGAAGGCGACCAGGGCGGCATGGCGCGCGTCAGGATCGGACGAGCCACGCGTCAGCGCATCGACCAGCTGTCCGGAGAATACCGGCATGAACAGGTCGGCAACAGTCGCACCCAGCAGGCCTCCGGCGACGACGAGCCCGCGCCCCGGCTGCTTCAGCCAGTGCCGGAATACGAAAGGCAGCACCACGCGTATCGCCGCGGGCTTTTTTGAGAGATCGGTCATGACATCATCCGGCCGCTGATGACGCGGTCCGGCTCCATCGATGGACGCAAACCGGCCGCGCGGGCCGGGACGGCGTCACTCAAGATTGGCTTTGACTTGGGAAGTGAAGCGATCGGGACGCCTGGTCGAAACCTTGGCGCAATCGAAGCTGGCGGAAGAGGCCTCTAGCAGGCCGCGTACATACCGAACCAGGCGATCATCGAGCGCGGGCGTACGATCTGCGAATGCGACGAAATCATGCAAATCCCTCCCCGGTTGGCTTCAATGAGGTGCGCTTTATAGATGTGTCGTTTGCGATTTGCAACGGGGCTCGCGCGAGATCACGCGCGAGTGTTGCAAATTTGGTGCGCATCGCCGCTGCCTCAATCTCCGCCGTCATGCCCCGCCACCGGGTCTCGCCTTCGGCGAGCCCGATGACAGGATCCGGCGGGGGCATCCAGTACGCCGCGGCCTCTCGGTTCAATCACAACTGCCTCGGCGTACTGGATCGCCCGGTCAAGCCGGGCGATGACACCGAGTGCGTGTCTGTCTAATGCGCGTCGCCGCCGCCCGCCAGCGAGGCCGGCTTGTTCAGCAGCATGACCAGCAGGCTGAGGCCGAGATAGAACAGCGTCAGCATGAAGAAGGCGTCGCCGAAGCTCATCACCACGGCCTGGCGGTGCACGAGCTGGGAGAGCTGCTTCATCGCCATCAGCGTGGCGTCGCCGAGCCCCTGAAACTTCTGCATGAACATGGTCAGGGTTTCGGTCGCGGTCGCATTGCCCCAGGTCACGCGCTCCTGGAGGCGCGTGATGTGAAGGTCGGTGCGGTTGTTGAGCACGGTGTTGATAACGGCCAGGCCAACGGCGCCGCCGAGATTGCGCATCAGGTTGAACAGGCCCGAGGCGTTCTTCACCCGCTCCGGCGCCAGCGTGCCGAGCGCGATGTTGTTGGTCGGCACCATCGCGAACATCATGCCGACACCGCGCAGGATCTGCGGTATCAGCAGCTCATAGAAATCGTAGTCGCGCGTGATCCAGGTCATCTGGTAGGAGCCGATCGCGAACACGACGAGGCCGAACGCGATCATGTAGCGCATGTCGATCTTCACCATCAGACGACCGACCAGCGGCGCGACCAGGAACATGGTGATGCCCGAGACGAACATGGTCTCGCCGATCATCAGTGCGCTGTAGCCGCGCACCTCGGCGAGATAGCGCGGATAGATGTAGGTCAGGCCGTAGAGGCCGATGCCGATGCAGAATTGGAGGACGCAGCCGACCGCAAAGTTGCGGTTGGAGAAGGTGCGCAGATTGACGATCGGCTCGGCTGCCGTGAAGACGCGCCAGAAGAAGGCGATCGCCGATACGGCGCAGACCGCGGCGCAGATCGCCACCGACGTGTCCTGCAGCCATTCATATTGCGGGCCTTCCTCCAGCACGTATTCCAGCGTGCCGAGGAAGCCGGCCATGAACAGCAGGCCCCACCAGTCGAAACGATCGAGCAATTCGAAATGCGGCTCGTCGAAATCGACCAGCGCCAGCACGCCCAAGGTAATGGCGATGCCGGGCACGACGTTGATGAAGAACAGCCAGTTCCACGACATCAGATCGGTGATGTAGCCGCCGACCGTCGGCCCGATGGTCGGCGCCAGCGTCGCGACCAGCCCGATGATGGGACCGACGATGTGGAATTTGGAGCGCGGAAACACGGTGTAGGCCGAGGCGAACACCGTCGGGATCATGCCGGCGCCGAGAAAGCCCTGGAGCGCGCGCCAGAGGATCATCTCCTCGATGGTGGTGGCAAAGCCGCAGAGCAGGCTCGATATGGTGAAGCCGGCGGCCGAGATCGCGAACAGCAGCCGCGTGCCGAATGCGCGCGACAGGAATCCCGACAGCGGGATCGCGATGACTTCCGCGATCAGATAGGCGGTCTGGACCCAGGAGACCTCGCTCGAGCTTGCGGACAGTCCGGCCTGGATCTCGCTCAAGGAGGCCGAGACGATCTGGATGTCCAGGATCGACATGAACATCCCGAACACCATGATGATGAAGGCGAACAACCGCTTCGGCGCGATGCGCTCCGAAGCGGGGGCCGCCATCATCTCAGGTGAAGCAGTCGTGGCGTTCGCCATGGTCTGGCCTCGCAGCGCCGAAAGCGCGCCTACTGCGGATGGATCGCGGTGGGATCGTCGAGATCGATCTCGCTGTCGGCGTCGGCCGCGCCCTTGTTGGTGTCGACGGTCGCATAGACCGACATGCCGGCGCGGAGCAGGTTCTGCTTGGCAACCGATTTCGGCACGCGGATCCGGACCGGCACGCGCTGCACGATCTTGGTGAAATTGCCGGTGGCGTTGTCCGGCGGCAGCAGCGTGAACACCGAGCCCGCGCCCGCCGCGATGCTGTCGACGACGCCGGTGAACTTGCGCATCCCGTAGGCATCGACCTTGATCGTCACCGGCTGTCCGGGGCGGATGCGCTTGAGCTGGGTTTCCTTGAAGTTGGCGTCGATATAGACGTTGTCGAGCGGCACGACGTTGCCGAGCCGCTGGCCGACCGCGACGAAGTCGCCGGCGCTGACGAGGCGGTTGGAGAACGTGCCGTCGACCGGCGCCCGCACCGCGGTGAAGCTGAGATCACGCTCGGCCTTGGCGAGCGTGGTCTTGAGCTCGGCGAGCTGCGCCTGTGCTTCGGCCTGCTGCGCCTTGGCGACGTCGACATTGCTGACGGCGACATCATAGGCGGCCTGCGCGGCCTTGACCGCGGCGGCGCCCTGGTCGCGCCCGGCTTCCGAGCTTTCGAAGGTGGCGCGCGAGGCAAAACCCTTGCTGCTCAGCGCCTGCTGGCGCTCGTAATCGAGATCGGCGCGCTTCAGACCCGCTTCCGCGGAGACGAGCTGCGCCTTGGCCTGCGCGACCTGGCTGTCGAGGGCGGCAACCTGGCGGCCAATACGATCGATGGTGGCCTGCTGGGTCGCGATCCGGGTCGCGGCGGCATCGACCGCAATCTTGTAATCGCCGTCGTCGATGCGCAGGACGATGTCGCCGGCGCGCACCAGCGAGTTGTCGCCGGCGAGGATCGAGGAGATGTGACCGGCGACGCGCGCGCCCAGCATGGTGTTGTTGGCGCGGACATAGGCGTCGTCGGTGGAGACGTAGAAGCGGCCGACCAGCGTATAGTATCCGGCATAGCTCGCGGCCGCGAGCGCCAGCACCACGCCGATGCCCATCAGGACGAACTTGCGCTTGCCGGATTTGGCAGCGCCGGCAGCAGCGGGAGGCGCGCCGGGCGCGGGTGCATCCGGGCCGGGCTTGTCGGTCACGGGCTTCTCCGGCGCCTCGTTGCCACGGCGCTTGGTCTCTTCGGCCACATGAGAGCGCATCCGCTCGGCGAGCGCGGGGGATTTTTCGGCCGCAACTTCACTGCCCGCCTGCTCCGGCGTCGTTTCCACCGCTTCCTGGCGAAGGACGCGCGCAGCCTGGTCTCTCGATACGGCCATAACGGCCTCCCCAACAATAAAGCGCGATCGGGGACGACCGACGTGCGGCCTGCCCTTCTCGCTCATCTAAATATCATTGACCGAACCGTTCGGTCAATCTACATTATTTCGTCATTGGACCCTACGGCCCCGAATCCTTTACTTGGGTTTCTCGGCCCTGGACCCGATCGAAAAACCTTCCGAGACCCTGAACCAATGGTTGTAGCCAGCCGCGAACCTCTGCACCTCATCCCGGAGGAGGACAGCTCCAAGCGCCGCCAGATCCTGGACGGCGCCCGCAAGGTGTTCATGGATCTCGGCTTCGACGGCGCCAGCATGGGCGAGATCGCGCGCGCGGCCGCCGTCTCCAAGGGCACGCTCTACGTCTACTTCGCCGACAAAAGCGCCCTGTTCGAAGCCATCCTCGAGCAGGAGGCGCTCCAGCACGGCCAGGTCGTGTTCAATTTCGATCCCGCGCGCGACGCCGAGACCACGCTGAAGGAGTTCGGCCGGGCCTACATCCACCTGCTCTGCCGCCCCGGCGGCGGATCGGCGATCCGCACCGTGATGGCGATCGCCGAGCGCATGCCCGACGTCGGCCGCCGCTACTATGCGCGCGTGCTGGACAAGACCATCAACCGGCTCTCCGACTATCTCAAAGCCCATGTCGCCTCGGGCGAACTCAAGATCGACGATTGCGACCTTGCCGCCTCGCAGTTCATGGAGCTGTGTAAGGCCTCGCTGTTCCTGCCCTTCGTCTTCCAGGCCGCACCCGCGCCGTCGGAAGAACGCATGACCGAGGTGATCGACAGCGCAACGCGGATGTTTCTGGCGGCGTACCGGGCGAAGTAGCCGCAAGCGGGCGACGCGTTGCACATGCCGGCCTCACGGCATTATGTTTGGGCCATGTCTCGTGATCTTCGCCCGCCCGTCGATATCCTCCATTATGAGATCGTCCAGGAACAGGCCTCCGCGCTTGGACGAATGGGTCACGCGCTGGAACAGGCGCTCGCGCGCCTGCGCGAGTTCGATGCCGCGCACGCGCCCTCGGGCATTCCGGCGTCGATGCAGCCGGCCAGGCGCAAGCTGGTGATGGAAGCCGGCCACGCGCTCTGGATGCTCGTGGTGCAACGTGAGGCGACCGGCTTGCGCGACAGCCAGCACATCATGCGGACCTACAACGTCCCCGGCGAGGTGCAGCGGTGCATGGGCCTGGTCCCCGCACCGTCGCAGCCAACCTCGAAATGACTTTCCGGCTCCGTAGAGCTAGGCCCCGATCTCTTCCAGTCTTCGCCAGCCGTGCAGGATCTGGCGCGCCTCGCGCGTGAACGCAAAGACGTGGCCGCCGCCGGCGGGCTGATCGTGGCGGCGATCGATGGAATGGCCGGCAGTGTGGCAAAACAACAGCGTGCCGACGGCGCCGTGGCCGACGAAGAGAACGTCGCCGGAATGATTGCGGGCCAGCACCGCCTCGGTCTCGCGCACGATGCGCGCCTGCGCATCGATGGCACGCTCCCAGCCGCGGACGCTGAGATGCGGCTGCGCAAAGAATTGATCGGCCACCGCTTCGAATTCGACCGGCTTCAGGAAGCCGGTCGCCGAGCGGTCGTTCTCATGCATGGCCTCGCGGATTTCGATCAGGATGCCGAGCTGGCCGGCAATGATCTCGGCGGTCTCGATCGCCTTGCGCTCGCCGCTGGAGATGATCTGCGTGGTGTTCGCGAGCCAGCTCGCCTGCGCCAGCGCTTCAGTGCGCGTGCGGCCGATCGGGCTCAGGCCCCATTGCGGCACCGGAACGTCGGGATCGATTTGCACCTGGGGATGGGTGAGATAGCGGACGATAGACATTTCGGTTGACGCGATCGTAGCCCGCATGAGCGAAGCGATATGCGGGAAGGCTGTTCCCGGATATCGCTTCGCTCATCCGGGCTACAAAAAAACACGCAACTAATCGTCGGCGAACTCGTCTTCCTCGTTGATCTTCTCGTGCTTGCTCTTGCGCGCACCGAGCGAGCCGGTGACGTAGGGATCGCGCCTGTTCGCATAGGGATTGCGCTGCTGCGCCCGCCCGGCAACCTCTTCGCCGGAGACCGCGGCGGGCTGGCAGATCAGGCGACGGCTGGCGCGGCGCATCAGGTCGACGTGGATGTGATCGTAGTGATAGACGTTCGAGCCCGGTGCCAGCACCGTGGTGAAGTGCGCGCACGCGCCCGACTGCACGTCGCGCAGAAAACCCTGCTCCTCCGGCATGCCGCGCCAGCCGTCCTTCACCGTGACGCGACGGCCGTCGGCGAGCACGAAGGCGGCGATGTCGAGCGCGTTGCCGAAGGCATGCTCGGAAATGTGGGCGTGGGAATTGCCGTTCATGCCGCGGCAGGAATAGGCGGAGATCTGCTTGATCTCGACGACGCGGGAGCCGAACCAGCGCATCGCCGACGGCTGCACGGTGTCGGCGAACCAGCGGTCGAGCTCGGACACGATCGGACAGGCCAGCGTCGCCACCGGTTTCACCGCGACCGGGCCGACGGCGGTGACCGCATTGCCCTGCGCAGGACCGAGGCGCGGCAGCGGCTGTTGCGCAGGCGCTTGCGAGTAAGGCGCCGGACCGGGCGGCCGTGCCGGATAGCTCGGCGCATTCATGTAGCGCGCCGCGCCCGCGGCATCGGTGCCTTCGGGCGGCAGATCGATTTCGTCCTCCTGCGGCGCCACGCCGGGCGCGCTGAGCGAGACCGGACCGGATGAGGCGCCATAGCCGGACGGCTGGCGCACCGCGCTCTCGGGATAGTTTTGGCGCTGCGGATAGGCGGATGAAGGATAGTTCTGGCTTTGCGGATAATTCGGTCGCGGCTGCGTCACCGGCCAGCGCGGCTGGTTGCCGATGCTCCCCGGAGGGCGTAACTCCTCGTCGGCGAAGCCATAGCTCGCGGAGCCTTCGCCGATGGCGGCGACCTTCAGCGGGAACTCGGCGCCGCACATGCCGGGGCCGGAGATCGGCTCGATGCGGACGATGTCCGCGCTCTCTTTCACCGCGCCCGATTTCAGGCATGCCGCTTCTGCCTCGGCCCGCCACGGTTCACGTTCGGCCTGGAAAAAGCCGCGTCCGCAACCCGCAAGCGAAACAAGGACGATGGAGCCGACGAGATACAAACGAACTCCGCGCGTCATGCGCGCACGTTCGGTGAATTTACTTAAAGACTCTTCAACGTGTCGATTTCAGCTTTGCTTAACCATGTCGGCCCGCGCGGCCGATCATTGCTTCGGATGAGAGACAGCAAGGCTGACTTTTTTGGCGGAGGATTTTCTGTTAACCATAATTGTTATGCGCAAAGCGGCGCGAACAGACAGACCGATCCCAGGGAGCAACGTCATGACGTTCGTCGGAAGACTGAGCGTTATTACTGCGTACCTCGCTATGGCCTTCGTCGGCGCCATCGTGCTCGGCATGATCTAGCAGCATCCATCGACGGCAGCGTGCCTGGATCGAAAAAGAACTACGACCTTGCACTCCACTGCCGCGATGTCGTGATCAGCTTCTCCCGCTGCTCCTCGACCCGCGTCCAGTCATTGCCGGAGCACCAGAGGTGGCCAAGCG
This sequence comes from Bradyrhizobium sp. P5_C12, assembly GCF_054049735.1. Taxonomy (NCBI): domain Bacteria; kingdom Pseudomonadati; phylum Pseudomonadota; class Alphaproteobacteria; order Hyphomicrobiales; family Nitrobacteraceae; genus Bradyrhizobium; species Bradyrhizobium sp. P5_C12. The sequence goes on from NZ_JBFULU010000036.1 coordinate 78,091, forward strand.
CACAGGCCTCGACGTGGAGCGTGCGAGAGCCTCTCAGCGTCATCGTCGCGTAATAGGTACTGCCGCTGGAGCGGCTGTAGATGCTGCCGGTCCAGACGTCGTGCGTTTTCGGCTTCATGTTGACAAGCACGCTCTCACCCCTGTTCGACGCCTCAGTGAGCGCGAACCCGCACAATGCGGCTCCACAGCGCTCGATCCGAACCGTGCCCTTGGCACCTGGGCTCTCCCATTCGCCGAGCGGCGAATAGGCCGGCTCGTCGTCGCCGCGCCGCGCGATCGGTACCGTTTGCGTCATCTCGGGCCCCGGCACGATGGCCGGCGGCTCCATCCGCGGCGGATCGAGCGTGACTATCTTCGGCGGATCTACGCGCTGCAGATCAATCCGTGGCGGATTCGGACCCGGCGCCTCGAGCCTTGATGTCTCAAGTCTTGATGTATCGAGCCTTGATGTCTCAAGCCTTGGCGTCTCAGCTCTTGGCGCCGGCGGCGGCACGACGGGCTGCGACGTCGTCGCGGCAAGGACGGGGACCGACGGCACTGGTGGCGGCGCGGCCACGGTCGCCTGCGGCGGCCGCACCGGGGCTGCCGGACAGGCCGGCTGCGGCGCCTGGACGACTGGCGCGCGCGCCGGGGCCGGTGCCGTATTGACATCTTCCGTCGGCCGGAGGCTGCGATCGGAAATCGAAACACAGGAGGTGGATCTGCAATTGCGCGGCGCCTCGACATGGAACCGATGGCCGCCGACCGAGAAGGAATAGGAACCGGCCTGGGCTGCGGGCGACATCGCCGCCAGCGCGATCAAGGTGCCAAGCGAAGTCACAAGCCGCGGCATCGACGCCTCCTCAGTGTCGCGACGAGGTTACGCAGAGCAATGGCGGCTGAATGTGCGCTGGCTCACCCAAGGGTGCGAGGCCGTTGTGACATCCGTCACAGAAGGCGGGACGGGCCCGGCGTAGGGTCGAACCACGTTCAGTCGTTCACCGACTTCAGGTCATCGGGACCACGAAATTATGGGAGGTTGTCATGAACAAGCTCTATATCGCGACCACCGCGCTCTTCCTCGCTTCGACCGCCGCAGCCCATGCCGGCAATTCGATCTCGTTCCAGATCGAGGGCCAGCACATCCGCATCGAGACGCCGCGCAACTGCGCCTCGCTCGACTGCGTGACCATCGTCGCGCCGGGCCTGTCGAACAAGCCGATCAAGCTGAACAACATCAACCTCAACGGCCTTGGCTCCAAGGACGATGACACCGACACCACGCCGGCTCCGGCCACGACGGCGCAGCCGGCACCGGCTCCGGTGCAGCAGCAGCCAGTGCAGCCGGCGCCGGCCCAGGCGACCACACCGGCCGCGCCTGCGGTTGCCGCGCCGGCCACGACGGTCGCCGCCGCGCCCTCCGCCGGCTTCGACAATACGACGCAGCCCGCGCCCGCTGCGGCTCCCGCCCCCGTTGCCGCGCCCGCGCCGGTCGCCGTTGCGCCGGCTCCCATTGCCGCCGCGCCCGCCCCGGCTGCGAACACGCCGATCGGCGTGTGGGCGACCGAAGAGAACAAGGGCAATGTCCGCGTCGAACAGTGCGGCGCCAATCTCTGCGGTTATGCCGAGAAGACCAACGCGCGCATCCTGATCAACATGAAGCCCGAGGGCTCGAAGTGGAGCGGCCGCATCCACGATCCCGACTCCGGCCGCAACTACGACTCCACGATCGCGATGAAGGGCCCGAATGCGATGCGCGTGCAGGGCTGCGCCTTCGGCGGCATGTTCTGCGGCGGCCAGACCTGGAAGCGCGTGAGCTGACACCGAAGGTGTCATCCCGGGGCGATGCGCAGCATCGAACCCGGG
>NZ_JBFULU010000037.1:0-76016 GCF_054049735.1 Bradyrhizobium sp. P5_C12
AAAACCGCACAGCAGCATACAGGTGTAGCCAATCACTCGGCCTTCCCTGCGCAGTGGTCGGACGGCTTATGCCGCATACAGGTGTAGCCAATCACTCGGCCTTCCCTGCGCAGTGGTCGGACGGCTTATGCCGTGCTCTCCCGGGAGCCGAGTTCGTTCTGGCCTCCCTCGCCCTCGCGAAATTCACCGGCACCGCGCCGGTTGACGCGACTGCCGCCTCCGCAACAGCTTGGCCGTAGCAACGACGGCCAGGACCACACGGTTTTGCCGTACGCACGGCTCGCTTGTTCGCCGCAGTTTTTCCAGCCCTGTCGACGGAGCCGGAAACTTGCTGGCGAGACGAACCTAGCAGCGCCGCTCATCCGCACGAAGTTTTGGGCTCACGGAGAGCAATCCGCCCTGCCCTAACCTCTCGCGCCCGACGCTGCCGCGTCCACCGCAACCCGGCTCGCGACACGTGACGACACAAGATCGCCCCTCAAGGTCAAGCCGGGATGAACGACACATACGCCATTTCCGAATTTCGGCAAAGCGGAATATTTTCGAGTGAGCGGATTGACCGATCGCGGGGGTGTTTTGCCCGTCAGGCAACGCAAGGTCTCGTAGCCCGGATGGAGCGAAGCGTAATCCGGGGACTTACCACCAGATACAACGGCCCCGGATTTCGCTGCGCTCCATCCGGGCTACCAGAGGGCCGCTCAGGCCGACATCGCGCCCTTGCGCCCGAACGGATCGATCAGGCGGACGATCTCACAGACGGCAACGAGGCCGGCGAGCCAGACGGCGCTGGTCAGCCCAATGCGCGCGACGATGGCCACGGTGAAGGCGCCCTCGCCGCCGAGGGCCGGCGTCGCGGCGAGCAGCGCGAGCTCGTAGGCCGTGTAGGCCGCGACGAGCGTGAGCGCGAGCATCAGCGGTGTGCGTCCCTGCGGCAGCACGCGGAGCACGGCGGACGAGGCCGCGGTCGCCAGAAGCGCAGCGGCGCCGATGACAAAGCCCCAGGCGATGGTGCCGGCATCGATCGGGTAATGCAGCACGCCGAAGCCGATGGTCTGGTTCACCAGCCACGCTCCGGTGACGACGAGCAGCGCCGGCCGCAGCGGCAGCATCGCGGCCGCGACGACGGCGAATGCCGCAAACGGCGTCGCGCAGGCGAGCGCGAAACTTGCGAGGGCGCATGACACCGTCAGCAGCGCGAAGCAGAACATCGGGGCATGGCGCGGCGTGACCGGATGCAGCCGGAAACGGTCGGCACGAGGTGAAAGCATGTCAGCGGCCATGATTGGTCTCCCGACCCCGATCCTAGCACATTTGTCGAGAGATGAACCGCATGCGAACCGCCCGAACGCGAGGGCGCGCCTGCCGCTCAGGTTCGCCCTCTCGGCCGCTGAGCCCGAGCCCAGGCGATAGCGACGTCGCGCGGCGGGATGTCGATACGCCTGATCGGCGTCAATTCGCCGGAGGCCGAGACGATCGCGGTCTCCTCGCGGCGGCAGCGCGGACACACGAAGCAGACCTCATGCGGGGACGCCGACCAGCTCGAACGTTTGACGTTGGCCGCCATCGGCCATGCATCGCAATGCGAGCACGACACCAGAAACCGGCCGGGATCGAGCATACCCATTCCATCGGACTCCGCGTCCTGCCTGCCCTGCTCCAACGATATCCCATCCAAATCGTTCCGGTGTCCCGGCACCGTCAGCCGCCGGCGTTCCATCGCATCGGGGACCGCGTCCGGATGCGCCGCTCAGTGCGCCCCCTTGAGCGTGCAGGACGTGGTGCAGGTGACCGTGTTGCCGTGGTCGCACGCCTTGCAGGCACTGACGCACTGGTTCATGTCGCGGGGATTATAGGAGCTGTAGTTCCGCATCGGGCAGGACGCGGTCGAGCCGGTGATGTCCTGCTCCTGATTGCAGGCCGCCGTCATGAGCGCGAGCACGAGAACCGCAAGAAGGCGCATGGGATTGCCCTGTAAGGAACGGCAAAGCGACATCGGCGAGGCACGCTGCACCGCAACGAGCCCCGGCACTCCCACCGCGAGCAATCGCAAATCGCGCCGCTCGCATCCCAGAGGATGCGCGCCAAACATTAAGAACGGATTGCCGCCGCACTCAGGCCGCAGCCTTGCCCGCAGCCGCGATCACCTGCCGCATGTCCGCGGCCAGCTGGCGGTACTGCTCCCCGAGTTTCAGATAAAACTCCCGCTTCGCAGCGTCGGTGGCGAGCTTGGTGATCAGCTCGCATTCGGCGGTGAGCGTCTCGAACCGTTCCAGCCTGTCCTGAAGGTCTGTCATCGGCGTGTCCCCATCAAACGCCTCAAGGACACTCAACCTAAGCCCGGGAAATAGGTCACGGCGAACATCGTTATGGGGTAGAATTTCTTTTGTTCAAGGCGACGCCTTCGTGAGCTCGTTGCGACATCGAGGCAGGCAGCCGGGAGGTAGCCACATATTGACGCGCTCTCTGGCAGATGCCAGTTTCATCGGCGGTAGTGTCTGCAAGGACTCTTCAAGGGAATGCGGTGCGTCCGTCTCGGCGGGCAATTCCGCGGCTGCCCCCGCAACTGTAGGCGGATAGCCGACGACCAAACAAACCACTGGAGCCCCACGCGGGCCTCTGGGAAGGTGGTCGAAGGCGATGACCCGCGAGCCAGGAAACCTGCTGCCAGCCATGGTCACGCGCGAACGCATTGGGCGGGGTGCCCCGATGTCGGACAAGTAGCCGGTGCATCTGCCGCTTGGGGCGAAGGTAGATGGCTAAGGCAACCGCGGTGACAGTCTGTTTGCGTCGCCGCAGAGCGTTGTCGTGCAAAATCTTCATATCGGTGCTGGCGTTGCGCCAGCGTTTTCGCGTGTTTTCCTGATTGCCGCGCTCTCGTCGGCGTCGTTGTCTTCCACTGCCGTCGCCCAGAGCGCGGTTCAGGACAACCGGTCCCGGGAGGTTGGCCCGGTCATCGTCTCACCGCCCACTCCGAAGCCGGCTCCGGCCGTCGGCCCCGGCAATCAGCGATCCCGCGCGGCCCGCCGGGCCGCGGGACGCAATCGCGGCGCCCCTGTCGTCGCCGTTCCGGCGACCCAACCGCCGAGCGGCCCGGTCCAAACGCCGCTGAACACGGGCGCCGTCACTGAGGTCGGCTCCCGGCTCGGGATCACGGCCCGGGAGATGCCCGCGAGCGTAGAGGTCATCGACCAGCAGACCATACGGGAGCTGGGCATCAGGACCACCACTGATGTCGCCAAGTTGGCGGTCGGCGTGACCGGCGGCGATGCGCCGGGTGCACCCGCCATCTTCTCGATGCGCGGCTTTAGCGGCGACCAGATCTCTACCCTCTACAACGGCATCCCGATCGGTCCGTCGACCATGACCGGCCGTCCGATGGACACCTCCAATCTGCAGCAGGTGGAGATCATCAAGGGACCAGACTCGCTGGTGGCGGGCCTTGGCGCGACCGGCGGCGCCATCAACTACGTCACCAAGGCACCGCGCACCGGGCCGATCGTCAACGAGGCCTTCACCTCCTACGACTCCTTCAACGGCTATCGCGCCGGCTACGGTTCGGGCGGCAGCACGCTGATCGGCGGCCTCGACTACCGCTTCGACATCAGCCATTTCAACGACAAGAGTTTTATCGACGACACCTATTCGAAACTCAGCAACGTCTCCGGTCAGTTGAACTATCGCGTCAACGAGAGCCTGAAGGTCTGGGGCGCGGCCGAGTACAGGCAGGACAAGGACCGCTTCTACTGGGGAACGCCGCTGGTGCCGGCGAACGCTCCGGGCATCATTCCGACGAACGGCATCGTCTCGGGCCAGTGGACCAATTACTACCTCAACGGCCACACCGGGATGCTCAATCCGGTCACCATCGACGCGCGCACGCTAACCACCACCTACAACGTGCTCGACAACCACAGCGGCGCCAGCGAGCTCTGGCTGCGTAGCGGCTTCCAGTGGGACATCAACAACAGCGTCTCGCTGCGCAGCCAGGTCTACGGCTACGATGCGCACCGGCACTGGTTCAACAACGAGATCAATTCGTTCGACGATTCCGGCCCGAACAACGTCTATCGCGAGCGCCTGGCGCTGGACCATGCGCAGCGGCTCTATGGGAACATCACCGACCTTACCGTCAACTCGAATATCGGCGGCATGGACAACCGCTTCGTCGCCACCGTCGCGGCGAGCAGCTCGCAATTCAACGTTTCGCAGGACACGCTGTTCTTCTCGGACACGGTCGACCTGATCAATCCGGACCGCGGGCTCTACGGTCCGCGCAGCGACGAGAAGATCTATACCCACCTCGACACCGTCTCCCTGTCGTTCGAGGACCGGCTGAAGCTGACTTCGACATTCGCCCTGATCGGCGGCATCCGTTTTGAGAATATCGAGCTGTCGCGGACCCGCTTCGGCGAGAACGGCCTCCTGAAAGCCAACTATCCTTTCTCGACGACGTTCAAGCCGATCACCGGACGCGTCGGCTACACCTGGGACATCGCGCCCGGCGTGATGCTTTACAGCCAGTACGCGACGGCAGCCGACCCGACGGTGGCGAACATCTTCATCCTCAGGCCCACTACGCCGCTGCTACTGACGACGTCGCGGATCTATGAGACCGGCGTGAAGGTGCAATCGGCCGACAAGCGGGCCGAGGCCACGTTCTCGGCCTTCGACATCGAACGCAAGAACGTCTACGTCCCCGAGAGCGGCATCTTGTTCAACGTCGCCGGCAAGATGGCCTCCAAGGGCATCGAGATCGCGGCCGCGGTCAACCCGGTCGGCGGCCTGAAGCTGTGGGGCAATGTCGCCTTCGTGCAGTCGCGGTTCATCGACTTCACCTATGTCGACGGCAATGGCGACTTCCAGTCGTACTCGGGCAAGACGCCGCCGAACGTCCCGAACTTCATCGCCAATGCCGGGGCGTCCTATCGCTTCGACACGAAACTGCCGGTGGAGATCGGTGGCCTGGTCCGCCACGTCGGCGACCGCTTCAACTTCCAGGACAATCTGGTCACCATGAACGCCTACACGATCTTCGACGCATTCGCCTTCGTCGACATCCCCAAGGCCTATTTCCCGGGTGTCGACCAGACCCGGATCAGTTTTCGCGTCAAAAACCTGACAAACAAGCTCTACGCCGCCTGGGGCGATCCCGGTTACACCGACCAGATCATCCTGGGCGCACCGCGGAGTTACGAGGTGGCCGCTTCGTTCAAATGGTGAGGATGCAGCCTCTCCAATGTCGTCCCGGCGAAGGCCGGAACCCATACCGCGTGATCTCTCGATTGCGGAAGGCAGCAGTACTGAACGGCGAGTCTTCGCCAAACTGCCCCTGGGGTTATGGGTCCCGGCCTTCGCCGGGACGACACCGAGGGGAGTGAAATAATTACTTCTGCTCCAGCCGCCAGGCGCCGTCCCAGCCGGCGTCCGGCGGATTGGCCTCGAACTGCGCGATGCGGGCGAGCATGGTGCGCGAGGGACCGTCGCCGGGAACGGCTTCGAGCGCCGCGTTGAAGGCGGCACGTGCGTCGTCGAAACGGCGGGCGCGATAGGCGGCGAGGCCGTCGGCATAATGCGCGCGCAAGCTTTCCTGCTGCGTCGTGAGCGCGCCCGCCCTGCCCATCACCTCGAAGATGGGCTGCGGCGCGCTCTGGCCGGCGACCGCGAGACGATCAACCTCGCGGAGTTCGAGACCCGATCCGATCGCATCCGCGGTCGCCTGCGAGATCAGGATGCGGGTGCCGTAGACCTTGTTGACGGCCTCGAGCCGCGAGGCGAGGTTCACGGCATCGCCCATCACGGTGAAGCTCATCATCAGCTCGGAGCCGATGCTTCCGGTCAAGACCTCGCCGGTGGCGATACCGATCCGCAAGTCGCACGGCACCGGCATGGCGCGGATGCCGAGGAGATCCGGCAACTGCTTCTGGAGCGCCGGCACCTGATCGGCCATGTCGATGGCAGCACAGCCGGCGAGAAGCGCCTGCTCGTCCTCCTCGATGAAGGGCGGCCCCCAATAGGACATGATGGCGTCGCCGATATATTTGTCGATGACGCCGCGGTTGTTCCTGATTGGGCCGGACATCAGCGTGAAATAGTGGTTCATCACCTTGACGAGGCCGCGCGGGGTCATGCCCTCGCTCATCGAGGTGAAGCCGCTCATGTCGCAGAACATGATGGTCATCACCCGGCGCTGGCCGTCGATGGCGACTTCCGGCCGCTCGATCAGCCCCTGCACCACCTTGGGATCGATGTAGCGGCCGAAGGTCTCGCGGATCCGCTCGTTGTGGCGCAACTGCTCGACCATCCGGTTGAAGGCGGCGGCGAGCTCGCCGATCTCGTCCTGCGTCGACACCGTGATGGCCTTGTCGAAGCGGCCGGCCTCGACCTCGCGGGTGCCGGCCAGCAACAGCCGCACCGGACGCGTGATGCCACCGGAGACCAATAGCGCAAAGACAAATCCGACGATCGCCGCGAGGATGGTCACAATGCCCGAAACGATCATCGCCTGGCGCTGGTGGCCGATCACCTGCGCCGTGCTGGCGAAGACCTGCTTGAGCATGTCCGCGCGGATCGCGTCGATCTTCTGGTTGAACTGGTCACGCAGCGCGTCGAGATGCTCCAGCGTGCCGCGCATCTCCGTCATCTGCTTGGCATCGACCTGTTTGAGCAACTTGGCGTGTTCCTCGTTCATCCCCTGCCGCAGCTCGGTGACGACGGTCTCGATGCGCGTTTCGATCCGCGCCAGCGCCGCATTGTCGGAATGTGTCCTGGTGTCGTCGATGATCGCGTTGATGTGCTTGCGCGCACTCTCGGCCTCCTCGTCGATCTTCCGGTCCGCTTCCTCGAACTCGCGCAGGCGCGCCGCATAGGCCTCCTCCTCTGAGGGCGCCTGCATCTTCATCATAACCATCCGCCGCAGCGCCACCGACCGCTCCAGCGAGCGGATATTGGCGCGCGCCAGGTGCCCGTAGGCCGGGATGTAGCGATCGGTCAGCTCGTCCAGGAGGATGCCGACCTGGCTGGACATCACCATCGACAGGATCGAGGTGACCAGCATCAGGACGATCAATCCGAGGGCGATCCCGACGATCTTGCGCCGGATCGACTGGTTGAAAATCGGCATGGGTCCGGGACAATGGCTGAAAAGGGGGTCTGGGGACCTCAATACACCGGATTCTGGCTTGGGAACACGCGCAATCCGGCTGTTCTTGGCGTCCTGAACCGCCTGCCACCGTCGCGCGCGCCCCATTCGTTAACAAAGATTAAAGGCGCTACTTCTATCCCCCGTTGCACGAGTTCCCGCCTTCCATCCGTATTTTGCCGCATTGTTGCGTGAGCGTGAGGAATGCGAAACGATGCTGTGTCATCGTTTTTGATGTCGTCTTGATTCTCGAGCCGCATGTCGTCGCGGACTTTGGTTTGTACTGGTTTCGCAGGGGGACCACGGAATGAACCAGTGCCTACGCTCGCTCGCGTGTGTCGTTGCCGTGGCCGCTTTGGCCTTTCTCCCCACCGAGTTGGCAGCGAAGAGCAGTCACAAATCATCCGCGTCGAAGAAGACGCATGAAGCGAAATCCGGCAAGCAGCGCCATGCCGCGGCGGCCAAGTCGCGCCATGGCAAGCACGCCGCTGCCAAACGCAAGTCGAAGAAGCCCGACGACGAGCCCTCGGACAAGCCGGCAGCCCCGCCGCTCACCGGCGATCTCGCCGCGCTGAAGGACGCGATCGATCTGGCCCGCAAGGGCAAGACCGATGATGCAAGCGCGGCGCGCGACCGCATTGCCGATCCCGCCGGACAGAAGCTCGCCGACTGGTTCATGTTGCGCCATTCCGAGAGCACCGCGCCATTCAAGCGCTACGCCGCCTTCCTCGCCGCCAACCCGGACTGGCCGAGCAGCGCGCTGCTGCGCCGGCGCGCCGAAGCGCGGCTGTGGCAGGAGAAGAGCGACGCGGCCACCGTGCACAGATTCACCATGGACCGGCCGACCAGCGCCAAGGGCAAATTCGCGCTCGCCCGCGTGCTGCTCGCCGAGGGCGACAGCGACAGGGCCGCGCGTCTCGTGCGCGAGGCCTGGCGCACCGACGAATTGTCCGAACGCAGCGAGGAGGACTCTTACGAGGCGTTCCGCGATCTTCTGACCACTGATGATCATCGCGCCCGCATGGACAAGCGTCTGGGCGCCAAGGACTACGCCGGGGCACGGCGCGCCGCCAAGCGGCTCGGCGAGGATGCGCTCGCGATCGTCAAGGCCTGCGCCGCGGTCACCGGCAAGGCCAACAAGGCGCGGGACTATCTCGAGGACGTTTCGACCGACGCGCGCCGCGATCTCGGCTATGTGCTTTGCCGCGCGCAATGGCATCTCCAGAACGACCGCATCGACGACGCCGCCGATGTGATCCTGGCGGCCGCGCCCGACACGATGGCGGCGCAGGACACCGATGCCTGGTGGCGCGAGCGGCGCCTGCTGGCGCGAAAACTGCTCGACCAGGGCAAGTTCAAGACCGCCTATGACGTGGTGCGTGCGGCGGCCGTGCCGGCGATGGAGGTCTACCGCGTCGACTACCATTTCATGTGCGGCTGGATCGCGCTGCGCTATCTCGACGATCCCAGGACGGCGATGGTGCATTTCGCCGCGATCGACGAGGGCTCGCCCAATCCGCTCGCGCTGTCGCGCGCGCATTACTGGCGCGGCCGTGCCGCCGAGGCGATGGGCGCAACCGTCGACGCGCGCATGAGCTATCAGGCGGCGGCGCGCTATCCGACGGCCTATTACGGCCAGCTCGCTCGGGCGCGCCTCGGCCTCGACCGGATCGAGCTGCGTCCGCCCTCGCCCGTGCTGGCCGCGGCCGACACACCGCCCGCGGACGAACGCGTGCGCGCCGCCGACATACTGTACGGGATCGGCGAGCGCGACACGGTGTTTTATTACGTCGAGGACTTCGCCAAGGAGAGCACCGAGGTCGCAGCGCTCGAAGCGCTCGGCGAGCTCGCCGGTCGGCGCAACGATGCCCGCGCGATGCTCGAGGTCGGCAAGTCGGCGCTGGCGCGCGGGCTCGCGCTCGACCATTACGCGTTCCCGACCATCGGCATTCCCGAGCACAAGCAGGTCGCGCCCGCAATCGAGACCAGCGTGATCTATTCGGTGGCGCGCACCGAAAGCTCGTTCGACCAGCGCGACAAGTCCCCCGCCAACGCCGTCGGCCTGATGCAGGTGACGCCCGAAGCCGGGCGCGACACCGCAAAACGCTTCGGCCTGACCTATGACTGGGACAGGATGGTCTCCGACCCCGTCTACAACACGCAGATGGGTGCGGCCGAGCTCAGCGCGCTGCTGTCGGAATATCGCGGCAACCAGATCATGACCTTCGCCGGCTACAATGCCGGCCGCGGCCGCGTGCGCGAATGGGTGCAGGCGCGCGGCGATCCGCGCGACCCCAAGGTCGATCCGGTCGACTGGGTCGAGCGCATTCCCCTGTCGGAGACCCGCAACTACGTCCAGCGCGTGATCGAGAACGTGCTGGTCTACCGCGCGCGGTTCGAGGGCAGCAGCCCCGCCACGGCGAAGTCCGAGCAGCGCGTCACGACGCATGAGGTCAGCGCGGCACCAACGGCATCGGCCGCAGCCCCTGCACCTTAGCCTCGCAACGCCGGGGCTGGACGCGGCGCGAAGCTCGATGCAGTGACTGCGGCCGACTTCTCTGCGCGGCCAGCATTGCTCGGCTAGCCGTCACCTCCTTCCGGGGCGGGAAGGCTGTGCGCGCGCAGATATGCCTCGGTCAGCGAGCGCGAGAGCGCGCCCATCTGCATCATCCAGCTCCAGCTCGAAATGGCCGCCAACAGCGTGATGGCCTCGAGCGAAGTGCGGTAAGGCCAAAGCATTTCCATGGCCTGCTGCTGATATTGCCGGTAGCAATCAGTGTCGCAATACCGCCGTTGCGTGGACACATGGCGGACGTAACTCGCGCCCAACGGCTGGGCGCAGGCGCTGCAGGTGGCGCCGTGGCTGGGTCGTCCATGATTGACGAGCATGAATTTCAAGGTCGTGTCCTCTCCTGCCGGCGGGCGCACCGCCGATCGTCTCGACCACGTGTCCGCTCAAGACGCCGCTCGCGTACGCCCCTCGATCAACGGCGCAACTTCGCCATGCAGCGCGTAGCACTCGTAGCCGCAGTAAGGCAGCTGCGTCCTGGCGTCGCGCAGATAGCCGGTGCTGATCTGCTCGCAGCACCACAGACAGAACGTCTTGCGGAAAGGGGTTCTGCCGTTCACCAGTATGAATCTCACGTGGCACCTCCCAGCGCGAAGCAGTAGACCGTGTCGACCAGAGAGGCGGACGGCGGCGGCGCGCAAAGATGGTTGCGGCCGTCAGGATTGTCCCTGTTTCGCTCGACCTTCTGGGACGGGATGAGGATGTATTTGCCGTCTTCCCGGCGCCGGGCGTAGATCCTGCCGTCGACGTACTGAACCTCGGTCGGATAGCAATCTGCGTTGTTGCAGCAACTCAGCACCGGATTGTCGGGCATGTGCCAGCTCGAATAGAACTTCTCGTGCAGAAGCCGATCCTGGGACGGATGGTGACGATGTGCACCATCCTGCCTGACCTCCTCGGCCGCCACTCCCGTCATCACCGGAAGCGGCAGCGCGATCGCCAACAGGAGCTTGCAGGCACGGTTCAATTCAGCCTCCTGATTCAGAACTGCCGAACTGGGCTGATCCTCACGCCGCCTGAAATTGAAACAGCCATCGGCGGTCGCGCTCGCGGCGCGCCCTGAAGCGATCGAGGCATTTCCTTGAGCAGAGCGGCGTTCGCCAGGAATAATATCGGATCAGGCCAAACTTCCCGCCGCAGACGGCGCAGCCGTTTTCGGCAGGACGACGTTCGGATTGTTCGGACTTATCGCACATGATCCTCTCCTCTTGGCCTCTTATGGGTCCTGGCTTTCCTGGTGAGCGGTCACCACGTCGTCAATGAATGCGGCTTCTCAATCGTGACCCGCCAAGTCATGCGGCCGGTCAGGGCAACGGCAGAGGCGGAGCCTCTAAGGTGCATCACGCCGAGCTACGCGGCGGGTTGTGGTTCGCAATCGACTCCACTGGATTGGCAGTGAGACTAGGCCCTATGCAACGGATCGCTCAATTGTACGGAGGTAAATGCACGGTATGACTAGGGATGCGCGAGCTATACGTAGGTTTGTCCCGTAGTCTTGCGGACTTTGCCTGGGCGCAACGAGACGGCGCATGGCTCGCAGGCTGCACGGAGCCCGCGAGTTTTCGACGCAGAGCCCGACTTTGGTCGGAGGCAGAGTCCTGCTTGGTCTGAGGCAATTGCCCCTCTTGTCGCAAAATGCTCTACTCGCATTGACCCCAGCGAGCCGGGACGCATGCGATGATGCCTGGCCAGATCGCGAAACTTGGCAATTCGGCCGCTCAATTGCTGCTCGGCGGCCTTGCGGCGCTTCGATCTCTCGGCAACGGAGCGAAGGACAAGCCTGCGGTCGGAGATGACTGGCGGCAGGACAGCGAGCTGCGCGACGCCGTGAAGCAATGGCGCGAGGTGTTCGAGCACAATCCGGTCATGTACTTCATGATCGATCCGGCCGGAACGGTGCTCAACGTCAATACATTCGGCGCCGCGCAACTGGGCTACACGGCGGCCGAGCTGACCGGCCAATCCGTGCTGAACGTCTTCTTCGAGGAAGATCACGACCTCGTTCGCCGATGCGTCGCGTTGTGCCTGGAAACCGTGGACCAGTCGCATACCTGGGAGATCCGCAAGATCCGGAAGGACGGCTCGGTCCTCTGGGTCCGTGAAAACGCCAAGGCCATGCTGCGCCGCGACGGCACGCCGATCGTCCTGGTCGCCTGTGAAAACATCACCCAGCGCAAGGAGGCCGAGGATGCGCTGCGCCAGAGCGAGGCCTACCTCGCCCAGGCTCAGGAACTGAGCCGCACCGGCAGCTTCGGCCTGAACGCCGCGACCGGCGCGATCGTCTGGTCGAGGGAAACCTTTCGCATCTTCCAATGCGACCCGGCGGTGAAGCCGACCCTGGATTTTGTTTTTCAGCGCATCCATCCGGAAGATCGCGATGCGGTCCGCAAGACCCTCGATAGAGCCTTGCGCGAAGCGGAGGATTACGACCACGAGTATCGCCTGCTGATGCCTGATGGATCGGTCAAATATCTCCATTCCGTGGCGCGCGCGGTGAGACATGCATCAGGGCGCGTCGAGTTTGCCGGGGCTGTCACCGACGTCACGATCACAAAAGAAGCGGACCAGAGGTTGCGTCGCAGCGAGGCCTATTTGGCCGAAGCCCAGCGCCTTAGCCATACCAGCAGCTGGGCCTGGGACGTGAGTCGTCAGGAGTTCGCTTACCGATCGAATGAACTCTACCGCCTGTTCGGATTTGATCCGGACCAGCTCGATGTGCCGGCCAAGGCTTTCCAGCAACGGATCCTTCCCGAGGACTTTCGACGAATTGTCGACGTGGAACGTCAGGCGGTGCAGCAAAGGGAGCCCTTCGAAATTGACTTTCGGATTGCGCGTCCGGACGGTTCGATAAGACGCGTCCATACGGAAGGACATCCCGTCACGGGCAGCGACGGCGAGGTAAATGAAATTATCGGCACGCACGTCGACGTCACCGAGCAGTTCGTCGCAAAAGAAGCGCTGCAAAAGGCATTTGACGAGCTCAAGGAGTCCGAGCAGCGGTTCCGCGACTATGCCGAAACCGCATCGGACTGGTTTTGGGAGACCGGGCCGGATCACCGTATCACCCGGATCTCGGAACACGCCGATACGGCCATTGCTGCGCCGACGGGCTTGATCGGCCTGACCCGTTGGGACATTCCGCCCGATGCCGAGCTCGAGCCCGAGAAGTGGGAGCAGCATCGCGCGGCCCTCGATGCCCACCTTCCGTTTCGCGACCTGGTTTATCGCAGCAGGGATCGCAACGGATCTCCAATCTACGTGCGCACCAGCGGCAAGCCCTTCCACGACGCGAACGGCCATTTTCGCGGCTATCGTGGCGTCAGCAGCGATGTGACGGCGGCGACCCGCGCCGAGCAGGCCGAGGAAGCGCTGCGCAAGGCCCAAGCCGAGCTCGCCCATGTCACGCGCGTTACGATGCTCGGCGAACTGACCGCCTCGATAGCCCACGAAATCACCCAGCCTCTGGCTGCCGTGATCTCCAATGCAGACGCCTGCATCGGCTGGCTCGGCCGCGAACCGGCCGATCTGGATGCCGCGCGCCGCTCCGTGGAGTGGATTGTCGAGGACGCCAATCGGGCCAGCGAGGTGATCCGCAGGATCAGGGCGCTTGCGAAGAAGACCGAAATCGAAGTCGTTCCACTCGACATCAACCAGGTCGTCAGGGAGGCGTTGGCCCTCGTTCGGCGCGAGCTTGCCACCCATGCCGTGTCGGTGCGAATGGAATTGACGTCAAGTCTGCCCAGGATTTGCGGTGATCGGATCCAGCTCCAGCAGGTGCTGATCAACCTTGTCATGAACGGCATCGAAGCCATGGAAGCCAATGTTGGCCGCCCGCGCGAACTGGCGATCCGCTCCAGCCAAGTCGGCGAGAACGGCGACGGCCGCCTGCTCATCACCGTCACGGATCGCGGTGTCGGCCTTGACAAGGACGGGATGGAACGCATCTTCACGCCCTTTTTCACGACAAAGTCGGGCGGCCTGGGGATGGGACTATCGATCTGCCGGTCGATCATCGAGGCTCACGCGGGGCGGCTGTCGGCCTTTCCCAATGAGGGGAGCGGTGCGACTTTCCAGATTGCGCTGCCCTTGCCGCACGGGGACACGTCGTGACCGACCACGCCAAACCGACGCCGGCGCAGGCGGGCGCCGATGATCCGATCGTCATGATCGTTGATGACGATCCGTCGATGCGCCGTGCGCTCACCAATCTCTTTCAATCCGTCGGCCTCAAGGTCGAAGCCTTCGGCTCGGCAGCGGAGGTCATGGAAGCCAAGCCGCCGGCGGTCCCCAGTTGCCTTGTGCTCGACATTCGCCTGCCGGGCTCGAGCGGCTTCGACCTCCAGGCGGACCTCGCGAAGGCCAACATTCACACGCCCATTATCTTCATCACCGGTCATGGCGATATTCCCATGACCGTCAGGGCCATGAAGAGCGGCGCCATCGATTTTCTGACCAAGCCGGTGCGCGACCAGGACATGCTCGATGCGGTCCAGGCTGCGATCGAACGGGATCGCAAGCGGCGCGATGCCGAGAAGTCGGTATCAAGCGTGCGGACTCGCTTCGAAGGCCTGTCGGCGCGTCAGCGCGACATTCTCGCCCTGGTTGCGTCCGGCCTGATGAACAAGCAAGTCGCCGCCGAACTCGGATTGGCGGAGATTACCGTCAAAATCTATCGCGGCCAGATCATGCGGAAGATGGGCGCGAAGTCCTTGGCCGATCTCGTCAGGATGACCGAGGCGCTCGGAATCCAGCGCCCAGGGCGAAACGTGCAAACCTAAGTATGCTTTTCAAGCGCGCTCCGAGGGCCCACTTTCCGATGGGCGCTGCACCATGATCGGCGGCCCCCCCGATCAGGAGCGATCATGTCAATCCCTTCGGTCATTTCCGTCATTGACGATGATCCCTCCGTCCGGCTCGCGACGAACAATCTTCTGACGTCGCGGGGGTACACGGTCTACATCTTTGGCTCCGCTCACGAATTTCTCCAATCGGCTGAACTGCACCTGACGTCATGCGTGATCGCGGACGTGCAGATGTCGGCCATGAGCGGTGTCGATCTGTTGATGCATATGCGCGGCCTCGGTCACCGCACGCCCTTCATCTTCATGACGGCCTTTCCCGACGATACCGTGCGCGAGCGCGCGCTGAAGGCTGGCGCCATCTGCTTTCTCGCAAAGCCGTTTTCCACGCCGGCTCTCCTTCAATGTCTGGAGTCGGCCCTGACGGGGCTCGGTGAAGCCAGGACGTGATGCAGCAGCCTCGAGCCCTCTTCACGGCGAGGAATCTCGTCGTCGTGGCCGTGAACGAGGCGGCGATGCGCCTCAATCCACCTTGATGTTCGCCGCCTTGATGATCGGCCACCATTTCGCGATCTCCGCCTTCTGGCGCGTGCCGAGGGCTTCAGGGGTGAGCTGATCCTGGGGCGTCATCTCCAGGCCCTGGCTTTCGAGCTGTTTCTTCACGGCGGGATCGTTCAGCGCTTCCACGGCCGCAGCGTTGAGCCTGGTGACGATCTCCTTCGGCGTGCCCTTCGGCACCCACAGGCCCGACCACAGCGTCATGTTGAAGCCTTTCAGCCCCGCCTCCTCCGCGGTCGGGATCTCCGGCGCCGACGGCAGGCGCTTGTCGTCGGTGATCGCGTAGGCACGGATGGTGCCGGCGCGGACCTGGTTGATGGAGTTGGAGGTCTGGTCGACGATGAGGTCGATCTGGCCGGCGATGAGGTCGTTCAACGCAGGCGCGGTGCCGCGATACGGCACGTATTGCAGCTTGATGCCGCTGACGCTCTCGAAATAAACGCCGGCGATGTGGCTGCCGGAGCCCGCGCCGGCGGTACCGGCCGTTGCCGACGACGGCCGCGACTTCAGCCACGCCAGGAGCTCCTTCAACGAGGCCGCAGGCACGGCATTCTTGCTGACCACGATCATCGGGTTGCTCGGCAACAGCACCACCGGCTCCAGATCGGCGACAAGGTCGTAGTTGAGCTTGTAGACGGCGCCGTTGGCGACATGGGTGCCGAGATGGCCGAAGGAGATCGTGTAGCCGTCCGGCGGGGAATGCACGGCGCGGCCGACGCCGATCGAGCCGCCGGCGCCGGTGACATTCTCGATCACCAGCGGTTGGCCGAGCGACGTCCGCATGCGCTCGGCAAGCACGCGGGCCATCGCGTCCGACGGACCGCCGGCGGCGAAGGGCACGATGACGGTGATGGGACGTGAGGGATAATCATCGGCGCGCACGGCGCTCGTGACAGCAAGGATGCCGATCAGCGCGGCCCAGACGGGCTTCGTCATTGTGTCCTCCGCAGCGATTTTTGCTTTTTCCTTACCTCGCCCCGCTTGCGGGGAGAGGTCGAATTCGTGCGCAGCGCGAATTCGGGTGAGGGGGAGCCTCCGCGAGACCTTCTGCCAATGCGTTTGCGGAAGCAGGCCCCCCACCCCTAGCCTCTCAGCGCGAGCGAAGCTCGCCGCGGCCCCGCAAGAACGGGGCGAGGGAGAACTTCTAGAACTGCGAGAAGTCGATCGGCTTGTGCCGGTCGAGCGTGCGGGTCACCGGCGGCAGCGGGTACTTCAGGCCGGTGGCGCAGTTGAACAGCATCACGCGGTCGGTCTTGCTGACGCGGCCGTCGGCGAGGCTCGCCTTGTAGGCGGCGTAGGTCGCGGCGCCCTCGGGGCACAGCAACAGCCCCTCCTCGCGTGCGACCTCGTTCAGCGCCGACGAGATCTTGTCGTCGTCGACCGCGATGGCAAAGCCCTTGCTCTCGCGCACCGCGCGCAGGATCAGGAAATCGCCGATCGCCTGCGGCACGCGGATGCCGGACGCGATGGTGTGGGCGTCCTCCCAGCGCGTCGCATGCTCCGTGCCGGCCTCGTAGGCCCGCACCATCGGCGCACAGCCGGAGGCCTGCACCGCGACCATGCGCGGACGCTTCGCGCCGATGAAGCCGATCTTCTCCAGCTCGTCAAACGCCTTCCACATGCCGATCAGGCCGGTTCCGCCGCCGGTCGGATAGAAGATGACGTCGGGCACGTCCCAGCCGAGCTGTTCGGCGAGCTCCAGGCCCATCGTCTTCTTGCCCTCGATGCGGTAGGGCTCCTTCAGCGTCGAGGTGTCGAACCAGCCGACTTTTGCTTTCCCCTCGCCGACGATCTTGCCGCAATCGTCGATATAGCCGTTGACGCGGTAGACGGTCGCGCCCTGGAGTTCGATCTCGCTGACGTTCACCTCCGGCGTATCAGCCGGGCAGAAGATCGTGGTCTTGATGCCGCAGGATGTCGCGTAGGCCGCGAGCGCCGCGCCGGCATTACCATTCGTCGGCATCGCCATGTGCTTGATGCCGAGCGCCTTTCCCATCGACACCGCCATCACCAGCCCGCGCGCCTTGAACGAGCCGGTCGGCAGCCGCCCCTCGTCCTTGACGATGATCTCGCCGCCACCGAGCTTCTCCCCGAGCTTCGGCAGCCGGATCAGCGGCGTCGTGACCTCGCCGAGCGAGACGATGTCCTTGCATTTGCGCACCGGCAGCAGCTCGCGGTAGCGCCACATGTCGGCGGGGCGCTGGCTCAGCGCGTCCTTGGTCAGCGCCTTCTTCACCCGAGGGAGGTCGTAGCGCACCAGCAGCGGCTTGCCGGCCTTGGAGAGGTTGTGGACCTCATCGGCGGCGTAGCGGTCGCCTTCCATCGCGCATTCGAGATGGGTGACGAAGGTCGGGCGTTCGATGGTGAGGTTGTCGTTGTCTTTCACAACTGTTCTTTCATTTGGGTTTGCGGTTAGACCTTCAATAAGCACCGCCGCGCGGGGTTCGGCCCGCAGCGTCGGGGTACTTTGCATCGAGCGCGATATTATCGTCCCTGCACAGACCGGAGTAGCCCCAAATAAGTAGATGATCGCCGGGACGGGCGCGCGATTCCAGGTGGCGGACAAAATCTTCGTAATCGTCGAAGATTAGCATCAGTGGAGCAGAACTCCCCGCGTACAATCGGTGTTCCAGAATAATCGGCTCATGTTCCAGAATGTCCCGAACTTTGGCCAGCAATTTTGGCGCAAGGATATTGTTGCCAGTCTCTGACCAACCGTCATGAGCCGCCATTGAAGGCCCTATTCTAGATATTCAACACACGCCCATAAGCATCCAGCACGGCTTCCTTCATCATCTCCGACAGCGTCGGATGCGGGAACACCGTGTGCATCAGCTCTTCTTCCGTGGTCTCCAGGTTCATGGCCACCACATAGCCCTGGATCAGCTCGGTGACTTCCGCGCCGATCATGTGGGCGCCGAGCAGCTGGCCGGTCTTCTTGTCGAAGATCACCTTGACCAGGCCCTGGTCCTCGCCGAGCGCGATCGCCTTGCCGTTGCCGACGAAGGGGAAGCGGCCGACACGGATCTCGCGGCCATTCTCCTTGGCCTTGGCTTCGGTGAGACCGACGGAGGCGACTTGCGGCTGGCAGTAGGTGCAGCCCGGGATCAGGTTCTTGTCCATGGCGTGCGGGTGCAGACCCTTGATGGCCTCGATGCAGATCACGCCCTCATGCTCGGCCTTGTGCGCGAGCATCGGGGGGCCGGCAACGTCGCCGATGGCGTAGATGCCGGGGATGTTGGTCTTGCCGTAGCCGTCGATCACGATACAGCCGCGGTCGGTTTTGACGCCGAGCTTTTCCAGCCCAAGCCCTTCGATATTGCCGACCACGCCGACCGCCGAAATCACCCGCTCGAACTCGACCGTCACCGGCTTCTTGCCGTCGTCGATGGTGGCGACGACGCTGTCGGCCTTCTTCTCGAGCTTCGTCACCTTGGTCGAGGACAGGATCTTGATGCCCTGCTTTTCGAAGCGCTTTCGCGCCAGGCCCGCGATCTCGGCGTCCTCGACGGGCAGGATCTGCGGCAGCACCTCGACCACGGTGACATCAGAGCCCATGGTGTGGAAGAACGAGGCGAACTCGATGCCGATCGCGCCGGAGCCGACGACCAGCAGCGACTTCGGCATCCGCTCCGGCACCATCGCCTCGAAATAGGTCCAGATCAGCTTCTTGTCGGGCTCGAGCCCGGGCAGCACCCGCGGGCGCGCGCCGGTCGCGACGATGATGTGCTTGGCCTGGTAGCTCCCCTCGCCCAGCGCACCCTTCGGGGCCTCGACGTCGGACTTCTTCACCGTGACCTTGCCAGGCGCGTCGATCGAGGCCGCGCCCCAGATCACGCTGACCTTGTTCTTCTTCATCAGGAAGCCGACGCCGTCGTTGAGCCGCTTCGAGACGCCGCGCGAACGCTGCACCACCGCCTTCGGATCGAACGAGACGTTGTCGGCCGACAGGCCGTAATCCTTCGCGTGCTGCATGTAGTGGTAGATCTCGGCGGAGCGTAAGAGCGCCTTGGTCGGGATGCAGCCCCAGTTCAGGCAGATGCCGCCGAGATACGACTTCTCGACGATCGCGGTCTTGAAGCCGAGCTGCGCGGCGCGAATCGCGGTGACATAGCCGCCGGGGCCGGAGCCGATGATGATGACGTCGAAGGATGTGTCGGCCATTGCGGCTCCCATTCAACTGAACTTCGTAGGGTGGGCAAAGCGAAGCGTACCCACCGCCGTCTAACCCGTAAGAAATAAGGTGGGCACGGCGCCTTGCGCCTTTGCCCACCCTACGTATTCACCGTTCTCTGCTCACACCATCATCATGACGGGGTTTTCGATCAGCTGCTTGAACGCGCCGATCAGCTCGGCGCCGAGCGCGCCGTCGATGGCGCGGTGATCGCAGGACAAGGTCACGCTCATCATATTCGCGATCTCGATCTTGCCGCCGCGCACGACGGGGCGCTCCTCGCTGGTGCCGACCGCCAAAATGGTCGCATGCGGCGGGTTGATCACGGCGGTGAAATGGCTGATGCCGAACATGCCGAGGTTGGAGACCGCGGTGGTGCCGCCCTGGTACTCTTCCGGCTTCAGCTTGCGCGAGCGGGCACGCGCGGCAAAATCCTTCATCTCGTTGGAGATGGTCGAGAGCGTCTTGGTCTCGGCCTTGCGGATGATCGGCGTGATCAAGCCGCCGGGCATCGCCACGGCAACGCCGACGTCGGAATGGTGGTGCTTGACCATGCCGGATTCGGTCCAGCTCACATTGCAGTTCGGGATCTTCTGGAGCGCGACCGCCATCGCCTTGATGACGAAGTCGTTGACCGAGATCTTGTAGAGCGGCTTCTTCTCCTTGTCCTTCGGCGCGGCGGCGTTGATCTCCTCGCGTGCGGCGAGCAGCTTGCCGATGTCGCAGTCGATGGTGAGGTAGAAGTGCGGGACGTTCTGGATCGACGCGGTCAGCCGCTGCGCGATGGTGCGGCGCATGCCGTCGTGCGGGACGATGTCGTAGGAGCCGGGCTCGAACAGCGACAGGATCTGCTTGTCCGACATGGTCGGCGCGATCGCGGGCGCACCGGACGGCGCCGCCGCAGGTGCCTTCAGGCCCTTGCCGGACTTGGCCTGCTCGACGTCGCGCGCAACGACGCGGCCGTGCGGGCCGGTGCCGGTGACCATCGCAACATCGATGCCGGATTCCTTGGCRAGGCGCCGCGCCAGCGGTGACGAGAACACGCGACCGCCTTGGCCGTTGCTCTGCGCGGCGGGCGCGGCGGCCTGCGGCGCCGGAGCAGCAGCGGACGGCGGCGCAGCCTTGGGCGCAGCAGGTGCAGGCGCCGGAGCTTCAGCGGCCTTCGGCGGCGCGGCCGAGGCGCTCGGCTTCGCAGCCCCCGCGCCCGCAGCCTTGACGTCCTCGCCCTCGCCGGCGAGCACCGCGATCACGTCGTTGACCGGGACGTCCTGCGTGCCCTCGGGCACCAGGATCTTGGCGATCGTGCCCTCGTCGATGGCCTCGACCTCCATGGTCGCCTTGTCGGTCTCGATCTCGGCGATGACGTCGCCGGATTTGACCTTGTCGCCTTCCTTCTTCAGCCACTTGGCGAGGTTGCCCTTCTCCATCGTTGGCGAGAGAGCGGGCATCAGGATGTTGATGGGCATGCTGACCTCACGAAGAACTTCTCAAAACGTCGTCCTCGGGGCGAAGACGAACAGACCAGGTTTTAGTTGCCGATGTCGCCCTGCCAAAGGCGCTCATTGGCAGGATTGGAACGCCAAGTCTTCATCATGGTGATGGAGCGGTCGTCGGCAAGGTCGATCCAGGGGATGTTGAACTTGTCGAGGATGTCCTTGGAGCCCGGGAAGGTGACGGATTCCCCGATCACCACCAGCTTCACCTTGAACAGACCGAGCGCGCCGGCGCACATCGAGCATGGCGACAGCGTGGTGTACATGACGGTGTCGTGGAACGAGATCACGCCGGCCTCGCGCAGGCAGCTCATCTCGCCGTGCAGGATCACGTTGTTCTCCTGCACGCGGTTGTTGTGGCCGCGGGCGATGATCTTGTTGTCGCGCGTCAGCACCGCGCCGATCGGCAAGCCGCCCTGCGCGATCGAGGCCTCCGCCTCGCGGATCGCCTCCAGCATGAAATCGAAGTGATGGGATTCGATCGCCACGGTCAATGTCCCTTCTGCGATCGCGGCGTCGTGGTGCCGATATCGGTCGGCCGCTCGATCTCCGCCTGAAACATCTCCAGGATCCGGTTCAGGGCGTCCTCCTCGGTGTATTCGCTTTCGCGCGCATAGGCACGCGCGGCGTGGCGGGCGAGGTCGACGAGCAGCAGGCCCCACATGTCGGGCTCCTCGAAGGCGCGCTGGAACGCCATCGACAGCCCGCCGTCCAGCACGAAAACGCGCAGGATCTCGACCGCGTCCTCGCGGGCGATGACGTCGGGCGGCAGTGGCTGCTCCTTCGGGCCCGCCATGGTCTACCTGTAGCAGACGGCTTTGGCGGCCTCGACCACTTCAGCCGCCGAGGGAAGCGCGAGCTTCTCCAGGTTCGCGGCATAGGGCATCGGCACGTCCTTGCCGGAGACGCGGGCAACCGGCGCATCCAGATAGTCGAAGGCGTTCTCCATGATGCGCGCGGCGATCTCGGCGCCGACGCCGCTCTGCGCCCAGCCCTCTTCCACCGTGACGGCACGGCCGGTCTTCTTGACCGAGTTGACGATGGTCTCGGTGTCCATCGGCCGCAGCGTGCGCAGGTCGATCACCTCGGCCTCGATGCCGTCCTTGGCGAGCTCGTCGGCGGCCTTCAGCGCGTAGGTCATGCCGTTCGACCAGGAGATGATGGTGACGTGGCTGCCGGAGCGCACGATGCGCGCCTTGCCGATCGGGATCACGAAATCGTCGAGCTTCGGCACCTCGCCGGTATGGCCGTAGAGCACTTCGTTCTCGAGGAAGATCACCGGATTGGGATCGCGGATCGCGGCCTTGAGCAGGCCCTTGTAATCGGCGGCCGAGAACGGCGCGACGACCTTGAGACCCGGAACGTTCGAATACCAGGACGAGTAGTCCTGGCTGTGCTGGGCGGCAACGCGCGCGGCGGCGCCGTTCGGCCCGCGGAACACGATCGAGCAGCCCATCTGGCCGCCCGACATGTAGAGCGTCTTGGCGGCGGAGTTGATGATCTGGTCGATCGCCTGCATGGCGAAGTTGAAGGTCATGAACTCGACGACCGGCTTCAGCCCGGTCATCGCGGCGCCGACGCCGATTCCGGCAAAGCCGTGCTCGGTGATCGGGGTGTCGATCACGCGCTTGGCGCCGAATTCCTGCAACAACCCTTGCGTCACCTTGTAGGCGCCCTGATATTCCGCGACCTCCTCGCCCATCACGAAGACGTCGGCGTCGCGGCGCATCTCTTCGGCCATGGCGTCGCGCAGGGCTTCGCGGATGGTCTGCGTCACCATCTCGGTGCCGGCAGGCACTTCCGGATCTGGCTCGGCGACAGCCTGCGGCGCGGGCGCAGCCCTGGGCGCGGGTGCCTCGGCCTTCGCGGCGGCCGCGGCTGCGGGCTCCGCGGCCTTCTGCGGGGCAGGTGCCGGCGCCTTGGCGAGATCGGCGGCGCTCTCGCCGTCGGCGAGAATCGTCGCGATCGGCGTGTTGACGGCAACGTCGGCGGTCCCCTCGGGGATCAGGATCTTGCCGAGCGTGCCCTCGTCGGTCGCCTCGACCTCCATGGTCGCCTTGTCGGTCTCGATCTCGGCGATGACGTCGCCAGACTTGATCGTCTCACCCTCTTTTTTCAGCCACTTGGCGAGGTTGCCCTTCTCCATCGTGGGTGACAACGCGGGCATCAGCACTTGAATTGGCATATCGGCTCCAAAAGAAAGCTTGCGCGCGTTCAGCGGTAAATGTCGGTCCAGAGCTCGGCGGCATCCGGCTCGGGATCATGCTGGGCAAAGTCGGCGGAGGCATTGACGATGTCACGCACCTCGGCGTCGATCGCCTTCAGGTCCTGCTCGCTGACCTTGGCCGCGAGCAGGCGGTTGCGCACCTGCTCGATCGGGTCCTGGTCGTGGCGGACTTTTTCGACCTCCTCGCGCGTTCTGTACTTTGCGGGGTCGGACATCGAGTGGCCGCGATAACGGTAGGTCTGCATCTCCAGGATGAAGGGGCCCTTGCCGGCGCGGCACCAGGCGGCAGCCTCGTCGCCGGCGGCCTTCACGGCGCGGACGTCCATGCCGTCGACCTGCTGGCCGGGAATGTTGAACGAGGCGCCGCGCTTGGAGAAATCCTGCTGCGCCGAGGCGCGCGACACCGAGGTGCCCATGGCGTAGCGGTTGTTCTCGATGACGTAGATCACCGGCAGCTTCCACAGCTCGGCCATGTTGAAGCTCTCATAGACCTGGCCCTGGTTGGCCGCACCGTCGCCGAAATAGGTGACGCTGACATTGTCGTTACCACGATAGCTGTTGGCGAAAGCCAGCCCGGTGCCGAGCGAGACCTGCGCGCCGACGATGCCGTGGCCGCCGTAAAAGTGCTTCTCCTTGCTGAACATGTGCATGGAGCCGCCCTTGCCCTTGGAATAGCCGCCGCGGCGGCCGGTGAGCTCGGCCATGACGCCGTTGGCCTCCATGCCGGTGGCGAGCATGTGGCCGTGATCGCGATAGCCGGTGATGACCTGATCGCCCTGCTTCAGGGCCATCTGCATGCCGACCACCACGGCCTCCTGGCCGATATAGAGGTGGCAGAAGCCGCCGATCGCGCCCATGCCGTAGAGCTGGCCGGCTTTTTCCTCGAACCGCCGGATCAGGAGCATGTCGCGGAGCGCCTTGAGCTCCTGTTCCTTGGTGAATTCCGGGGGCGAACCGCCGTTGGTCTTGTCCTGTGGAGTGCTTGCGGCGGCTTTCTTGGGTGCGGCCATGGGAATTCCGGGTCAGAGAAATCTAAGCCCTCTCTAACCTAACTCAATCGCGTGCGAAAGCACCGCGGCGGCATGGCACGACTTTCATTATGCCGCACTGCAACGTGGCCGAAATTTTGCAAAACCTTTGGCGCGGATCAGGCAACATTAGCTCCGCCGCGAAGCCGGGCTTACCAGCCCAGCTCCCGCAGATAGGCCGTGCGGGCACCTACCCCCGTATGCGTGAAGTCGGTGAAGACCCCATCGACGCCAAGTCGGAAGAATTTGAGATATTCCAGGCCTGGATCGCCGCGATAGTCGGCGGCGAGATATTTCTTCTCGTTGCGGAACGTGAAGACATGCACGAACAGGCCGAGCTTGTGCGCATCGGCAATGAGGCTGGTCGGCTCCTGCGTCGAAGCCTCCGGCGTCGATCCCTTGTAGGGCGTGCCGTCGGCGTTGCTGTCCTTCCACGGCGCAATCTTGAGCGGAACGATATAGGGCTTCCACGGACCGATGCCGTCGGCGTAGGTCTTGATCTGCGCGAGGCCCTCCGGGGTCAGCATCGAATCGTACAGCCGCGCATCGCCCGCAACCGTCCAGTCGAACGGACGAGAATTGGTGATGTTGTTGAGGAGAACCTTGCCGGTCTTGAAGTCGATGCCGTTGCCATCGACGAGCTGGACCTGCCGCGTCTCCAGGCCACGGCTGCGCATATATTTCAGGCTGCCCGGCTCGAAGCTCTGAACGAGGATGGGCGCGTCCTTGGTGTTGAGGCCGTTGTCCTTGATGATCTTGATCAGGGCATCCTCGAGCGGGCGGCTGCCGGGCGCGCCGCAGCCGTTGGCGATCGCCTGGGCATTGTTCCAGGTCGGGTTCTTGGTTTCCGGGTAGACGAGGATCGAACGCCCCGTCTCCTTGCTCTTGGCCTTGGCGATGTCGATGACATCCTGGAAGCTGATGATCGGCAGCTTGCCGTTGAAGACCTTTGGCCTTTCATTGGCCGCGTCATAGGTGGTGCCGCCAATCCAGCTCTTCAGCTCGGCCATGGTGAAATCGGTGATGGACCAATCATTGGTATGGTCTTCGCCGTCGACGATCAGCGATTTCAGCACCGATTTGGGATCGGCCGGATCAATGAGATCGGTGAGATAGTCAGCAGGCACGCCGGTGGCAGACGGCGCCTTGACGCGCACACCGGGCACCGTGCGCTTGCGCGCGGCCACAGCCGCATTGGTCTTCGCCACCTCAGCAATGTTGGTGTTGTCAGCCAGCCAAGGGTTATGGCGCACCACCAGGACGCAGTCCTTGGTCAGATGCAAATCCTCTTCGAGCGCATCGGTTCCGAGCGCCGCGGCAAGTTCGTAGGATGCCTCAGTCTCTTCAGGCACCAGCCCCGGCAGTCCGCGATGTCCGAGGATCAGCGGCGGCTTTCCGTCAACGGTCAGGAAGTGCTTGGCGCCGGCCGGTGCCGGGCCGGTTTGCGCGACGGCCATCGATGGCGGCAGGAATGCCAAGGCCGCCGCGCCGAACAGCATCGCTCCAACACGCGTCTTCCGTCCTGAACGACTGTTCTTCATGGCCGAGCCTCCGTCCTTGCCTGGCATCGCTTCGAATGCCACACGCGCCGACCTGAATGAATAAAGTCGGCGCTCCCGTCTTGTCTCAATTCTCTGACAGACGGATGACGGCGGGCCCGACGGACAACAGCCCGGAACGAGCGGCGCGGAACAGCGCCGCCCGCTCCTGCCCGATCAGAAGAAGCCGAGCTTCTTTGGGCTGTAGCTGACCAGGAGGTTCTTGGTCTGCTGGTAGTGATCGAGCATCATCTTGTGGGTCTCGCGCCCGACCCCCGACTGCTTGTAGCCGCCGAACGCCGCATGCGCGGGATAGGCATGGTAGCAGTTGGTCCAAACCCGGCCCGCCTGGATCGCCCGGCCGAAGCGGTAGCAGCGGTTGGCATCGCGGCTCCAGACGCCGGCCCCGAGGCCATAGAGCGTGTCATTGGCGATCGCGAGCGCCTCGTCGTCGGTCTTGAAGGTCGTGACGGAAACGACGGGGCCAAAGATCTCCTCCTGGAAGATTCGCATCCTGTTGTGGCCCTCGAACACGGTCGGCTGAACGTAGAAGCCGCCGGCGAGATCACCTGCGAGCTCGGCACGTCCGCCGCCGGCGAGGAGCTTGGCGCCCTCCTCCTTGCCGATGTCGATATAGGAGAGGATCTTCGCCAGCTGCTCGCTGGAGGCCTGCGCGCCGATCATGGTGTCGGCGTCGCGCGGATCGCCCTGCTTGATCGCGGCCACGCGCTTGAGCGCCCGCTCCATGAAGCGGTCATAGATCTCCTCGTGGACCAGCGCCCGGCTCGGACAGGTGCAGACCTCGCCCTGATTCAGCGCGAACATGACGAAGCCCTCGATCGCCTTGTCGAAGAAGTCGTCGTCTTCCGCGGTGACGTCGTTGAAGAAGATGTTCGGCGACTTGCCGCCGAGCTCCAGCGTCACGGGAATCAGGTTCTGGCTGGCATATTGCATGATCAGCCGGCCCGTCGAGGTCTCGCCGGTGAAGGCGATTTTTGCAATCCGCGGGCTCGAGGCGAGCGGCTTGCCGGCTTCCAGGCCAAAGCCGTTGACGATGTTGAGGACACCGGGCGGCAACAGGTCGGCGACGATCTCGGCCCAGACCATGATCGAGGCCGGCGTCTGCTCGGCCGGCTTGAGCACCACGCAATTGCCGGCGGCGAGCGCCGGGGCGAGCTTCCAGCAGGCCATCAGCAGCGGGAAGTTCCACGGGATGATCTGGCCGACGACGCCAAGCGGCTCGTGGAAATGATAGGCGATGGTGTCGTGATCGATCTCGCCGATCGAGCCTTCCTGGGCGCGGACGACGCCGGCGAAGTATCGGAAGTGATCGATCGCCAGCGGCAGGTCGGCGGCGCGGGTCTCGCGGATCGGCTTGCCGTTGTCCCAGGTCTCGGCGATCGCAAGGCGCTCGAGATTTTCTTCCATGCGGTCGGCGATGCGGTTCAGGACCGCGGCGCGCTCGGCAACGCTGGTGCGTGCCCAGGCGCCCTTGGCGGCATGCGCCGCGTCGAGCGCGGCCTCGACGTCCTGATGGTCGGAGCGTGCGATCTTGCAGACGATCTGGCCGTTCACCGGCGAGGCGTTGTCGAAATACTTGCCGGAGATCGGCGCGACGAATTTGCCGCCGATGAAATTGTCATAGCGTGCGGCGAAGGGAACTTTGGTGACGCTGAGGAATTCCACCTTGTTCATTGATCACTCCCGATGTTTGCTGTTTGCGCAATTCGTCGTGTGCTCACGACTTGCGCAGACGATGTCGCGGGAGGCGTTTTCTGTCAGCCCGGGCGGGAGCGATGGCGGAGCCGACCTGTCGCAGTTCTGCGACAGTCGTGGGCGAGGCGAGTGCCAGAGGGAGCGCTTGCGGCCTCCACATCGTCATTGCGAGCGTAGCGAAGCAATCCAGAGTCCCTCCGCGGAAAGATTCTGGATTGCTTCGCTACGCTCGCAATGACGACTGATGAAACAGCAGCGCTCAATGCGCGTTCAGCCCGAACCGATTGAGCTTCCGGTGCAGGGTCGCGCGGCTCACGCCCAAGGCCTTGGCGGCCGCCGAAACATTGCCGCCCGCGCGCAACAGCGCCCGCTGCAGCACCGCGCGCTGACCTCCGGCAAGGTGGTCATGCGCGGCATCGCCGCCGAGGAGATCGGCCGCGGGCACCGGCTGCAACGGGCGGCCGGGCGCGATTCCCAATCCCACCCGGGCAGACCTTGTCGCGCCTATCACGAGATCATCCGCATTGACCGCGACCAGGCCGCCGCACTGGCCGTCCGCCGTCGCCGTCAGCACGATGCGGGCATGGGCGAAAGCGCTGCGAAACAGGTCGGCCTCGATCCGCTTGGCCGCCTCACCCGCCGCGAGCGCAATCAGATTGGCAAAGGCGTCGGTGCGGTCGGCGCGACAGGAGGAGACGTCGAGCACGCCGGCGAATCTGCCGTCATGGTCGTAGATCGGAACGGCGGTGCAGCTCAGCAGCGTGTTGCGGGTGAAGAAATGCTGATCGCGGTCGATCGTCAGCGGACGCTGCTCGACGACACAGGTGCCGATGCCATTGGTGCCCTCGTGCTCCTCACTCCACAGCGCGCCGGTCCACAGGCCCCAGGATTGAAAGGTGGCGTCGTCGGCCGGCGCGCCGCGACGATCGACCGGCACGCCGTCACCGTCGGCGAGCAGCACGCAGCAGCCGGCGGCGCCCACCGCCTGGTAGAGCCGGTCCATTGCACCGCGCGCGGCGGCCAGCAGCGGCGCGACGCGCTCGCGCGCCTGTCGCAACTCGGCTTCGCTGAGCCGCATCGGCGCGTGACGGCCACCGGGATCGAGATGATGCAGCCGGGACGAACGGCACCACGAGGCCACGAGCGCGGAGCGAGCCGCCTGGCCTGACGCAATGGCGGCCTCGACACGGGCCGCGTGATGCCGGGGCATTGACCCATTCATCACTGTTTCCTCCGGAAGGCAGTCTAGGCTGTGCCGGCACCACCCGGTTGATCTGCGTCAACCCTGGGCGGCAGCGACAGAAGCCATGAGCCCGTTGCGGCGTTGCCGTCAAGGCGGCAGCCCGGTTCCAGAGCTACGACTTTCGGTAGAGTTGAGACACGCCTGGCGGATGTCGACAGCGGCTTTCGATGCCGGTCTCGAAAACTGCCGAAAGCGCTAGTTCGAGTTGCTCAACCGAATGACATCATGCGGATTGGCATAGTCGAGCTGAAAGCGGGCTCGCTCGTCCAGCATGTCGGGGTCGATCTTCTCGGAGCGCAGCAGCGATACGCGCTGCTCGCTCCTGGCGCGCTCGCGCTTGAGCTGCGCCAGCTCGCTCGTTAGCGCAATGATCTCCTGGTCGAGTTCCTGGCGGGCATTCAGGCCGTATTTGCCGGTATAGGCGTTGACGCCGAAATAGCCGACGATGGCGGCGGCCATCGCGTAGAGGGCGAGACCGGTCAGGATCGATTTCAGGCGCGCACGGGAGACCATTTTGGCAGGATGGGGCAGCTTGGTTAAGGGAGTGCTAATTGTCCCCTGCCCGCGGCACCAATCGTCATCGTCATGCCCGGCCTTGTGCCGGGCATCCACGTTCTTCGTCGTCGCACGCAAGAACGTGGATGGCCGGGACATCTGGCGCGAAGACGCGCCTCGCGCCTCTGCCCGGCCATGACGAAGAAAAGCCTCAGCCGTGATGCTTCGCCACGTGCACGGCAAAGGCGTCGATATAGGCCTGGAGCACGGGCTTCAGCGAGTCCTTGACCAGATTGCCGTCCGCATCGAAAGCGTCGCCGACGGCGTTCAGGTAGATCTCGGGCTGCTGCATGATCGGACCAGCAATGCCGGGCAGGATGTTCTGGAGCGTCTTTGCGGCGCTGACGCCACCGAGCGGGCCCGGCGAGTTCGAGACGATGCCGACCGGCTTGCCGTTGAACGAGCTCTTGCCATAGGGCCGCGAGGCGACGTCGATGGCGTTCTTCAGCACGCCCGGGATCGCGCGATTGTATTCCGGCGTGACGAACAGGACGCCGTCCGACTTCTGGAGCTTGTCACGGAAGGCCAGCCAGTCCGCGGGCGGCGCGCCCTCGAGGTCCTGGTTGAAGAACGAGATGCCCGCCAGCGTGACGACCTCGAGCTTGAGGGACGCCGGCGCGAGCTTGGCGAGCGCCTTGGCGATCTTCAGCGAGAAGCTGTCCTTGCGCAGGCTGCCGGCGATGGTGACGATGTTATAGGCCATGGATTGTCCTCGAAGTCTTCAGCGGGAGTGCCGGGACGGCACTTAAGCGATCTCGCTCGATGGATGCAAGTGCATGGACCGGTCCGATTTGGAAACGCAGCGTTTCGCGAAAGCAGATGGTCGCCCAAAACAATCAGGCCGCCACGCGGCGGCCCGATCTTTCGCGCAAATCTGTAACTCGGATCAGATCGTCGGATTCCAGGCCGACGGGATCAGGCGATATTTGGCGCCGTCCTTCTCGACATGGCCGACCGAGGGGAAGGTGAAGTGGAAGCCGATCACGGTCGCCTTTTCCGCCGCCGCCATGTCGTAGAATTTGTGGCGCGTTTCCTGCGCCAACGCGGCGTCGGTGTCGAACATCACGTGCCAGTCCGGATTGCGCAGGAAGAATTCCGGGATGTTGGTGACGTCGGACTGGATCAGCACCTTCGCGTCACCCGAGGCGACCGCGAACGAGGTGTGCCCCGGGGTGTGGCCGGGCGTCGCGATCGAGGTGATGCCGGGCGCGACCTCCTTGCCCCAATCGTACTTGGTGACCTTGGACTCCAGACCGGCAAAGGTCTTCTTCACGTTGGCGAAATAGTTCTTCATCATCGCGTTGGACTCGGCCTTGGCGGCGTTGTCCTCGCTGGTCCAGAACTCCCAGTCCTTGCCGGGCACCATGATCTCGGCATTCGGGAACGCGAGCGCACCGTCGGCGAGGCGAATGCCGTTGGTGTGGTCGGGATGCAGATGCGACAACAGCACGACGTCGATGCTCTTGGGATCGACGCCGGCGGCCGCGAGGTTTTGCAGCGTGCGGCCGACCGCGCCCTTGCTCGGCTCGAGATTGGCCACGCCGTTGCCGGCGTCGATCAGCACGAGCTTGGAGCCGGTGTTGATGAGCTGCGGATTGAACGGCACCGTGACCATGCCCTTCGGCATGTAGGCCGCCTCGGCGGCGGCGAGCGCCTCGTCCTTGGGCGCGTTGACGACGAACTTGTCCGGCATCGGGAAGGTGCGCGCGCCGTCGTTGATCGAGGTACACTCAAGGCTGCCGACCTTGTAGCGGTAGAAGCCCGGCGCCTGCGTCCCGCTTGGCGGCACTGAGGCACGCGCAGTGATCGGTCCGAGCCCGGTAACGGCAGCTGCGCCCACAGCGGCCGCGCCCGCCAGCAAGTGGCGGCGATTCAGATCAGTCATGGAAGTGTCCCCTTCTTTGCTTGCGGTTGTCCCGCTTTCAACAGCGGCGGAATAATCCCCCGCTTCGCTCAGAAGGCAAGGCCTTCTTTGGGTGACGCCCCGGCGCTGATCACGACAATTTATTCGGGTTGATGAGGAATTTTTCGCCGGTGGCCCGTTTGGCGTAGACCGCGATATTGGCAGGGTCGAGCACTTCCTGCAGCGACACCACCTTGGTGTAGTGGCTCGCAAAGGTCGTCTTCAATTCGTCGACGACGCGCTGGCGCAGCTTTGCACCGTCCGCCTGCCCGATCTTCATCAGGAACGGAAACAACAGCCAGCCGCCGACACCCCAGGCCATGCCGAAGCCGCGCGGCAGCTCGATCGGGCGGACATCGAGGGCGCCGTAGACATAGACCTGCTTGTGCACGTTGGAGCCGTAACGGCTGTACTCCTTGGCGGTCTTGTTGATCGCGGCTTCCATGCAGTTGAGGATGTCGCCGGCAAGCTTGCCGCCGCCGATGGCATCGAAGGCGATGGTGGCGCCGGTCTCGACCAGCGCATTGGTGAGATCGCCGAGGAAGCTCGGTGCTGAGGAGTCGACGACATATTTGGCACCGATCTTGTGCAGGATGTCGGCCTGCTCCTTGCTGCGCACGATGTTGACCAGCGGGATGCCGTCCTTGATGCAGATCTTGTTCAGCATCTGCCCGAGATTGGAGGCGGCCGCGGTATGCACCAGCGCCTTGTGGCCCTCGCGCCGCATGGTCTCGGTCATGCCGAGCGCAGTCAGCGGGTTGACGAAGCAGGACGCGCCTTCCGCCGGCGTGGTGCCCGCCGGCAGCGGCAGGCATTCGCGCACCTTCAGGGTGCGATACTGCGCATACATCGCGCCGCCGATCATCGCGACGGTCTTGCCCATCAGCGCCTTCGCCGCATCCGACGAGCCGGTCCTGATGACGACGCCCGCGCCCTCATTGCCGACCGGCATGGATTCGTCGAGCCGGCCCGCCATCGCGCGCATCGCACCCTCCGGCACCTTGGCGGTGATGACGGGAGCCTCCTTCGTGCCCGACGCCTTCGCCGTGCTCATGTCGGCGGCGCCGACCAAGAGACCGAGGTCCGACGGGTTGATCGGCGTCGCCTCGACGCGGACGACGACCTCGTCCGCGGCGGGCTCGGGGGTCGGCACGTCGACCAGCGAGATTTCCAGCTCACCGCTCTTCTTGATCAGCGAACGCAGTTGCAGGCCGTTGTTGCCGTCGCTCATGTCGATCCTCCCCTGTTTTGTCAAAGCGCCGGCTTATGCCAGCGCCTTCAGTGCCGCCTTGCCGCCATAGAGCGCCTGCTTGCCGAGCTGCTGCTCGATGCGCAGGAGCTGGTTGTATTTGGCGGTCCGATCGGAACGCGCAAGGGAGCCGGTCTTGATCTGCCCGCAATTGGTGGCGACCGCGAGGTCGGCGATGGTGGAATCCTCGGTCTCGCCGGAGCGGTGCGACATCACCGAGGTGTAGCCGGCCTTGTGCGCCATCTCGACGGCGGCGAGCGTCTCGGTCAGCGTGCCGATCTGGTTGACCTTGATCAGGATCGAGTTGGCCCGGCCCGCCTTGATGCCTTCGGCGAGGCGCTTGACGTTGGTGACGAAGAGGTCGTCGCCGACGAGCTGGCACTTCTTGCCGATGAGGTCGGTGAGCTCCTTCCAGCCGTCCATGTCGTCTTCCGACATGCCGTCCTCGATGGTGACGATCGGATAACGGCCGACGAGGTCGGCGAGGTATTTGGCCTGCTCGGACACCGAGCGGGTCTTGCCCTCGCCCTCATAGACGTATTTGCCGTCCTTGAAGAACTCGGTCGAGGCGCAATCGAGCCCGATCACGATGTCGGTGCCCGCCTTGTAGCCGGCCTTGCCGATCGCGTTCATGACGAATTCGAGCGCGGCATCGGCCGACGGCAGGTTCGGCGCAAAGCCGCCCTCGTCGCCGACATTGGTGTTGTGGCCGGCCTTCTTCAGCTCCGACTTCAAGGTGTGGAACACCTCGGCGCCGTAGCGCAGGCCCTCGGCGAAGGACGACGCACCGACCGGCAGGATCATGAACTCCTGGAAGTCGATCGGGTTGTCGGCATGCACGCCGCCATTGATGATGTTCATCATCGGCACCGGCAGCAGCCGCGCCGAGGTGCCGCCGACGTAGCGATAGAGCGGCATGTCGAGCGAGTTCGCGGCCGCCTTGGCGCAGGCGAGCGAGACGCCGAGGAT
This sequence comes from Bradyrhizobium sp. P5_C12, assembly GCF_054049735.1. Lineage (NCBI taxonomy): Bacteria > Pseudomonadati > Pseudomonadota > Alphaproteobacteria > Hyphomicrobiales > Nitrobacteraceae > Bradyrhizobium > Bradyrhizobium sp. P5_C12. The sequence continues at coordinate 33,160 of NZ_JBFULU010000037.1, forward strand.
GGCGTTGGCGCCCAGCCGGCTCTTGTTCGGCGTGCCGTCGAGGTCGATCATGATCTGGTCGATCTGGGCCTGCTGCTCGGCATCGAGGCCGCTCAGGGCCTCGAAGATCTCGCCGTTGACGGCGCCGACCGCCTTGGTGACGCCCTTGCCGAGATAGCGGGCCTTGTCGCCGTCGCGCAGTTCCACCGCCTCATGGGCGCCGGTGGAGGCGCCGGACGGCACCGCGGCGCGGCCGAGCGCGCCATCTTCCAGCACGACGTCGACCTCGACGGTGGGGTTGCCACGGCTATCCAGGATCTCGCGGCCGATGATGTCGATGATGGCGGTCATGATGGTGCACTTCCGTTCGTTAGGTTTGATCGGTTCGCCGCGGGTCTTACACGGAGCGCAAGCAAATGTGAACGCTTGGGCGGCGCCCTTCGACTGACGCGTGAAGCGCCTCGGACTAAGCTTCACCCCGCCTGGTCTGCGCGTCCAACCTCCATCTGAAACAGTCGGGGTAACGCCATGAATCGCCGCCAGTTTCTTGCCTCGAGCGCCACCTTCCTCGCGATCCGCCCAAGTTTTGCGCAGGAGGGACTGTTCCGGACAAAATATTTCCCGATCAACCCCGGCATCGGCCTGCACGACCTCACGCCCGCTCCCGACGGTACGGTCTGGTTCACTGCGCAAGGCAAGGGCATGCTTGGCAGGCTCGATCCGAAGGACGGCAGTTTCAAGACGGTCAGCCTCGGCCAGGGCGCCGCCCCGCACGGCGTGACGATCGGCCCCGACGGGGCGCCCTGGATCACCGAAGGCGGCCAGAACGCGATCGCGCGGGTCGATCCGGCGGACCTGAAAGTCACGTTGTTCCGCCTGCCCGAAAAGTTCGCCTCCGCCAATCTCAACACCGGCGTGTTCGACAAGGAAGGCACCTACTGGTTCACCGGACAGTCCGGCTATTACGGAAGGCTCGCGCCAAAATCCGGCGACATGACGGTGTTCAAGGCGCCGAAGGGCGTCGGCCCCTACGGCATCACCGTCACGCCCAAGGGCGACGTCTGGTACGCCTCGCTCGCCGGCAGCCATATCGCGAAGATCGACCTGGCGAGCGGCAATGCGACCGTGGTCGAGCCGCCGACGCCGAACCAGGGCTCGCGGCGGGTCTGGTCGGATTCGCGGAGCCGGATCTGGGTCAGCGAGTGGAACAGCGGGCATGTCTCGGTGCACGACCCCGCCGACGGCTCCTGGAAGACGTGGAAGCTGCCGGGCGAGCGTCCTCGCACCTACGCGGTTTATGTCGATGACAAGGACAAGGTCTGGCTGACGGATTTCTCGGCCAACGCCATCGTGCGCTTCGATCCGATGACGGAAAAATTCACCAGCTTTCCGAGCGATCGTGCTAACGCAAATGTCCGCCAACTCGATGGCCGGCCGGGCGAGCTCTGGGGCTGCGAGTCCGGCAACGATAGGGTGGTGCTGATTCAGACGGTTGCCTCAGGTTGACGGCAGCCACAATTGCGTCCATCTCGGCATCCGCAAAGGATAACGACGATGGCGAAAAAATCTCTCCAGCTCGGCCGCGCGGTCGAGTGGCCGCACACACCGGAAGAGGCCCAGCTCGACCGTGTGCCCAATCCGCAGAAGGGCACGGACTACCTTGTCCGCTTCACGGTGCCGGAATTCACCTCGCTCTGCCCGGTCACGGGCCAGCCGGATTTCGCCCATCTGATGATCGACTACGCGCCCGGCCCGTGGCTCTTGGAGTCGAAGTCGCTGAAGCTCTACATCGCGAGCTTCCGCAATCACGGCGCCTTCCACGAGGACTGCACCGTGATGATCGGCAAGCGCATCGCGTCCGAGATCAAGCCGAAATGGCTGCGCATCGGCGGCTACTGGTATCCGCGCGGCGGCATCCCGATCGACGTGTTCTGGCAGACCGGCCGCGTGCCGAAGGGCCTGTGGGTGCCGGACCAGGGCGTGGCGCCCTATCGCGGGCGCGGCTAGCGAACAGGCGTGGGCGGCAGCCTCCGCCCACGCGCCGATGCGGCCTCCTCAGGTGATCGCGATCGGACAACCGTTGCTTCCCGTCGCGCCCTTGATCGGGGCGGGCGTGAAGGAATAGACGAACTGATACTTCTTGTCGGCGATGAGCTCGTCGAATATCAGGTTCTCGTGGTTGTGGATGCCGTGCTTGGTCTGCAATTCGGCATGGACCACGAAGGCGAGCGACTTGTCGGGATTGGGGACCACCTCGACCGCCCAGGTGTCGGCGGCCGTGAGGGCGAGATCCTTTTCGATCACCCACCGGGCAGCGTCGAGGCCGATGCCCGGCTCTCCGCTGTTGAAGCGATCATTGTTCTTCATCCACAGCGAGCCCCAGCCGGTGTGGAACATGATCGCGTCGCCCGGCTTGATGTCGCTCTCGGGGATGTTCTGCTTCTGGAGCGCCGCCTTGATATCGGCCGCGGTGATCTCCTGGCCGGCATCCATCATCCCGCCCTTGAGCGCGACCATGTCGAGGAGATGAGCGCGGGTGAAGATGGGATTGAGCTTCTCGACGCCGAGCTTCTTGAGACCATACGCATCGCTGATCTCTGCGGCGGTGAAGCCGTTGTAGAACCGCATCTCGCTCTTGTCGCCGTCCTTGCCCAGCTGGATGCCGATGTGGCCGAGGCCATCGAACTGTGTACCGGTCTGGCCGATCTCCGTGGCGAGAAATTCGTCATGATACACCAGCTTGTTGTCGCCGAACGGGCCACCGGTCGGACTACCGGGAATGCGCAGCGAGAACGCGCGCGCGCCGAACAACGGCATGCCTTGCTCGTAGACGCGGCCGATCTTGTAGATCTTGCCGTCCTTGATCCATTTCGCCGCATCGAGGACCTTCGCCGGCGTCATGTGGTTGGATGCGCCGGCCTCGTCATCCTTGCCCCATTTTGAAGGCCACCATGGCTTGTCGACACCCTTGGGCGTGGCGGCGGTCTGCGCCTGGGCTTCGGTGATCGGCGCGAGCGAGAACTTGCCATGCATCGAGCCCGCGAGCGCCGCGCCGGCCGCGCCTGCGAGGCCTGCGGTGCGAAGCAAGGTCCGGCGATCGGTCCCACCCTTTTGCTCGTCGCCCCTGATCTCATCGTCCATCGTTTCCTCCCAGGTTGTGCCCTGTAAGCCGGGCTTAAAAACTTATTTTCGGCATGCTCCTCCTCCATTAGGCTGTTGTCTAGCGACAAAAATAAGACCAGAGGTTGAGGATGCCGATGAGCCTGTTCGAGAGCGACAAGTCCGCCGAGCGACTTCCGGTATCGCTGATCACCGGGTTTCTCGGCAGCGGCAAGACCACGCTGCTCAATCGCCTGCTGCGCGACGACGCCATGAAGGACAGTGCGGTCGTCATCAACGAATATGGCGAGATCAGCCTTGATCATTTGCTGGTCGAGCGCGTCGATGGCGAGGTTGCAGTGCTCGCGAGCGGTTGTATTTGCTGCACTATCCGCAGCGATCTCGAGGAGACGCTGCGCGGACTGCTGGTGCGTCGCGACCGCGGCGAGGTGCCGCCATTCCGCCGGATTCTGGTCGAGACGACGGGCCTCGCGGATCCTGCCCCGATCGTTCAGTTGCTGCTGAACAATCCGCTGGTCTCGCATTTCCTGCGGCTCGACACCGTCGTCACGACGGTCGATGCCGTCAATGCGTCCCATCAGCTCGACCGTCAGTACGAGGCGGTGAAACAGGTGGCGCTTGCCGATCGGCTGCTGATCACCAAGCGGGATTTAGTCAACAACATTGACGCACTCGAGTTGCGTCTCCGCCGGCTCAATCCCGGTGCCGGAATCGACAGCGTGATGCACGGCGAGATCGATCCGGCACAATTGTTCGGTGCCGCCCTCGTCGATCCCGACAAGAAAACGGTTGACGTCGAGCGCTGGCTCAATGAACCGGCGTTCGCCGGCTCCGCCGGGGCGGCGCATGAGCACGACCATCACGGCCATCACGGCCATGATGGAGCGATCGTCAGCTTCATGCTCGCGTTCGACGAACCTCTCGACTGGATGGCGGTTTCAGACTGGCTGGCTCATCTGCGCCACACGCGCGGCGAGGACCTGCTGCGGGTCAAAGGGATTTTGAACCTCCGCGATGAGCCAACGCCGGTCGCGGTCCACGGCGTGCACCATGTTTTCCATCCGCCGGTGGCGTTGGCCAAATGGCCCGACACCGACCGGCGCTCGCGCATCGTGTTCATCACACGCGGCATAACGCGCCAGGAGGTGCTCGGCCTCTGGCAGGCCGTCGGCGCGGCAGCCTGAGACGGACGCGATCCTCGGCGGCGGACATCACCAGGCGTATCGCACCACGCCCTTGCCTGCGTAGGAGCGCGTGACGGACGAAAACTCGCCCTCGAACGAGCCGGCGGCGGACCAGCCGGTGAGCCATTTCTGATCGAGAATGCCCGCCGCGCGGGTCGCCAGCCGCCTGCCCCAGCCATTCCAAATTCCAAAGCGCAATTCGATGCTATGCGATGCGATTCATTGCCGATTATTTCGAACGGGAAAGAATTAGCTGCTTCGCGGCCGACGGACTATCGGCGACATTTTTCGTCACCGGCCCGGCCGCCAATTTTCCGCGGTGGTGTGATTGCGCGGCAACAGATGGTTACATATTTCCTGGGCACGCGGAGAACTGCGGGCGGTCTCCGCCGTCTTGCGGGCGCTTGGCAAGCACAAGGCCGGCGTCGTTCGCTCAAGACACGTTCCCCGCCCTAATAAGCACTCAGCAAATCCACCTTCGCATTCGCGAGCACCAGCCGCCGCGCCAGGATCGCGGCGAGATTGCGCATGATCTTCAGCGACGTCTCCGGGTGCAGGCGGCGATAGTCGGCAAAGCTGTCGAGCGGGAGCTCGAGGCAGGTCACCGGCGTATCGGCAAACACGTCGGCGCTACGGCCTTGCTCCAGGATCGCCATCTCGCCGAACTCCATGCCGGGACCGAGCGAGGCCAGCCGCACGCCGCTGCGCAATTTGACGCTGACCATGCCGCTTTGCAGGAAGAACAGCGAATTGGCGGGCTCGCCGGCGGCGATGATGCGCTGGCCGGCGGTGTAATGGCGCGTGGTCGAGAGCTTGACGATCGCGGCGATCTCGCCGGCGTCGAGCTCGGCGAGCAGCGCCTGCTCGCCGAGCTGGGCGCTCTCCTTCACGTCGGTGAAGCCGCCGAAACGATAGATCACCTGATCCTCGGCCCATTCGATGGCGTCGTCGAGCAGCGGAAAACGCCGCAACCTGCGCGGCTCGGCCGTGCGCGCCGAGATCGCCGTCCACAGCGCCGAGCTGTCCTCGAACCCGGACAAGATGGTGGTGACGCCGGCATTGCCGAGCGCCGTCAGTGTCTCGCCGAGCAGCTCGGCGCCGGCCGCGGTGATGTCGGGGACGCGGCGGAAGTCGATGATCAACAGCGGCGCGTTGGGCGGCTCACTGGTCAGTCTTCGCGTGACATAGTCGATGGTGCCGAAACTGAGCGCGCCGACCAGCTCAAGCACACGGATGTCGCTGTGGCGCTCGTCCAAAATCTGCTGCTCGTGCGGCTGGCGGCTGCGGCGCGAGGAGATGCCGTAGATGTCGTAATCCGCCATGATGCTGGTGCGGACGTCGGCATTGCGGTTGAGCATGTGCAGGTCGAACCGCGCCGACAGCGCCTCGCAGACCTTGAGGCCGCGCACGCTGTTGAAGTGATCGTCGAGCAGCGGCGAGAAGGTGCCGAGCCCCATCTGCGACGGCAGCGCCGCGACGATGCCGCCGCCGACGCCGCTCTTGGCGGGAATGCCGACGCGATAGGTCCACTCGCCGGCATAGTCGTACATGCCCGAGCTCGTCATCACCGACAGCGTGCGCGCGACGATGTGCGGCGTGATCACCTGCACGCCCGTCACCGGATTGATGCCGCGATTGGCGAGCGTTGCCGCCATCACCGCCAGATCGCGCGCGGTCACCAGGATCGCGCATTGGCGGAAATAAACGTCGAGCACCGCGTCGACGTCATCCGGCAGCACCGCGTAATTCCTGAGCAACCAGGCAATGGCGCGGTTGCGATTGCCGGTGGCGGTCTCGGACGCATGCACGGCATCGTCGACGCCGAGCTCACGGCCGGCGAACTGGCTGAGCTTGGAGCGAACCCGCTCGAAAGCGCCCTTCCCGTCCACCCCGTAGATCAGGCCCGAGCAGGCGATCGCACCGGCATTGACCATCGGGTTGAAGGGACGGTTGTCGTTGGTGAGCCGGATCGAGTTGAAGGCCTCGCCGCTCGGCTCGACGCCGATCGTGGCCGCGACGCGCTCCTCGCCCACCATCTCCAGCGCCAGTGCGAACACGAAGGCCTTCGAGACCGACTGGATTGTGAACGGCACCGCGCTGTCGCCGACCTCGTAGACGTGGCCGTCGATGGTGACGAGCGCGATGCCGAAATGACCGGGGTTGGCACGCTTCAACTCGGGAATGTAGTCGGCGAGCTCGCCCGAATTGTCGACCCGGAATTCCTCGTGGCAATCGGTCAGGAAGCGCCGCAGCGGTGGCCTCGTGGGGTACCCGCTCAATCGGGTCACGCCGGCTGCGCTGGGCGAACGGGTGGGCTGGGCGTCCACGGTCTCACACCTCGATTTGCTCAAGATGGAAGCAATACGCGTGCCATGCATACCGAGGGCGGCCGTGGCACGGTGACGCGAAGAGGATGGCGCGGACGTCGTGAGCAAGGCAACGGCAGGCTGCGAGCACGATGGTAGGGAATTGGCGGTTACCTCCAGCGCGTCAAACCACGCTGTCAGCCTCAGGCCCGCGCGTCGGAGGGTGCCCGCTGCTTGAGCAGCCGGGCGCAGACGAGACCCAGCACCACCATGATCGCTGCGCTCGTCACCAGGGTCGGCACCTTGCCGCCATGCTGCAGGCCGAAGCCATAGGCGAGCGGCCCCACCGTCTGTCCCATGAAGAAGAAGAACGAATGCAGCGACAGCGCGGTGGCGCGCGCCTCGACCGAGAGCTCGCTGGCAAAGACCTGGAGGCAGCCATGGGCCATGTAGAAGCCCCATCCCATGACCACGAGATTGAGCGTCTGAACCTCCCAGCGCAGACCGAAGGCGACGGCAACGAGCTGCGAGGCGACCAGCGTCATGCCGGCGATCATCATGCCCTTGACGCCGAGCCACGGCAGCATGCGCGACACCGTCATCGTGTAGAACAAGCCGCCGACGGCGAACCCCGCGATGACGATGCCGGCGATCGACAGCGAGGTCTGTCCGAGATCGAACAGGAACGAGGCGATGTAGGGAAACAGGCCGAGCACGCAACAGCCTTCGACGAACACGGCCGTGTAGCACACATAGGCATTCGGATTGGTGAAGATGGTGCGGTAGCCCGCCTTCAACGCCGACAGGCTCGTCTTCGGCGGATGTTTGATCTTGGCGCCGTGAAAGCCGGCGGCGACCGCGATCGAGGCGACGATCCCGAGCGCGCCGAGCACCGCCAGCACGCCGCGCCAGCCGAGGAAGTCGCCGATCAGGCCGGAGGCCGAGGCGCCGAGCAGATTGCCGGTCATCGCTCCGGCGAGCGTGCGGCTGATCGCAACCTGCCGCTTTTCCGGCCCGACGAGCTCGCTGGTGAGGCTCAGCGCGATCGGAAACACGCCGCCGGAGCCGATGCCGGCAAGGATGCGGCTGGCGAACAGCAGCGAGAACGAGGTCGAGAGCGCGCCGAGAATGTTGGCAAGGCCAAGCAGCGCGAGGCAGCCGATCATCAGCCGCGTCTTGCCGAAGAGATCGGCGGCAGCGCCAACCAGCGGCTGGATGATCGAGAAGGTGAAGGCGAACACCGCGGCAAAGCCTGCAGCGGTTGCGATGCTGACGCCAAAATCCTCGGCGACATGCGGCAGCACCGGATCGAGCGCGCGCGCCGAGAGCGCTGCGGCGAAGCTTGCGCCGGAGATGACGTAGAGCGCCGCCGGCAGGCCGTGATCGTGCGGCCGCGCCTCGCTTGGCTGCTGCATCAGCGCGCGCCGGCCTTGACGGAATCCTTTGCCAGCGCGTCGAAGGCCATCAGCGTGCGGATGAGCCCCTCGAACTCGCGCAGCGGCACCATGTTGGGCCCGTCGGAGGGCGCGCGGTCGGGATCCGGATGGGTCTCGATGAAGACGCCGGCAACGCCGACCGCCACGGCCGCGCGGGCCAGCACCGGCACGAATTCGCGCTCGCCGCCGGAGGAGGTCCCCTTCCCGCCCGGCTGCTGCACCGAATGGGTCGCGTCGAAGATCACGGGCGCGCCGGTGGTGCGCGCCAGGATCGGCAGTGCGCGCATGTCCGAGACCAGCGTGTTGTAGCCGAACGATGCGCCGCGCTCGGTGACGAGCACGTTGGGATTGTTCGCGTTGGTGATCTTGGCGACCACGTTCGCCATGTCCCAGGGCGCCAGGAACTGGCCCTTCTTGACGTTGACGACCTTGCCGGTGGCGGCCGCCGCCAGCAGGAGATCGGTCTGCCGGCACAGGAAGGCGGGAATCTGCAACACGTCCACCGCCTGCGCCACGTCGGCGCACTGCGCGGCATCATGCACGTCGGTCAAGACCGGCAGGCCGAGCGTGGAGCGTATCTCCGCGAAGATCGGCAGCGACTGCGCGAGCCCGAGGCCGCGCGCGGCCGACGCGCTGGTGCGATTGGCCTTGTCGAACGAGGTCTTGTAGACGAGGCCGACCTTCAGCCGCGCGCCGATCTCCTTCAGCGCGGAGGCCACCTCCAGCGCATGCTGGCGGCTTTCGAGCTGGCACGGCCCGGCAATGATCGAGATCGGCAGATCATTGCCGAATTTGACCGTGCCTATGGTAACGACCGGCGCCGCTGAATTCGAAGAGCCCAAGGCCAAATTTCCCTCGTTTCGCCGCGACCATAGCGACGATGGGGGTCCGATCAACCCCATTCGGCCCGGGCTATCAGAATATCAGGGTTGCGCCAGAGTTCCTCGCGCCGAAATGGCGTTATTTCACCGCCGAGAAGGCCGTCGGCGTGAGGAGCTGGCTGACGATGTTGCCAACGATCTGGCCGTCGGCTTCGGACTTCACACGCGCCTCCGTCCAGTCCGGATCGGTCACGAACGCACCCCACTTCTTCTCGCGCTCGGCGAGCGACTCCCAGGCCAGGAAATAGGTCAGGTCCTGGTTGGATTCGCCGATCAGCGTGGTGAAGAATCCGGCCTGGCGGATGCCGTGCTTCTCCCACAGCTTCAGCGTGGCCGTCTCGAACCGCTTCAGCAGCGCCGGCAGGCGGCCGGGCACGCAGCGATAGATGCGCATTTCGTAGATCATTCTTGTTCCTCCCTGATGACGTCGGCGGGTTATAATGGCTGACCGTGACGGTGTCTTGGGCCCTGCCCGAGGAGGCCCGCGGCGTCTGGCGCATGGCTGCCGGCCCGTCCGCAGCCATCACGTCGCGCCCGGTTCCCGCAATGCTGCGGCAATGATACTGGCGCTAGAACGGCTTGGTTGGGGCGCAGGTCGGGATCATGCGGATTTTACTCGTCGAGGATGAGGCGGAGATGGCCGGAGCGCTGACATCGGCGCTCAGGCGGTATGACATGATCGTCGATCACGTCCCCACGCTTGCGGAAGCGGAAGAGGCCATTTCCGCCGACGTCCACGCCGCCGTCCTGCTCGACCGCCAGCTCCCCGACGGCGACGGTCTCGCCCTGATCCCGAAACTGAGAGCGCGCGCCGACGGCGTTCCAATCATCGTCCTGACCGCGCGCGGCGAGCTCGCCGACCGTATCACCGGGCTCGACAGCGGCGCCGACGATTATCTGGCAAAGCCGTTTGCAGTCGAAGAGCTGCTGGCGCGGCTGCGCGCCGTGTTGCGCCGGCCCGCCGGGCTGCAGCCGGACGTCATTCGCGCCGGCCACCTCGCCTTCGACGTCGGCCATCGCGAGGCCAGCATCGACGGCCAGCCGTTCGAGCTGCCGCGCCGCGAGCTCCTGGTGCTCGAAGCCTTGATCCGCCGCATGGGCCGGACCGTGCTGCGCTCGGCGCTGGAAGAGGCGGTCTACAATTTCGACGACGAGATCCAGTCGAACGCGCTCGACACGCATATCTCGCGGCTGCGCCGCAAGCTCGCCGAGGCGAATGCCGGTGTCGAGATCCACGGCATCCGCGGCGTCGGCTATCTCCTGAAGAAGCTGCCATGAGCAAGCATGACGATCCCTATTGCCTGCGCTCGCGGCTGAGCTGGCGCCTGCTCTCGCTCCAGGCCGCGCTGCTGATCGCGCTCGTGGCCGTCGTCGTCGGAGCATTGTGTGCGTCCGGCTTCGTGCTCGCCGAGCGCGACGAGGATCGCGTGATCGACGTGGTGCAGCACGCAGTCGCGCGTGACGCGCAAGGCGGCCTGACGCTGCGACCGACGCGCGAGCTGGAGCAGTTGCGCGCGACAACGCCCGACCTCTGGTTCCTGGTCCGCGACAGGCAGGGACATTCGCTCAGTGAAGGCGCCGTGCCGGCCGAATTCGCCGCGATCGGCGGCGGCCTCGACCAGATCAGCCAGGCGCGGCTCGGCTGGCAGCTTTTCGAGGACGATCCGCGCAAGCCGGCGGCGCGGCTGAAGCGGGTCGACACCGCCGCCGGCAACGTGCAGATCATCACGGCGACGCAAGGCAGGCTCACCGGCGCCAAGGCGCTGGTCATGACGTCGCTTGCGTTTCTCGGCCTCGCCCTGCCCGGCCTGCTTCTGATGGGAACGGCGACCTTCATCGCGACACCGATGATCGTGCGACGCGCCTTCAAGGGGCTCGATACGACGGCGGACCAGGCGCGGCGCATCGATATCCATCAGCGCGGCGCACGGCTGTCGGTGGACCGGATTCCGCTGGAGGTCGTGCCGCTCGTGACCGCGGTCAATGACGCGCTGGCGCGGCTCGACCAGGGCTATGCCCGCCACAAGCGTTTCGTCGCAGATGCCGCACACGAGCTGCGCACGCCGATCGCGATCCTGAACACGCGGCTGGAGTCGCTTCCATCGGGACCGGACAAGACCCGTCTGCTGGAGGATGCCGCGCGGCTGGCAACGCTCGCCGAGCAATTGCTGGACATCCAGCGGCTCGACCGCTGCGGCCATCCGTTCACGCGCGTCGACCTCGTCCAGGTCGCGCAAAGCGCGGCCGCCGATCTCGCACCGCTGGCGATCGCCGCAGGCTACGAACTAGCGCTCGATGCACCCGCGACGCCGATCGAAACGATCGGCGATGCGGCCGCGTTGGAGCGCGCGCTGACCAACCTCGTGCAGAATGCGATCCAGCACGGCCCTCGCCGCGGCACCATCGGCATTCGCGTCAGCCGGCCTGCAAGCATCGAGGTCACGGACGAAGGCGCCGGCATTCCGGCCGATCAGCGCGAACAGATCTTCGAGCCGTTCTATCGGCTGACGCCGCGCGATCGCGGCGCCGGCCTCGGCCTCAACATGGTGCACGAGATCGTGCTCCTGCATGGCGGCCACGTCTCGGTCGCGGACGGTCCAGACGGCGGCGTGTGCTTCAAGATGACGTTGCCGCCGACCCGCGAGAATTGACGCAATCGGCGTGCTGCGCGCAATGCTGTCGCAATGCACTCCGGCGACTCTTCGGCCGCCTCACCTCTGATGTGCGAGGCGCAACCAAGATGCCGGAGTGCGCATGCCCAACGATTTCCTCTCCTTCTTCCTGTCCTGGATGTCAGCCCCGCGTCGCGTCGGCGCGATCGCGCCGTCAAGCGCGGCGCTGGCCGATCTCATCACCCGCGAGATCACCGCATCGACCGGCCCTGTTCTCGAGCTCGGCCCCGGCACCGGCGCGTTCACCTACAAGCTCCTCAAGCGTGGCGTGCGCCAGCAGGACCTCACGCTGATCGAATACGGCTCCGACTTCATGAAGCTGCTGCAAATGCGCTTTCCCGGCGCACGCGTGCTGTGGATGGACGCGGCGCGGCTGACGACGGAGCGCCTCTATGAGGGCGCGCCCGTCGGCGCGGTCGTCAGCGGCCTGCCGCTGCTCAACATGTCGACGCGCCAGGTCGTCTCCATCATCGGCGGCGCCTTCAGTTACGTCCGCCCGGGCGGCGCCTTCTACCAGTTCACTTACGGCATGAGTTGCCCGATCCCGCGGCCCGTGCTCGACCGGTTGGGCTTGCGCGCAAAGCTGGTGGATCGCGCTTTGCTGAACATGCCGCCGGCCGCCGTCTACAGGCTGACGCGGCGGCCACAGATGAAGATCGTCGCGGGATCGCTGGCGCCCGTCGCTTCAGCGCGGGTCGCCCTGGAGCCGATGCATCACGTGCGCGACTACTCAGCCGCGCCTTGAGCCGACTACACCAGCCGGCTCTGCACCATCGCCGCCTGAATGAACGAGGCGAACAGCGGGTGCGGCTCAAACGGACGCGACTTCAGCTCGGGGTGGAACTGCACGCCGATGAACCAGGGGTGATCCTCGTACTCGACGATCTCCGGCAGCACACCGTCCGGCGACAGGCCCGAGAACTTCAGGCCGTGCTGCTCGAGGCGGTCCTTGTAGGCGGTATTGACCTCGTAGCGGTGGCGGTGACGCTCGGAGATTTCGGTGGCGCCGCCATAGACCTGCGAGACCCGGCTGCCGCGATTGAGCGCCGCCGGATACGCCCCGAGCCGCATCGTGCCGCCGAGATCGCCGGCCTGCGTGCGCTTCTCGAGCTCGTTGCCGCGCAGCCATTCCGTCATCAGGCCGACCAGGGGCTCCTTGGTCGGACCGAACTCGGTGGAGTTGGCTTCCTCGATGCCGACCAGGTTTCGTGCGGCCTCGATCACCGCCATCTGCATGCCGAAGCAGATGCCGAAATACGGCACGTCGCGCTCGCGCGCGAACTGCGCCGCGCGGATCTTGCCTTCCGCGCCGCGCTGGCCGAAACCGCCGGGCACCAGGATGCCGTTGACGTGCTCGAGGAACGGCGCGGGATCTTCCTTCTCGAAGATCTCGCTCTCGATCCAGTCGAGATTGACCTTCACCTTGTTGGCGATGCCGCCATGCGAAAGCGCCTCGATCAGCGACTTGTACGCATCCTTCATGCCGGTGTACTTGCCGACGATGGCGATGGTGACATTGCCTTCGGGATTGCGGACGCGCTCGTTGATGCGCTGCCAGCTCTGAAGCGCCGGCGGAATCCGCGAGCCGATGCCGAAGGCGGCGAGCACTTCGTCGTCGAGGCCTGCGTTATGATAGGCCTCGGGCACGGCGTAGATGTTGTCGACGTCGCGCGCCTCGATCACGGCGCTTTCGCGCACGTTGCAGAACAGGCCGAGCTTTCGCCGCTCCTCCTTCGGGATCTCGCGGTCGGTGCGGCACAGCAGGATGTCGGGCTGGATGCCGATCGAGCGCAGCTCCTTCACCGAATGCTGCGTCGGTTTTGTCTTCAGCTCGCCCGCGCTCGGGATGTAGGGCAGCAGCGTCAGGTGGATGTAGACGGCGTGATCGCGCGGCAGCTCGTTCTTGAGCTGGCGGATCGCCTCGAAGAACGGCAGGCCCTCGATGTCGCCGACGGTGCCGCCGATCTCGACCAGCACGAAATCGTAATCGTCGTTGCCGGAGAGGACGAATTCCTTGATGGCGTTGGTGACGTGCGGAACCACCTGGATGGTCGCGCCGAGATAATCGCCGCGGCGCTCCTTGGAGATGATGTCCTGGTAGATCCGGCCCGTCGTGATGTTGTCGGCCTTGGTCGCAGGCCGCCCGGTGAAGCGCTCATAGTGACCGAGATCGAGATCGGTCTCCGCGCCGTCATCGGTCACGAACACTTCGCCGTGCTGATACGGCGACATCGTTCCGGGATCGAGGTTGAGATAGGGATCGAGCTTGCGGAGGCGGACCTTGTAGCCCCGGGCCTGCAGCAGGGCACCGAGTGCCGCTGAAGCCAGACCCTTGCCGAGCGAAGAAACCACGCCGCCGGTGATGAATATGTACCGCGCCATGGGACTTAACCTCTAATCCCTCGAATCCGATTCGCCAAAGCGATTCGTATTCCGCCCCAAAAAATCTACGGGCCTGTGGGTGAACCGAAACTGAGAGTGGTGACAGAGCCTTGATGGGGATTGTTGATGCAGGACGCTAGTCGCCGTCCTGCATGGCCCCCCTGCTTTATTGCGAGCGCGGCACCTGCGGGCCGGTCGGAGCCGGCGCCTGCTGCTGCTCGTCCGCCTTCTTCAGCGAATCCAGGATGCCGCCCGAGGTCGGCGGCGCGATCGGCGCCCCTCCGGCCGGCTGGCCCTGCGTGGCCGGCTGGCCGATGATCGACGAGGGCTTGCGGTCGTAGCCGGCGTACCAGGACAGGAACAGGCTGGTGAGGAAGAAGCCGGCCGCCAGGATCGCCGTTGTCCGCGACAACAGATTCGCGGTGCCGCGGCTCGACATGAAGCCGGCGCCTCCGCCCATGCCGAGACCGCCGCCTTCCGACTTCTGGAGCAGGACGGCGCCGATCATGACGGCAACGATCATAAGGTGGATGACGATGACAACAGTCTGCATAGTGCCCTTCCGTCACAAGCCGACAGCGCCGGTGCCGGCAGCCGATCGCGCTTCGCGGGTTTTCCTGAAGTTGCGCGGTGTTACACGATCGGAAACGGCATTGCCACCCCCGATCCGTCGGGCCGCGCACCGACGTTAGCTAGGGGCAGCCCCTGGCAATCGCAAGGAAATCGGCCGCCTTCAGGCTGGCGCCGCCGACCAGCGCGCCGTTGACGTTCTTGACCGCCATCAACTCGGCCGCATTCGAGGGCTTGACCGAGCCGCCGTAGAGGATGCGCATCCTGGCACCGGCGTCCTTGAACCGGGAGGTCAGGAATTCGCGGATAAAGCTATGAATCTGCTCGACATCCTGGGACGTGGGGGTCAGGCCGGTGCCGATCGCCCAGACCGGCTCGTAGGCCACGACCAGATTCGCCGCCGTGGAGCCGTCCGGCAGCGAGCCGTCGAGCTGGCCGCGCAGGATGTCCAGGGTCTGGCCGGCATCGCGCTGGGCCTGGGTTTCGCCGATGCAGACGATCGCGATGACCCCGGCCCGCCAGGCCGCTTCGGCCTTCTGCCGCACCAGGGCGTCGCTCTCGCCATGGTCGGCGCGGCGCTCGGAATGGCCGACGATGATGGCTGTCGCACCCGCGTCCGCCAGCATTTCGGCGGCGATATCGCCGGTATGGGCGCCGGCGGCCTTGAGATGGCAATCCTGCGCCCCGACCGCGACCGCCTTGCCGCCCGCCTTGTCGGCGAAGGCCGCTATCAGGGTCGCAGGCGGGCAGACCAGCAGATCGGCCTTGCCGGCCACCTCTGCCGCACCATTGAGCATGGCGTCGAATTCGGCAGTCGAGGCCTTCAGGCCATTCATTTTCCAGTTGCCGGCGATCAGCGGTCGGATGGCGTCGGTCATGTCAATTTCCAGCAGAATTGGGCAAGGGACGATTGCGCATGCGCTAGCAGAGCTGCCGCGGCAGTTCCAGAGACCAGGGGCTTTTAACCGCAGGGATCGAGAGCCGCCTGACCTGAGGTTGCGGGGGGAAAGCCGCCACTTTATGATGATCTATCAATTTGGTGACGCGCTTTTGCGGAATCTGCATTAAGACGCGCTCCCGTTCCCCTCCTGACCAAACAAGTTGGACCAAATGCTTCGAGGAATGCGCAAGGCCTCATCAAACTGGCTCGGCAAGACCATTATGGCCGTGGTGATGGGCGTGCTGATCGTCAGTTTCGGCGTTTGGGGCATCGCCGACATCTTCAAGGGCTTCGGGCAGTCCACGGTGGCCAAGGTCGGCAGAACCGAGATTTCGCTGAACGAATTCCGGCAGATCTATACCGACCGCCTACAGCAGATCAGCCGCCAGTTCGGCCGGCCCCTGACCCCTGACCAGGCCCGCGCGTTCGGGCTCGACCGTCAGGTGCTCCAGCAGACGATCGCGGAAGCCGCGCTCGATGAAGAGGCGCGCCGGCTCGGGCTCGGCCAGTCCGACGAACAGATCCGCCAGTTCATCATGAACGATCCGAACTTCAAGGGCGTCGGCGGCAATTTCGATCCGAACCGCTTCCAGGCCGTGATCCGCAATTTCGGCTACACCGAGCAACGCTACGTCGCCGACCAGCGCAAGGTGTCGCTGCGCCGGCAGATCACCGGCACGATCGGCGCCGGCCTCGAGCCGCCGAAGGCGATGATCGACGTGCTGACGCGCTTCCAGAACGAGCAGCGCGCGATCGAATTCGTCAGGCTCGACGCCGCGCAGGCAGGCCCCATCGACGCGCCCTCGCCTGAGGCGCTCGCCGCCTATTTCGAGGATCACAAGGTCCAGTTCCGCGCGCCCGAATACCGCAAGATCTCCTTCGTCGTGATCTCGCCGGAGGAGATCGGCAAGTGGACCGAGGTCTCCGACGAGGACGCGAAGAAGCTGTTCGAGCAGCGCAAGGACCGGCTCGGCACGCCGGAGAAGCGCCAGATCCATCAGATCGTATTCCCCAACGCCGCTGACGCGCAGGCTGCGCGCGAACGGCTTGCCGGCGGGCTGTCGTTCGAGGATCTCGGCAAGGAGCGCGGGCTGAGCGCGTCCGACGTCGATCTCGGGCTCGTGACCAAGTCCGCGCTCGACCCCGCGGTCGGAGACGCCGCCTTCGCGCTTCCCGCAGGCGAGATCAGCCAGCCGATCCAGGGCCGCCTCGGCACCGCGATCGTCAAGGTCGACAAGATCGAGCCGGGTGTCGAAGCGAACTACGCCAGCCTCGCCGGCGACATCAAGCGCGAGATCGCCACCGAGCGCGCGCGCATCAAGGTTGCGGAGCTCCGCGACAAGATGGAGGACGAGCGCGGCGGCGGCGCCAGCGTGATCGACGCGGCGCAGAAGCTCGGGCTCACGGCCGTGACCGTCGACGCCGTCGACCGCTCCGGCCGCGCCCCGAACGGCCAGCCCGTCGCCAACATCCCGCAGGGGCTCGACGTGGTGTCGCAGGCCTTCAACACCGATGTCGGCGTCGACAATGATTCGATCGCGTTTCGTGGCGGCTATGTCTGGTACGACGTGCTCGCCATCACGCCCTCGCGCGACCGCAATCTCGACGAGGTGCGCGACCAGGTCGAGGCGCGCTGGCGCCAGGACCAGATCGCCGCCAAGCTCAAGACCAAGGCGACCGAGATGGTGCAGAAGCTCGAACTCGGCGGCAAGCTCGCGGATGAAGCCGCAGCAATCGGCGCCAAGGTCGAGACCGCGACCGGCTTCAAGCGCGACGACTCGCCCGCCGGCGTGCCCGCGACCGTGGTTGCGGCCGCCTTCCGCACCGCCAAGGACGGCGTCGGACAGACGCCCGTGAGCGGCGGCAGCGAGGTGATCGTCTTCCGCGTCACCGACATCGTCGAACCCGCGGCCGACGCCGCCTCGGACGCCGTCAAGAAGCTGAAGGACAGCCTCGACCGCGCGCTGACCGAGGAGCAGGTCGCCTCCTACGTCAACAAGCTCGAGACCGACATCGGAACCACCATCAATCAGGCCGCCTTCGCGCAGGTGACGGGCGCGAACCAGTAAAGCAGTTGAAAGCACGCGATGGACGACCTGAAATCGATCATTGGAAAAGTGGCGACCGGCGCCAGCCTGTCGCGTGACGAAGCGGCATCCGCCTTCGACGCCATGATGTCCGGCGAGGCCACGCCCTCGCAGATGGGCGGCCTCTTGATGGCGCTGCGGGTGCGCGGCGAGACCGTGGACGAGATCACCGGCGCGGTCTCGGCGATGCGCTCCAAGATGCTCACCGTGACGGCACCCCCCGAAGCCGTCGACATCGTCGGCACCGGCGGCGACGGCTCCGGCTCGGTCAACGTCTCGACCTGCGCCTCCTTCATCGTCGCGGGCGCCGGCCTGCCCGTGGCCAAGCACGGCAACCGCGCGCTGTCGTCGCGCTCGGGCGCCGCCGACGTGCTGGCCTCGCTCGGCGTGAGGATCGATCTCAAGCCCGAGCAGGTCGGCCGCTGCGTGCGCGAATGCGGCATCGGCTTCATGTTCGCCCCGGCGCATCATCCGGCCATGAAGAATGTCGGCCCGACCCGGGTCGAGCTTGCGACGCGCACGATCTTCAACCTGCTCGGACCGCTGTCCAACCCGGCCGGCGTCAAGCGGCAGATGGTCGGCGTGTTCTCGCGGCAATGGGTGCAGCCGCTGGCGCAGGTGCTGAAGAACCTCGGTTCGGAATCCGCCTGGGTCGTGCACGGCTCCGACGGCCTCGACGAGATCACCCTCACCGGCCCGACCTTCGTCTCTGCGCTCCACAAGGGCGAGATCAGGAATTTCGAGGTGACGCCGGAGGAAGCCGGCCTGCCGCGCTGCGAGGCAAGCGCGCTCAAGGGGGGCGACGCCGACGCCAATGCGATCGCGTTGCAGGCCGTGCTTGACGGCAAGCCGAGCCCCTATCGCGACGTGGCGCTGATGAACGCCGCCGCCGCGCTGGTCGTGGCCGGCCGCGCCAAGGATCTCAAGGAAGGTGTGGCGATCGGCGCAAAATCGCTCGACAGCGGCGCGGCGAGCGCGCGGCTGAAACACCTGATCGCGGTCTCCAACGGCTGAGCTTCCCATGTCCGACATCCTGACCAAGATCGAAGCGTATAAGCGCGAGGAGATCGCAGCCGCCAAGCGCGCGCGGCCGCTGTCGGCTGTCGAGGCGACGGCGAAGGCGCAAGCCGCACCGCGCGGCTTTGTGCGCGCGATCAAGGCCAAGCATGCCAATGGCGACTACGCGCTGATTGCCGAGATCAAGAAGGCCTCGCCGTCGAAGGGGCTGATCCGCGCCGATTTCGATCCGCCGCTGCTCGCCAGGGCCTATGAGGCCGGTGGCGCCGCCTGCCTGTCGGTGCTGACGGACACGCCCTCGTTCCAGGGCCATCTCGACTTCATGGTGGCAGCGCGCGCGGCGACATCGCTGCCGGTGCTGCGCAAGGACTTTCTGTTCGACACCTACCAGGTGGCCGAGGCGCGCGCGCATGGCGCCGATTGCATCCTCATCATCATGGCCGCGCTCGACGATGCGACCGCCAAGGATCTCGAAGACGCCGCCATCGCCTACGGCATCGACGTGCTGATCGAGATCCACGACCGCGCCGAGCTCGACCGGGCGCTGAAGCTGCGTTCACCGATGATCGGCGTCAACAACCGGAACCTGCGCACCTTCGAGACCACGCTTGCGACCAGCGAGGCGCTGGCGCCGCTGATCCCGTCCGAGCGGCTGATGGTCGGCGAGAGCGGCATCTTCACGCCGGCGGACCTGGCCCGGCTCGAACGCGTCGGCATGTCGACCTTCCTGGTCGGCGAGAGCCTGATGCGGCAGGCCGACGTGGCCGCGGCGACCCGCACGCTGCTCGCGCGCGAGACCACGCCGCGCGCCACGGGTACGCGCTGACATGGCGCGCAAGCCCGCCGCAGCCAAGCCATCGAAAACGAAGGCCGGCCCTGCCCTCACCCATATCGGCGCCTCCGGCGAGGCGCGGATGGTCGATGTGTCGGACAAGCCGGCAACCGAGCGCCTTGCGGTCGCTGAAGGCCGCGTGATCATGAGCAAGGCGACGCTTGATCTGATCGTCTCCGGCAACGCCAAGAAGGGTGACGTGCTCGGCACCGCGCGCATCGCCGGCATCATGGCGGCCAAGCGCACCTCGGAGCTGATCCCGCTCTGCCACCCGCTGGCGCTGTCGAAGGTCACGGTCGACATCGAGCCCGACGCCAAGCTGCCGGGCTGCCTCGTCCGTGCCAGCGTGAAGGTGACGGGCCCGACCGGCGTCGAGATGGAGGCGCTCACGGCTGTTACGGTCGCCTGCCTCACCATCTACGACATGATCAAGGCGGTCGAGCGCGGCGTGCGTATCGAGGCCATCCATCTGGTCGAGAAGCTCGGCGGCAAGTCGGGCCACTACCGCGCCTGAGCGCCGCGCGATCACTTCAGCGACGAGCTGATCGATCCGAATTTTGCGTTGAGCTTGCTGCCCATGCCGTTCACGACGGTGATGATGGCAAGCGCGATGCCCACCGCGATCAGGCCGCTCGTCGCTTGCATTTGCGCGCGCCAATTCATCCTGCATTAACCGCGCTTCCTAACTTTGCCTCCATTCCGTTCCCGTAAACCAACGGGTGTTCCCGGGCTCAAGAACTGATCCTGGCGTGTGCACGACAGCGATCGAGATCATGACGAAATTCGGCAGTCGCCTCCTCGACCAGGCCGCGCTCGCGCGCAGCGGGCCGATCCGCTGGCTGGTCGTGGGCGGGATATTCCTGATCGCCGCGATCGCCGTCGGCGCGACGCTGATGGCGCAGAATTTCCGCGAGCGCGCGCTGCGCAACAGCGGACGTGAGCTGGAAAACACCGTGCTGCTGCTCGCTCACCATTTCGATCAGCAATTGCAGGATTTCGCGGTCATCCAGAAGGATTTCGTCGACCACGTCCACGCCACCGGCATCAACAGTGCAGAGGACTATCGCAGGCGCCTCTCCGGCCAGGACGTTCACCGGATGCTGCGCTCGAAGATCGAGGCGCTGCCCTATATGGGCGGCGTCAACGTCATCGATGCCGAGGGAAATCTGATCAACTCGTCGACCGCTTGGCCGGCCCCGAAGGTCAACGTCGCCGACCGGGCCTATTTCCGGACCTTCAGATATGATCCCCACTCCCCCGACGTCCTGATCGAGCCGGTGCACAGCCGTATCTCGGGCGCCTGGACCATCCTGATCGTGCGCAGGGTGCTGGGACCGAACGGCGAGTTCCTGGGCGTCGTCGGACGCGGCATCGAGCCCGCCAATTTCGAAAAGTTCTTCGAGTCCGTCGTGTTGGGCGAAGGCGCAACGATTTCGATGCTGCATCGCGACGGCACGCTGCTCGCCCGCTACCCCAATTCCGGTGAACTGATGGGACGGAATTTCAGGAACGGCTCGTTTGAGCAGCAGCGGATCTTCGGTCTCGATCATTTCGCCGGCCGCTTCATCAGCCCCGTCGACGGCGAGGACCGTCTGATCTCGGCGCGCGGCCTGCCCCACTTCCCGATCCTGATGATGGCGACCACGACGCGCGCGGCGGCGCTGACGGACTGGCGCGAGCAGATCGTCATCCTGATCTCGGTCGCAGGCGCCTCCGCGCTCGCCATCGCCGGCGTGCTGATCGCGATCGTGCGCAAGCTGCTCGAGCAGCATCGTCTCTCGCGCGAGCGGCTGATGCTGGAGAAGCAGCGCCTCGACCGCGCGGTCAACAACATGACGCAGGGCCTGCTGCTGTTCGATGCCTCGCAGCAGCTCATCGTGTGCAACCAGCGCTACGTCGAGATGTACCGGCTGTCGGCCGAAATCGTGAAACCCGGTTGCAGCTTCCGCGACATCATCGCGCATCGCAAGGCGACAGGCTCCTTCACCGGCAACGTCGACGCGTATGTCGCGCGTGTGCTGCGCGACATCCATGTGCGAAATTCCATGGTGGTCGACACCGCCGACGGCCGCTCCATCCAGGTCGTCAACGAACCGCTCACCGACGGCGGCTGGGTGGCGACGCACGAGGACATCACCGAGCGGCGCCGCACGGAAGAGCGCATCACCCACCTCGCCCATTACGACGCCCTGACCGACCTGCCCAACCGCACCATGTTCCACGAGCATCTGCGCGAGGCGCTGGCGGACACCGTCCATGGCGATGAACTCGCGGTGCACTACATCGACATCGACGAATTCAAGGGCGTCAATGACGCGTTGGGACATCTCGTCGGCGATGAGCTCCTGAAGTCAATTGCGTCGAGCCTCAACCGCTGCGCCGGTCCGACAGATTTCGTGGCGCGGCTCGGCGGCGACGAGTTCGCCATCGTGCAGAGCCCGGTGACCTCGGTGGATCAGGTCAACGACCTGGTCGCGCGGGTCTTCGAAGCCATCCGCGCGCCGTTCGACTGCATGGGCCATCATCTCACCACCGACGCCAGCATCGGCATTGCGCTTGCGCCACGACACGGGACGGCGCTGGACCAGATCCTGAAGAACGCGGACATGGCGATGTACGCCGCCAAATCCGCCGGACGGCGCACCTATCGCTTCTTCGAGCCGGAGATGGACGCCAAGGTCCGCGAGCGGCGGCAGCTCGAGACCGACCTGCGCTACGCCATCGCCCAAGGCGGGCTTGAAGGCGGCCTCGAGGTCTACTACCAGCCCTGCCTCAGCCTGAAGGACGATCGCATCACCGGGTGCGAGGCGCTGGTGCGCTGGCGCCATCCCGAGCGCGGCATGGTCTCGCCGGCGGAATTCATCCCGATCGCCGAAGACACCGGCCTGATCAACGAGATCGGCGAATGGGTGCTGGCGACCGCCTGCCGGGACGCAGCGACCTGGCCCGACGACATCCGCCTCGCCGTCAACGTCTCCCCGGTGCAGTTCAAGAGCGGCACGCTCGCCCTGAAGATCGTGGCGGCGCTCGCCGCCTCCAACTTCCCGGCGAGCCGGCTCGAGCTCGAGATCACCGAGGCGGTGCTGATCCGTGACGACGACGTCGCGCTTGCGATCCTGCATCAGCTCCGCGCCATCGGCGTGCGCATCGCGCTGGACGATTTCGGCACCGGCTACTCATCGCTGAGCTATCTGCACCGCTTCCCGTTCGACAAGATCAAGATCGATCGCTGCTTCGTCAACGACATCGCCGGCCCCGACGGCTCCGCTAGCATCGTGCAGGCCGTCGTCAACCTCGCCAGCGCCCGCCGCATGACCACCACGGCCGAAGGCGTCGAGACCGAGGAGCAGCAGCGCCTGTTGCGCACGCTCGGCTGCTCCGAGATGCAGGGTTATCTGTTCAGCGCCGCGAAACCGGCCGACGAGGTGCTGGATCTGTTCGCGCTGCATCGCAGCCGCCTCGCCCAGCGCGGCGGCGCGGAGAGCCGCCGGCGCGAGGCCGGCTAGGCCTTCGCTCCGCCCTTCAGGCTTGATCGTTACGCCCAGCCAATGTATCTCCACCGTGCAGCTGCCGACACGGCACTGCCGTAGGCGTTACCGTCATCCAACGCGTCCTTTGTCGAGAGGATCCCAGCTGGGAGTTCTCGATTCACGAGACGCCACGGTCATGCCATCACTCTCCCTGCTTGCACATCCGTTCAAGACGCCTCTTCCGGCACGCCTCACACGCGCCGCGATGTTTGCTGTCCTGTCGGATGGCTCGCCATTGGGAGTTTCCAAGGTTGCCGTGGCCCTCAACTCCATTGAGAGGCAACCATGAAGATGACTGGCAATACGATCCTCGTCACCGGCGGCACCAGCGGAATCGGCCGCGCGCTGTCTGAGGCTTTCCACGACCGCGGCAATCGCGTCATCGTTACAGGGCGACGGCAGGCCCTGCTCGATCAGATCACGGCTGAACGCCCCGGCCTGATCGGCCTACCGCTCGACCTAGACGATTCCGCGAGCCTGCCCCGCTTGTCGACCCAAATCCGCACACGCTTCCCCGAGCTCAACGTGCTGGTAGCCAATGCCGGTATCTCGCGAGCGGAGGACATGACGGCCGACGGCTGGGATGCCGCGGATGCGGAGGCCATCGTGGCGACCAACATTCTCGGCGTGCTGCGGGTGACGGCGGCGTTCCTGCCGCTTCTCAAAGGACAGCCGCATGCGACGATCATCGCGACCAGCTCGAACCTCGCCTTCGTGCCCCGCGCCGACTTCCCGACCTACTGCGCCAGCAAGGCATTCCTGCACTCCTGGCTGCAGTCGCTGCGGCATCAGCTCCGCAATATCCCGGTCGAGGTGCTGGAGCTCGCGCCGCCTTATGTGCAGACCGAGCTCACCGGCGCACAGCAGGCGAGCGACGCGCGCGCCATGCCGCTCGACGCGTACATAGCGGAAGTCACGCAATTGCTGGAGCTGCGGGTTCATCCCCGCGACGAGGTGCTGGTCGAACGCGACCGCGCCCGCCGCTGGGCCGAGCGTGACGGCCGCTACGAGGCGACCTTTGCAGCGATGAATCCAAGCTGAGACAGCGTCCCAAAACGAATTCGCCCGGAAGCGGTCATCCGCTCCCGGGCGATAGGTGTCTGGAAATCGTAAACGCTTAGTTCGGCACCGCGGTCTTCGGCGCCGGCTTCGCGGCCGCGGCGTTCACGGTGACGCCGTGCAGGAAGTCGTAGGCCGCATGCAGCGCCTTGTCGTCCTTCTCTTCGGGCGGAACATAGGACTGCGATCCCGTCTGCTCGGTGCCGTCGGGGGCCGAGAGATGGCCGCGCATCGAGGCCTCGCCCATGGTGTCGACGCGGCCCTTCAGCTCGGCCGGCACGTCCTGGAGGATCTCGATGTCGGGTGCGATGCCCTGCGCCTGGATCGAGCGGCCCGACGGCGTGTAGTAGCGCGCCGTGGTCAATGCCAGCGCGCCACTGCCCGCGCCGAGCGGAATGATGGTCTGCACCGAGCCCTTGCCGAACGAGCGCGTTCCGATCAGCGTCGCGCGCTTGTGGTCATGCAGCGCGCCCGCCACGATCTCGGAAGCCGAGGCCGAACCGCCGTTGACCAGCACGATCAGCGGCTTGCCCTTGGTCAGGTCGCCGCCATGCGCGGTGAAGCGCTGGGTTTCCTCCGGATTGCGGCCGCGGGTCGAGACGACCTCGCCACGCTGAAGGAATGCGCTGGACACCGAGACCGCCTGGTCGAGCAGACCGCCCGGGTTGTTGCGCAGGTCCATCACGTAACCGGCGAGCTTCTCCGGCGGGACCTCCTTGGAGATCGAGGCGATTGCCTTCTTCAGACCGTCGGTGGTCTGCTCGTTGAACGAGGTGACGCGGATATAGCCGATGTCGCCGTTCTCGACGTGGAAGCGCACCGGGCGCACATGGATGATCTCGCGCGTGATCGCGACGTCGAGCGGGGCATCGGCCCCCTTGCGCACGATGGTGAGCTTGGTCTTGGTGTCGACCGGGCCCTTCATCTTGTTGACGGCCTGCTCGAGCGTCATGCCCTGCACGGCGTCGCCGTCGATCTTGCTGATCAAGTCGCCCGACATGATGCCGGCCTTGGACGCCGGCGTGTCATCGATCGGCGAGACGACCTTGACCAGGCCCTCCTCCATCGTCACCTCGATGCCGAGCCCGCCGAATTCGCCGGAGGTGGTCTCCTGCATCTCGGTCCAGGCCTTGTCGTTCATGTAGCGCGAATGCGGATCGAGCGAGGTCACCATCCCGGTGATCGCGCCTTCGATCAGCTTGGAATTGTCGGGCTTCTCGACATAGCTCGCCTTCACCCGCTCGAACACCTCGCCGAACAGATTGAGCTGGGAATAGGCGTCGTCCGCGCCAGCCGCCGCCCGTGCCGCCCATAATCCGCTCTGCGGACCGGATGCCAAAAGGGTCAGACACGCTCCGGTGAGCGCGCCCAGTGGGAACAGCAGGGTTTTCCGCATGGGTAGGCTGGCCTTTTTGCTCTAGCGGTTCTGTTGGGGCTTGGAAGCCGCCATGCAAATGGCGATCCAGCCAGCTTCTCACAATACCAATCTGGTTTCTTCAAGGCCGGCCCGCCCGTCCGGCGGGTACACCGCAAAAATCCCTTCGCCCGGGCCTAAACTTTTGGCAACGTTCGCGGACCGCCTCGCGCAGGGCGGGAATCGGTCGACCGGTCCACGCCTCGCAGCCATGCGATTTTAGGATAGTTTTGGCGCGCCGGACGGGATAGGCGATGGCATAAGGCTTCAAATTCTCGGGAGGACACAACAATGAACGAAGCGCTCCGGCCGCAACGGAACGTCGAACTCGGCGCCAGCAACGAGCCGTTCCAGAACCTGCACGAATTCATCCGGAAGGCGCGCTCCAACCTCAACCAGAACGCCTGGGACTACATCATCGGCGCCGCCGAGACCGAGACCACGATGCGCCGCAACCGCATGGCGCTGGACGAGATCGCGTTCCGCCCGCGCGTGCTGCGTGACGTGCGCAAGATCGACGGCTCCGTCGAGCAGTTCGGCCGCAAGATGCGGCTGCCGGTGGTGCTGGCCCCTGTCGGCGCGCTCGAAATCTTCGATCCCCATGGTGCTGCCAGCGTGGCACGCGGCGCCGGCGCCTTCGGCGCGGCGCACATGCTGAGCTCGGTGTCCGAGCCCGGCCTGGAGAAGACCGCCGAAGCCGCCCCCGATGCGCTGCGCCTGTTCCAGCTCTATGTCCGCGGCGACGATGACTTCGTCGCGGATGTCGTCAGCCGCGCCGTGAAGCACAGCTACGCCGGCTTCTGCCTGACCGTCGACACCGCCCATTACAGCCGTCGTGAACGTGACATCGCCAAGCGCTACGTTCGCGAGAGCCGGCTGCGCGCCACCGGCGGCGATTTCCAGAAAGGTCTGGAGTGGCGGACCGTGAAGATGATCAAGGACAAGTTCAAGATCCCGCTGATCCTCAAGGGCATCGCCACCGCCGAGGATGCGCAGATCGCGGTCGATCACGGCGTCGAATGGATCTACGTCTCCAACCATGGCGGCCGCCAGCTCGATCACGGCCGCGGCGCCATGCATGTGCTGCCCGAGATCGTCGAGGCGGTGAAGGGCCGCGCCAGGATCATGGTCGACGGCGGCTTCTGCCGCGGCACCGACATCGTCAAGGCGATCGCGGCGGGCGCCGACCTCGTCGGCATCGGCCGGCTGCAATGCTGGGCGCTGGCGGCCGCCGGCGAGGCCGGCGTGACCGGAATGCTGGAGCTCCTGGAGGACGAGGTGCTGCGCTGCCTCGGCCTGTTGGGGGCCACCTCGTTCGCCGAGGTGAACAAGTCCTGCCTGCACCCGGCAACCGCGACAAACCCGCCGAGCGTGTTCAGCGCGTTCCCGCTGTTCCACGACGAGCCCTATCGCTACTGACCTGAAAGGACGCAATGACATCGCTCTCTCCGGGAGCCGCGGATGCGCTTCTGTTCGATCTCGGGCGCGTCGTGCTCGACATCGATTTCTCCAAGGCGATCGCCTGCTGGGCGGGACATGCCGGCTGCAAGCCCGAGGCCATCGTCGCGCGCTACGTGCGCGACGATGCCTACCGGCTGCATGAGGTCGGCAAGATCAGCGACGAGGACTATTTCGCCTCGCTGCGCGCCTCGCTCGGAATCGGCATTTCGGATGCGCAGTTCCTCGAAGGATGGAACGCGATCTTTGCCGGCGAGATGCCCGACATTGCGGAGCTGCTGCCGCGCGCGGCCAGGCAGATGCCGGTCTACGCCTTCTCCAACACCAACCGTCCGCATGTGGACTATTTCTCGAGAGAGTATGCCGACCTGCTCGGCCATTTCCGCGAGCTGTACCTGTCGTCCAGCATCGGCCTGCGCAAGCCGGATGCGGCAGCCTTCGACCATGTCGTGGCGGCGATCGGCGTGCCGGCAAGGCGTATCGTGTTTTTCGATGACCTCGCCGAAAACGTCGAGGGGGCGCGGGCGTGCGGCCTGACCGCGGTGCATGTGACGTCGCCCCGCGACGTCGGAGACGCGCTCAAGGCGCTGGGAATCTGATCCAGGCGCATGGGCTGGCGGGTGGAACCGGGAGTTCCCCGGAACCCTTGGCTCGAACCTTGGCTCGAACCTTGGCTCGAACCTTGGCTCGAAAATGAGGAACCAAACCACTTTGTGCATTTTTATGCAGAGTTCCGGGAACGGAATGCCCGTTTCCGGACTCTTGAGTCCGTCGGGACTTCTACGGACGGACGCATCATCGTGTTGGGCAAGACCTACCTCACCAAGCAGGCCTCTCTTCTCCTTGAATTCGCCAGGACGACCTCAGATTCGGACCTTTCCGCCAAGCTCGTGCGCAAGGCAGCCGATCTGAAATCACAGGCGGATCCGTTGCCCGACAAGGATCAGGGCCCCAAGGCTCCTGACGTAGCTTCGCCTGACGTGGCGACCGACCTCAGTCCGGGCGCGCAGACAAGGAGTTGATCGATGCTGGCCGTGGCTCTGGTCGTTCTCGTTCTCGCCATGGCCACGCTGGTGCCGATCGTTCTTGTTGTCCGGATCATGCCGCGCCGGACCTGACACCCCCCTCTTGCCGAATAGACCGGGCCGGATGAATCATCCTGCCTCGTCGCCGTTTTGCCTCCGCGCCCGCGCTCGGCTAGAACGTCGCCGTTCATCCGCCCGACCGTGCCCAGCAGGAGTCTTCCCCCGTGGCCTTGATGCCGGTTTCTGACGCGCTCGCCGCGGTGCTGGCCGGCGTGGAGCCGTTGCCCGAAGAGATGATTGCTCTCGCCGAGGCCTTCCACCGCGTGCTCGCGCGCGACCTCGCGGCGCGGCGCACGCAGCCGCCGCAGGCGATGTCGGCGATGGACGGATATGCCGTGCGCGCGGCCGATGCGGCAAAGGTCGACGCCCAGCTGACCGTGGTCGGCGAGGTCGCGGCGGGCCGGCCGTTTGCGAAATCGGTCGGCGCCGGCGAAGCAGTGCGGATCTTCACCGGCGGCGTCGTACCCGACGGCGCCGACGCAGTCGTGATCCAGGAGGACACGGTCGCCGACGGCAAGCGCATCACGATCAGGGAAGCCGCCATCGCCGGACGGCACATACGCCCCGCCGGCGTCGATTTTCGCGAGGGCGATGTGCTGCTGAAGGCGGGCACCCGCCTCACCGAGCGGGGCCTGGCGCTCGCCGCCGGCATGAACCACCCCGAGCTTCCCGTCCGCCGCCGTCCGAAGGTCGCGATCCTCGCCACCGGTGATGAGCTGGTGATGCCGGGGACGACACCCGGCCCGGGGCAGATCGTCTATTCCAACGGCTACGCCCTGCACGCGCTCGCCCGCGGCGAGGGCGCGGAGACCATCGATCTCGGCATTGCCGCCGACACGCTGGAGGCGACCACCGCCGGCATCCGCCGTGCGCGCGAGAGCGGCGCCGACATCCTGATCACGACCGGCGGCGCCTCGGTCGGCGATCACGACCTGGTCCAGCCGGCGCTCAATGCCGAAGGCATCTCGATGGCGTTCTGGAAGATCGCGATGCGGCCGGGCAAGCCGATGATGAACGGACGGCTCGGCGCGATGCGCGTGATCGGCCTGCCCGGCAATCCGGTGTCGTCCTATGTGTGCGCCTTCCTGTTCATGGTGCCGCTGATTCGCGCGCTGTCGGGCCGCGAGATGATTCATCACCGCCGCGAGCGCGCGGTGCTCGGCCGCGACGTCGGGCCCAACGACGTGCGCGAAGACTATCTCCGCGCGCGTCTGGAGCGGCGTGAGGACGGCACGCTCGTCGCCCTTCCCGTCAATCATCAGGATTCCTCGCTGCTTGCGAATCTTGCTGCGGCACAGGCACTTCTCGTGCGCGCGCCGTTGGCGCCGAAGGCTGCTGCAGGCACGCCATGCGAGGTGCTGCTGCTGCCGGCCTGAACGCGTCGATCACACGCGTTCGGCGAACTTTGTCGCGTTCACGGTAAATTAAGCAGTTGCGGAACACATATCGAACATATAGTGTCCGTTCATGATTTGTTTCGAGCATCTGGCGGCTCGCCGCTGAATTCACCGTCTCGGAATCGAACGACATCAACCGGGGGATTTGGTCGAGATGTTAACGCGCAAACAATACGAGCTTCTGCGGTTCATCAGCGAGCGTCTGAAGGAAAGCGGCGTGCCGCCCTCCTTCGACGAGATGAAGGACGCGCTCGATCTGCGCTCGAAATCAGGCATCCATCGCCTGATCACCGCACTCGAGGAGCGCGGCTTCATCCGGCGCCTGCCCAACCGCGCCCGCGCCATCGAGGTGATCAAGCTGCCCGAGCTCCAGGCGGCCGCCGGAAGCCGGCGCGGCTTCACGCCGAGCGTCATCGAAGGCAATCTCGGCAAGGTGCGCTCCAACGCGCCTGCGGACGACGGCGAGCGCCCCGTGGCGGTGCCGGTGATGGGCCGCATCGCGGCCGGCACGCCGATCGAGGCGTTGCAGACCCGCAGCCACACCATCAGCGTACCGCCGGACATGCTCGGCTCGGGCGAGCACTATGCGCTGGAAGTGCGCGGCGATTCGATGGTCGAGGCCGGCATCCTCGACGGCGACATGGCGCTGATCCAGCGCAATGAGACCGCCGATACCGGCGACATCGTCGTGGCCCTGATCGACGACGAGGAAGCCACGCTGAAGCGCTTCCGCCGTCGTGGCGCCTCGATCGCGCTCGAGCCCGCCAATGCCGCCTATGAGGTCCGCATCCTGCCGCCGAACCGGGTCAAGATCCAGGGCAAGCTGATCGGGCTGTACCGCAAGTACTGAGCTGATCCGGCGGTCATTCGATACCCATTGGAGCGGACGGATTGGGAGCGGACGGATTGTCCGCTCCGGCTGGATAGTCTTTCTGGTTTTGCACAGATTATCCGGCCACCTCTCCGGCGCTAGATCCTCGGCACGCCGCACGAAGCGCTTGGCTTCGCGGCCTTGAGAGACCGAGGAGACAACCATGCGCAAGATCGTTTTGAGTGTGCTCGCAACTGCGTTGATCGCCGGCACCGCGCCGCAGGCCTTCGCCGCACAGCCGCACCGCCATGCCCACAACAAGGAGACCGCGGTCAGCGCGCAATTGCGCAATGCCCGCAACGCCGTCGAGCAGACGTCGCAACCGAGCTGGCAATATTCGGGATGGTCGGCACCGGCCGGACGCTGACCTTTGTGTCCGGCGTAATGCACGAAAGCGGACTTTGTTCCTGCTCGATTCGGAAAAGATAATGTGATCGCGGGCTGCGGACCCAAGCCGCAGATTTGCCTACAACCAAGAACACGCTAACATGCTTCCACTCTGATCGAGGCCTGTGCCTCTGAAAGAGGCGCGGGTCGCTATCCTTGAACGAGGAGCACCCGATGTGTGACTACAGCCTGCATGCCGTCGCGACGCGCCCGGCCGAAGTCGGCGAGACGATCGTCACGACAACCTTCCGCGGCACCTCGACGCGCGGCTTCGCCTCCGAAGCCGATCTCTCCGTCGCGGTCTGCCTGCTGCCGGGAACGGAGCTCGCCTTCGCCGACAACGTCCGCTACGACAATCGCTGGATCTGGACCCGCACCATCAACTCGCGCGTCGGCAAGTTCGGCAAGATCGATCCGCACATCCCCGACCGCCATCATGACGCGATCGAGTTTCCCGACGGCAAATACGTGCTGGTGACGCAGCTCGTCGAAGGCCAGCGCGCAACCGTGCTGCAACTGCCGGTGACACAGCCGCTTGGCGAGCACAAGCCGCAGGTCGTCGCCGACAATCGGCCGACCATCACGCGCCTGCCGATCGGCTGACGCGGCTGTCTCCTGGCCGACAGATCAAGCGCCAGGATCGAAACCGCCATCGCCGGCCGCGGCCGGCGAGATGGGGGTGGTTTGCATCGAGCGAAATCCGACCGGATCGACCGCCAGCCCGCCGCACGAAGTTTGCGCTGCCCTGCCTGAATTTTGAACGTCCGTTCCGCAAGCAAATGGCCGATGCTGTTGCGGCTTGAGGCGGCGGACACGTTCGATGAAAACCTTCATTCGCGTCGTTGAACTCTGGGTGCCCGACCGGACGCGGATGCGGCTGGAATTCGGCGGCGGCCTCTACAGCGAAGGCCTGTCCGCATTCAAGGCCGTGAGCGAGGATTTGCGCTTCGGATATGACGAGGGCCTGCCCGGCAAGGCCTGGGCGAGCGGTCATCCCGTGATCCTCACCAAATTCGCCAATTCCTATTTCAAGCGCACCGATCAGGCCGTCGCGGCCGGCCTGACCTGCGGCGTGGCGGTGCCGGTGTTTGCCGGCGAATTTTTGCAAGCGGTCATGGTGCTGTTCTGCGGCGACGACGAGGCGCATGTCGGCGCGATCGAGCTCTGGCACAACGACGCCGCGGTCTCGTACGAGATGGGGCTGGTCGACGGCTATTACGGCACCGCCGACATGTTCGAGTTCAACTCGCGCCACACCAGATTTCCGCGCGGCTTCGGCCTGCCCGGACGCACCTGGAAAGCCGGCCTGCCACTGATCATCAAGGAGTTGCACGACGCCAAGAGTTTTCTGCGCTGGGAGGACGCCGCCAAGGTCGGGATCAATCTCGGCGTCGGCGTGCCCTACCGGACCGGCACCGACCAGACCTGGGTCCTGACATTCCTGTCCGCGCAGGCCACCCCGATTGCGCGGCGCTTCGAGATCTGGGTCCCGAACGAGGCCCGTACGGCGCTGGTGTTTCGCGCCGGCGATTGCAGCGCGCAGACCGACCTCGCCGCGCTCTATGCGACGACATCGATCGCCAGGGGCGACGGCAGCATCGGCGGGGCCTGGGCCACCGGCATGCCCGCGCTCAACGACGATCTCGCGCAGGACGGCTCGATCGCGGCCGCGGAGGCGCGCGCAGCCGGATTGAGCCGGATGGTGGTCCTGCCGGTGATCGGGCACGCAGGTCTCAACGCCATGCTGGCCTGGTATCTGTAGGCGTTCAGCTCAGTCCTCGGCCTGCAAGTCGGCCTCCGACGGCGTTGCGTCCTTGCTGCGGGGCGCGGCCGTCTTCGGCGCAAGGCTGCCGTCGAAATCCCCCTCGCCGGCCGCGGCCGGCGACCATGGGCGGTTGGTGCCTCTCGCCCGTACCGCCTGAACCGCAAATCCATCGCCGCGCTGGGTCAGCGCCAGCGCGCCCTGCCGCGCCAGACGCTGCCGATCGACCACCATCGCGGCGCAATCCGGCGAGGCGGGCCGCGCCGTCACCACCAGCGCGGCGCGGCTGCAATCATCCGCCAGCGCGTCGACGCGCAGCGCCAGCGCAACCAGGCGCCCGTCGGCGAGCGGCGTCACGCAGCCCAGCTCGTCGCACGACACGCCATCACCGAACGAAGTGCTGCCGGCGTCGCGGGGATCGGCATCGGCGGCGAGCCACTCCTTGAGCAGGAAGCTGTCCTTGCCGGCCCTGATCAGGTGGAGGCGCCCGTCCCTGCCGCGCACGGCGACGCTCTGGCCGTCACCGGCAATCAGAATATCGGGCTGCCGGACCGACGGCCCCCAGACGATCGCGGCCAGCAGCACCAGCGCGCCGGACCAGCGCAACGGCGTGCGCAACAGACCCATCAGGATGATGCCGAGGCTCGCCGCGATCAGCGGCGCAATGCCGAAGGCGCTGATGCGGCCGACCGCGCCGGGCAGCGCGGCCACCCAGCGCGAGACCGCGACCATCCAGTCGATGCCGACCCCCATCAGCCACCAGAACACGCTGTCGAGCCCGAACGGCGCCGCGAGCAAGCCCAGCAACCCCGCCGGCATCACCAGCGCCGAGACCACCGGCATGGCGCCCAGATTGGCGAGCACGCCGAACGGCGTGACGCGGTGGAAGTGGAAGGCGGCATAGGGCGTGGTCGCAAGCCCCGCGATCAGCGAGGCCAGGAACAACATCGCGATCTCGCGGCCGCCCCACATCGCGATCCGCGCGGTCGCGGAATGATCGGGCGAGGCGAACAGGTTCGGCATGCCGATCTGCACCAGCGCGACCAGCCCGAGCGTTGCCGCAAACGACATCTGGAAGCTCGGATGCACCAGCGCTTCGGGTGCGACCGCCAGCACGATCAGCGCGGCCACGGCCAGCGTGCGGAAGGTGATGGCGCGGCGATCGACCATGACCGCGATCAAAACCACCGCCGTCATGAAGAACGATCGTTGCGTGGCAACCTCCGCGCCCGAGAGCAGCAGATAGAACGCGGCCGCGACCAGCGCCGCAGCCGCCGACCATTTCTTGATGGCGAAGCCGACCGCCAGTCCCGGGATCAGGGCGAGCAGCGCCCGCACCGCGAAGAAGACGACGCCGGCGACCACCGCCATGTGATAGCCGGAGATCGAGAGCACGTGGCCGAGCCCCGAGATGAACATCGCGTCGTTGACGGGCGTGGTGATCGCATCGCGCCGCCCGGTCAGCAGCGCGGTCGCGATCGCGCGGTTGTCGCCATCAAGGATCGTGCGGATGCGTGCGTCGATCGCATCGCGCAGGCCCTGCATGACGGCGGAATAGCGCAGCCGCAAGCCGCCGGCATCCGGCGGCACCGACGCCGTGATCGCACCCATCACGAAGCCGGAGGCGCCGATGCCCTGGAAGAACATGTCGCGGGAGAAATCGTAGCTGCCGGGACGCACCGGCGACAGCGGCGGCATCAGCCGCGCCTTCAACTGCACGAAGCTGCCGACCTCGGGCGCCGTGCCCTTGCGCACCGACAGCCGCACGCGCTCCAGCTTGACGTCGCTGCGCTGCGCCTCCATCGCGGTCACGCGCAGCACGAAGCGGTCGGTGCGCTCGCGGATGTCGCGGGTCTCGACGAAGCCCGACAGCGACACGGAATAGAGCGGCTTGGCCAGCACGACGTGGGCGATGCGCGCGGTCTTCCAGGTCGCGATCGCAAGGCCGGCCGCGACCGCCGCAATCATGATGGCCGGCGCGAACATCCGGCTTCGCCGCAACAGCACGGCCGCGAGCGTGAGCCCGACCGCGGTCGCAGCGACGACCCAAAGCACCGGCTCGTGATCGGCAGCAAAGTAGAGCGCGATACCACCGCCGAAGGCGACAGGGACCCACGGCAACAGCCGCCCGGCGCCGGCTTCCGCCTTGGCCCATCCGCGCAATGTCTCGACGATTGCCGGCCAAACGCCAAAGCTCGCCGGCACAAACCCACCAGCGGACGCGGGTCGGCCCACAGGCCAAGTCCCCGCGATCCCCTGCGACCGTACTGGCCGCCCCGGCTCCGCCATTCCCTGCACCTTGCGATACGCGACGGACGCGGAGGCTACCGGAACGTGCGGGCGGGCGGATAGCGGTACGGATCAGGAACGAGCGGCGGCGGGCGCTACTTTTCCTCTTCCATCGTCACGGCCACCGCCGCCTTGGCCGAGAGCCGGACCTTGTTGCCTTCGACGTCGGCGACGAGGCCCTTGTCGATGAAGTGATGATGGCCCCTGTGGCTGCCCTCGCCGCTGTCCTTCTTGGTCAGCTTGATCCGATGGCCCTCGACCTTGTCGACGGTGCCGATGTGGACGCCGTCGGCGCCGATGACTTCCATATGCTCTGCGATGTTCTGCATGGTGGGCTCCCTTTTCTGGATCCCTCACAACGCCTGAGATGTCTTTCCGTTCGCTGCTCACCAGAAGTCGCGGACAATTCGAGCCCTTGCGATCTCTTTCGCAAAACGCCGCATGTCAGATCGATTGAGCCGAAAGTCTCATAAGTTGCCAGCCCGTGGTGGGATTACACTACGGTTCCCCGCCTCCCCGACAGACGGGCAGGCAGTGGTGGCTCGCGGTTCTAAGGCCGCCGGAGCTCGTCTCAGGTGGCGCAAGACGCGCCTGAGGTCGGACGTTGCCGACGCAACTCTTTGAATCGGCGCCTGCAACGCCGCGCATCACGCTCTCCGCGAGAAGATCGACCGCTGAAGCAAGCGAGGAGACGTTTTGAAGCCATAGGAGGCGCACATGCAGGTACCGAGCGATTTTCGCCGCGTGATCATCGCTGCGTCGGTAGGAAACATCATCGAATGGTATGATTTCTATATCTTTGGCAGCCTGGCCGCAGTTCTATCGGTCAAGTTCTTTGAGCAGTCCCACCCCGTCGCCGCCCTGCTCAGCACGATCGCGCTGTTCACGGCAGGATTTCTGATCCGTCCGCTGGGGGCATTCCTGTTCGGATGGATGGGTGACCGGGTCGGCCGCAAATATACGTTTCTCATCACGCTCAGCGGAATGGGACTGGGCACGGGAGCGATCGGATTGATCCCAACCTACCAGTCGATCGGGCTGGCGGCTGCGTTCCTTCTCTTCGGCTTGCGCATGATCCAGGGGCTGTGCCTCGGCGGCGAATATGGTGGCGCCATCACCTATGTTGCCGAGCATGTGCCTGACGACAAGCGCGGCTACTACACCGGCTGGCTACAGACCTCTCCGACTCTCGGGATCGTGGTGTCGCTCGCAGTCATCGTTCTGACCCGAACCTATGCCGGCAATCAGGCCTTCGACGAATGGGCGTGGCGCGTTCCGTTCCTGCTGTCCTTCCTGCTGGTGGCCATCGCGATCTATATCCGCCTCCAGCTCCAGGAGACGCCGATCTTCCAGGAGATCAAGGCCCGCGGACAGATGACGAGGAATCCGTGGAAGGAGGCCTTCCTCAGTTCGAACATCAAATACATCGGGATCGCCATCGTGGTCCTGATCGGACAGGGCGTGGTCTGGTACAGTGGTCAATTCTGGGCGCTGTACTTTCTGCAGCAGGTCTCCAAGGTGGACCCGGTGACCTCGGCCTACATCGTGGGAGCCGCGCTGCTCATTGCAACGCCGAGCCTGATCTTCTTTGGCTGGCTGTCAGATCACATCGGCCGCAAGCCGGTGATCCTCGGAGGTATGCTGCTCGCCGCGATCACCTACTATCCGCTGTATCTGTGGCTGGGATCGGTCACGCAGCCCGGAAACATCAACTATCCGATCGCGATCTTCATCATCTTCATCCTCGTTTGCTATGTCGGGATGGTGTACGGGCCGGTCGGCGCGTTTCTGGCGGAATTCTTCCCCGCCAGGATCAGGTACACGTCGGTCTCCGTGCCGTACCACATCGGCAACGGTTGGGGTGGCGGATTGGTGCCGTTCATCACCTCGGCGGCATTCGCCGCGACCGGCAGCATCGGCTACGCACTGATCTACCCGATCGTGGTCCCCGCGGTGTGCTTCGTGCTCGCTGTCTTCCTGATGCCGGAGACGCGCAAGATCAGCATCTGGCAACCGATCGAGCCCAGAGCCGCATTGTAACGTAACCACCTCTCCTCCGGCCGCCAGCCGATGGCGGTCGGAGAGGAGCCGGCAACCGCTCGTCTCAGCCGGCGCGGTGAGGCCAGTGATCGTGCCACCAGGTACTGAAGTCGCGATCGGTTATCAATTCCCAGGCAGCGAGCAAGATCACCAATAGGCCCGACAACACGCTGCTGACCGTGGCCGATACGGGCTCATAGCCAATGGACCAAGGCGCCAGCACCAGAGCTAGGCCCAGCAGCATTTCGCCCCACTCTTCCAGGTAGGACGGGACGACAAAGGCTTCCACGGCAAACAGCATGACGCCGAGCCCGAGTGCGATGGTGATCCAGACGGCAGCCCCGGATAAGCCGAGGACGAAGGACGACAGGACCAGCCACACGCCCACCAACAGGCTACCAGCGTCCTGCCAATGTTGGATGCGCATGATGCTCACCTCCCTTCTCGTATTGATGTGGGGGCGCCCCGGTGAAGAATCATCCCTCCGACCTGCGCTGTGTTGCCGCGACCAGGAGCCGGCGCCCCATCCGGCCGCCCATGCCCCGGAAAGGGCCCTTGCAAGTGCGGCGCACCAGGATGCAGACTATCGGCGCTTGACAGGTGTCAATGTCTGCCGTTCTCGGCCCACCCGGTTCGCGCCCAGAACAAGAGGGAGATGACGCCATGCGAGAAATGGAAATCCACGATTATGCGCGGCAGTTGCTGGAAGCCCATGGCCCCAAGGCCATTGCGGAAGCCGCTCAAAACGCCATCGACCTCGAGCAGAAGGGCGAGCTCGAATTGGCTAAAACCTGGCGGCACATCGAAGACGCGATGAAGCTGATGCGCGGGCCACATCAAAGCTGACTGCCGTCGCGCGAAGCTTGCCTGACTGCGGCGACAACGCCGAACGTGGACCACAGTCCGTCGCGAGCCGCCAGGTTGCGGCCGAACGGCTACGCGATCTCGGGACGCTGACCTGGGAGCGAAGCCATGGTTGCGAAATGTACGACAGCCGAAGACCTCGTGAAGGCGATCACGGACGAGAAAGTCCAGATGATCGATTTGCGGTTCACCGACCTGCCGGGGATGTGGCAACATTTTTCCGTCCCGCCGAGCGCGGTGAACGCCGATGCACTCAATGAGGGCTTTGGATTCGACGGCTCATCGATCCGAGGCTTCCAGGAGATCCAGGAAAGCGACATGCTGGTTGTCGCCGACCCGACGACGGCATTCGTCGACCCCTATAGTCCGGCCAAAACGCTGGTTCTCATCTGCAACATCCGCGACCCCGTGACCGGCCAGTCCTATAGCCGGGATGCCCGCTACATCGCCCAGAAAGCCGAAATCCACCTCAAGGGCACCGGGCGCGCCGATACGAGCTATTTCGGCCCGGAAGCGGAGTTCTTCGTCTTCGACGAGGTGCGCTACGCACAGGGCATCAACTACGCCATGCACGCAATCGACTCCAGCGAAGGCAGCTGGAACACCGGCTCTGAGGAAGGGCCGAATCTCGGCCACAAACCGCGCCCGAAGGAGGGATACTTTCCCGTTCCCCCGACCGACAGCATGCAGGCGCTACGCACCGAAATGGTGCTGACGATGGAATCTCTGGGGATCCAGATCGAGGCCCATCACCATGAAGTCGCAACCGGCGGCCAGAACGAGATCGACATGCGCTTCACCACCCTCACCCGCATGGCCGACAACCTGATGATGTACAAATACGTGGTGAAGAACACCGCGCATCAGCACGGCAAGACCGCGACATTCATGCCGAAGCCGCTGTTCGAGGACAACGCTTCGGGCATGCACGTTCACCAATCGCTCTGGAAGGGTGAGACCAATCTGTTCTACGACAAAGGTGACTACGCCGAGTTGAGCCAGCTCGGCCGCTACTACATCGGCGGGCTTTTGAGCCACGCCTGGGCGTTGTGCGGGCTTTGCGCCCCCACCACGAATTCCTATCGGCGTCTGGTGCCGGGCTATGAAGCTCCGATCAACCTCGTCTACTCCCAGCGCAATCGCTCCGCCTGCTGCCGGATTCCGATGTATTCGCCGAATCCGCGCGCCAAGCGCGTCGAGTTTCGTTCGCCGGATCCGTCCTGCAATCCCTACCTGGCCTTCGCGGCAATGCTGATGGCTGGCCTCGACGGTATCGACAAGCGGATCGACCCCGGCAGCCCGATCGACAAGAATCTCTACGACCTCCCGCCTGCGGAGGCGAAGGAGGTGAAGTCCACGCCAGGATCGCTGGACCAGGCGCTCGACGCGCTCGAGCGCGATCACGCATTCCTGCTACGCGGCGATGTCTTCACCGCCGACGTGATCGAAACCTGGCTCGACTACAAGCGCAAGAAGGAGGTCGACCCGATCCGCCTGCGACCTCATCCTTACGAGTTCCATCTCTACTACGACATCTAGCGGGCGGCGACCGCGCACCTGGCGGAACGGGCAGAGCCCTCCACTGCTAGATCATCGGGACCCTCGACGAGACGTGATGATTGACGATCTTCCAATCGGCGTCCTCGCGAATAATCACCCAGGTGATCTTCACCGACAGCGGCGGACCTTCCTCGCCGAGGTCGAACGAGGCGATGGCGGCCATGTTGATCACGTCAGAGGCGACCCACGCGGATATCACCTCGGAGAAGGTGACGCTGGGCGAATGCCAGCGCGGCAAGCCGTTGAAATAGGCCGCGACGCCTTCCCGGCCGCGGTAAAGCCGTGGATTCGAGCCGAAGAAGAAGGCGTTCCGTGAGTAGAGCGCAGCAATGTCGGCTGCGTCGAGCTTCCCAAAGCCGACGGACCACTTCGCCATGATGGCGGACACGATATCGTCGGCTTCCCCTTGCATCCCGTGCCCCTACCCCTTCGCGACTTCCTTCGCAAAGGTGTCCCGGAGCCCGATGGTGCGGCTGAACACCGGCTTGCCCGGCGTGGAGTCCTTGTCGCGCACGAAATAGCCCTGGCGCTCGAACTGCATCGGCTCGGTCGCATTGCTCTCGGCGACCGACGCTTCGATCCGCGCGTCGGAGAGGATCTCCAGCGACTGCGGATTGAGATCGGCGGCGAAGTTCGAGGCGTCCGGGCTCGGGTTGGAGAACAGCTGGTTGTAGATGCGGATCTCCGCCGGCTTCGACGCCGCCGCCGGCAGCCAGTGCATGGTCGCCTTGACCTTGCGGCCGTCGGGCGCGTTGCCGCCCCTGGTCGCGGGGTCGTAGGTGCAGCGCAGCTCCACCACCTCGCCGGCATCGTTCTTGATCACGCCGGTGCACTTGACGAAATAGGCGTAGCGCAGCCGCACCTCGTTGCCCGGCGACAGCCGGAAGAACTTTTTCGGCGGGTTCTCCATGAAGTCGTCCTGCTCGATATAGAGCTCGCGGCCGAAGCTGATCTTGCGCGTGCCGGCCGAGGGATCGTCGGGATGGTTGATCGCATCGAGCTCCTCGACCTGCCCTTCCGGATAGTTCTCGATCACGACTTTCAGCGGCCGCAGCACCGCCATGCGCCGCTGCGACGTGCGGTTCAGCTCCTCGCGGATGCAGAATTCGAGCATGCCGACGTCGACCACGCTGTTGGCCTTGGCAACGCCGATGCGCTTGACGAACTCGCGCAGGGCTGCCGGCGGCACGCCGCGGCGGCGCATGCCCGCCATGGTCGGCATGCGCGGATCGTCCCAGCCCGCGACATGGCCCTCGCGCACGAGTTGGGTCAGCACGCGCTTCGACAACAGCGTGTAGGTCAGGTTCAGCCGCGCGAACTCGTACTGGTGCGGCTTCGACGGCACCGGCAGCTTCTCGATGAACCAGTCGTAGAGCGGCCGATGGTCCTCGAACTCCAGCGTGCAGATCGAGTGCGTGATGCCTTCGATCGCGTCCGACTGGCCGTGCGCATAGTCGTAGCTCGGATAGATGCACCATGCGTTGCCGGTGCGCGGATGATGCGCATGCAGGATGCGGTACAGCACGGGATCGCGCAAATTGATGTTGCCCGCACCCATGTCGATTTTCGCCCGCAGCACGCGCGCGCCGTTGGCGAATTCGCCCGCCTTCATGCGGCGGAACAGGTCGAGATTCTCCTCGACCGTGCGGTCGCGGAACGGCGAATTCTTGCCCGGCTCGGTCAGCGTGCCGCGCGAGGTGCGGATCTCTTCCTGGGTCTGGTCGTCGACATAGGCGAGCCCGTCGCGGATCAGCTTCTCCGCCCATTCGTACAGGCGGTCGAAATAGTCCGAGGCGAAGAACAGGTTCTTGCCCCAGTCGAAGCCGAGCCAATGCACGTCGGCCTGGATGGAATCGATATATTCCTGCTCCTCCTTGACCGGGTTGGTGTCGTCGAAGCGCAGATGGCAGCGGCCGGGAAACTCCTGGGCAATGCCGAAATTGAGCGCGATCGACTTGGCGTGGCCGATATGCAGGTAACCGTTCGGCTCCGGCGGGAACCGGGTGACGATCTCCTTGTATTTGGCCTGATCGAGGTCGGCCTGGATGATGTCACGAATGAAATCGCGCCCAACCTCGTTCGCCACCGGTTCTGTCATTACGAAAATCCTGTAGGGAAATCAGCGGTCCTTCTGCCAAATTCGCTCGGCTGAGCCAAGGCCTTAGCGGTCCGCTGCCGGGCTTTAGTTATGCTCCGGTCCTGTTATATACCACCGCCTCCAATGCATAGGCCCTGCCAAGAATGACCGATTCCGTCGTCACCCGCTTCGCTCCCTCCCCGACCGGCTTCCTCCACATCGGAGGCGCCCGCACGGCGCTGTTCAACTGGCTCTATGCGAAGAAGCACGGCGGCAAGATGCTGCTCCGGATCGAGGACACCGACCGGGAGCGCTCCACGGAGGCTGCGATCGGCGCCATCCTCGACGGGCTCAAATGGCTGGAGCTCAGCTGGGATGGCGACGTCATCTACCAGTTCAGCCGCGCCGCCCGCCACCGCGAGGTCGCCGAGCAGCTGCTCGCCGACGGCAAGGCCTACCGTTGCTACGCCACCGCCGAGGAGCTCACCGCCATGCGCGAGAAGGCGCGCGCGGAGGGCCGCACCCGCCTCTATGACGGCCTGTGGCGGGATCGCGACCCGGCCACTGCGCCCTCCGACGTCAAGCCAACCATCCGGCTGCGCGCGCCGCAGACCGGCGAGACCGTGATCGAGGACCAGGTCCAGGGCCGCGTGGTCTGGCAGAACGAGAACCTCGACGATCTCGTCCTGCTGCGCGGCGATGGCAACCCGACCTACATGCTCGCTGTGGTGGTGGACGACCACGACATGGGCGTCACCCATGTCATCCGCGGCGACGATCATCTGATCAACGCCGCGCGCCAGAAGCAGATCTACGATGCGATGGGCTGGACGCTGCCGAGCATGTCGCACATCCCGCTGATCCACGGTCCGGACGGCTCAAAGCTGTCCAAGCGCCACGGCGCGCTCGGCGTCGATGCCTACCGCGCCATGGGATACCTCCCGGCGGCGCTGCGCAATTACCTCGTCCGGCTCGGCTGGAGCCATGGCGACCAGGAGATCTTCTCGACCGAGGAGATGATCGCGGCGTTCGATCTCGCCAGTGTCGGCCGGGCGGCGGCGCGCTTCGACTTCGCCAAGCTGGAAAACCTCAACGGCCATTACATCCGCCACGCCGACGATCAATCACTCGTGAAGATGTTCGAGGACGTGCTCGACCACGTCGTGCCCAGCCGCAACGAGCTTAAAGCCAAGTTAAACGACACGACGCGGGCACAGCTTCTCAAGGCCATGCCGGCCCTGAAGGAGCGCGCCAAGACGCTGATCGAGCTGATCGACAGCGCCTATTTCATCTTCGCCGACCGGCCGCTTGAGCTTGATCCCAAGGCGCAGGCGCTGCTGACGCCCGAGAACCGCAAGCTGATCGGCCAGCTTCATTCCGCGCTGGAGAATGTCGAGACATGGAGCGGCGCCACGACGGAAGCCGCGCTGCGCGCCTTTGCCGAGGAAAATAGTCTCAAGCTTGGCGCGGTCGCACAACCCTTGCGGGCCGCGCTGACCGGACGGACCACGTCGCCTGGTATATTTGAGGTTTTGGACGTGCTGGGACGCCAGGAAAGTTTGGGCCGGCTCAAGGATCAGGCCACGGACTAGGCAAGGACTAGGACCGATCGACATTTATTGCATCCAGATCATTGCGGGTGCGAGATGGATGAAGCC
>NZ_JBFULU010000038.1:0-75144 GCF_054049735.1 Bradyrhizobium sp. P5_C12
GATGCAATCCGGCCTCTCCCCGCAAGCGGGGAGAGGCGAAGAAAGACCTACTCCTGCATCATCTCGCCGCTGCCGCCGAACTCGGCCGGAAAATCCTTCAGCTTGGGCAGGCCGTCGCGCATCGGCAGCACCGTCTCGGAATAGTTGAYGTGGACGCCGGGCTCGA
Source organism: Bradyrhizobium sp. P5_C12 (assembly GCF_054049735.1). NCBI lineage: Bacteria > Pseudomonadati > Pseudomonadota > Alphaproteobacteria > Hyphomicrobiales > Nitrobacteraceae > Bradyrhizobium > Bradyrhizobium sp. P5_C12. The sequence goes on from NZ_JBFULU010000038.1 coordinate 167, forward strand.
AAGCGAGCGTGGGAATGGTGGCGGTGAAGACGTCGATCAGGCCAAGCGGCGGGTGGTTGGTCATGAGATGGCCGCCGCACTTCTTGCAGAACTTGCGCTGGCTGAGCGGCGTCTTGGCGAAGGTCTCGACGTGCTGGCCGCCTTCGGTGATGCGCACGGCTTCGGGCTTCCACAGGCTGAAGGCGTTCACCGGTCCGCCCGACCAGGAGCGGCAGGAGCGGCAATGGCAATAGCCCATCGCCTCCGGCGCGCCCGTGACCTCGACAGTGACGGCGCCGCAGAAGCAGTTTCCGAAATGTTTCATTTGGTCTTCTCCGTTGATGAAGGCTGGAAGTCGTCTCCCTCTCCCCGCTTTCGTCCGCCGAAAAGGTGGACGCGGGGAGAGGGTCGGAGTGAGGGGGAGTCACCCCCGGGGACGTCAAGGACAGGACTCGTGAAGAGTTCCCGCGCCGGCTGTGCTACGCGCGTCGCCGCCGCGGCGCGTCCTCCTTTCGGCGGACGCGCGCGGAAAGACGCAAGGATTACACTGACCGGCGCCAGGGAATAAGCATCGACACCCGTTGTTTGTACTGCCGGTACTCGTCGCCGAAGAGATCGATGAGGTCGCGCTCCTCCAGCGCAATGCCGACGAAGATGTAGATCGTGGTCACGGCCGCAAACAGCAGATGGCCCGCAGTCATGGTCGGCGCCGCCCAGAACGCAATGATGAAACCGAGATAGATCGGATGGCGGACGAATTTGTAGAGCAGCGGCGTCTTGAACCGCGGCGGCGCCGGCTCCTTGCCGACGAGATGATTGGTCACCTGATGCAATCCGAACAGCTCGAAATGGTTGATGATGAAGGTCGAGGTGAACACGAGCGCCCAGCCTGCCAGCGCCAGCGTGACGATCGTCACAGCGAGATCCGGGTTCGCGACGTTCCATATGACCGAAGGCAGCGGACGCCACTGCCAGAACAGCAGAAGGAGCGACAGGCTCGCGAACAGCACATAGGTGCTGCGCTCCACCGGCTTGGGGACGAACTGCGTCCACCACGCCTTGAATTGCTGGCGCGCCATCACGCTGTGCTGAATGGCGAACAGCGCCATCAGGAGCAGATTGATGATGACGGCCTCGGCCGTCGGCGTGTCGGTTCCGGTGTCGATGGTCTTCGGCACCACCAGCCCCATGATGAAACCGATGGCGTAGAGGATGGTGACGAAAAACACGAGATATGCCGCAATTCCGTACAGAAAGGCGATGAACTTGAAAATGCGCGAGCCCGTAACCTCGGGGCCGATGGAATGCACCTGTTGATCAATTTGGGTCATAGAAAGCTCCGTTGTGCCAAAACGCCGGCACTTCAATGGTAGGTGCACCATGCCGCACGGGAGGACCCAGGACTTTCGCGGAGGGTTGATTTTCGCCTGAGACGACTTTGATTTTTGCTTGAGACGACAGAAACGTGCGATTTCGCTTTGAAAACAACGTGCTCGACGGCGACCTGCGGGAGCTCACCTGCGGCGGGACGGCCGTGCCGTTGCAGCCGCAGGTGTTCGATCTGCTGCTCTATCTGGTCGCGCAGCGCGCCCGAGTGGTCAGCAAGGATGACCTGATCAGCCAGATCTGGAGCGACCGCATCGTCTCGGACTCCGCGCTGAACAGCCGGATCAACGCCGCGCGCAAGGCGCTCGGCGACGACGGCGCGACCCAGCGGCTGATCAGGACGATCCCGCGCAAGGGCTTTCGCTTCGTCGGCGACGTCAGGGAAGAAGTGGCAGGCTCGCCCGCGCCGGCCGCGGCCAGGCCCGCCCCCGCGCGCCTCGTGACCGACCGTCCTGGGATCGCGGTGCTCGCCTTCGAGAACATGAGCGGCGATCCCGCACAAGAATATTTCGGAGACGGCATCAGCGAGGACATCCTGACCGCGCTGTCGAAGCAGCGCTGGTTCATGGTGATCGCCCGCAACTCGTCCTTCACCTACAAGGGGCGCTCGGTCCACATCAGGCAGATCGCCGAGGAGCTCGGCGTCCGCTACATCGTCGAGGGCAGCGTGCGCAAGGCGGACAACCGCGTGCGCATCACCGCGCAGCTCAACGATGCCACCTCCGGCAGCCATCTCTGGGCCGAACGCTACGACCGCGAGCTCGGCGACGTCTTCGCCGTGCAGGACGAGATCACCAACGCGATCGTCGCGGCGATCGAGCCGCAGATCCATGCGGCGGAGAATTTTCGCAGCCGCCGCAAGCCGCCTGCGAGCCTGGACGCCTGGGATCTGGTGATGCGCGCGCTCTCGCACTATTGGCGCGTGACGCGGCAGGACCATCTCGCCGCTCAGACCCTGCTCGAACGCGCCATCGCGATCGATCCCGGCTACGGCCAGGCGCTGTCGGTGCTGGCGGCGAGCCACATGTTCGGCGTGCATCTCGGCTGGGCCGACCTCGCCACGGCGGCGCCGGTGGCGGAAGCCGCCGCGCTCGCCGCGGTGCGCTGCGACCATGAGGACGCCTGGGCGCATGCCGCGCTCGGCAGCGTCTGCTTCTCGACGCGGCGGCTTGCAGACGCGCTCTCGGAGTTCGAGCAGGCGCTCACGCTCAATCCGAACTTCTCGCTGGCGCAGGGCTATTACGCGCTGGCGCTGTCCTATGCCGGACGGTCGAAGGACTCGTTCGAGGCGGCGCAAAGGGCGATCCGGCTCTCACCGCGCGATCCGTCGCTGGCGATCTATCACGGCATCGCCGGCTATGCGCGCTTCACCGAGCGGCATTATGACGAGGCGATCGCGCTGGCGCGCGAGGCGATCCGCCACCGCGGCGATCTCACCGGCGCCTATCGCGTGCTCGCGGTCTCGGCCGGCATGACCGGTGACCGGGCGCTCGCCGAGACGGCGTTGCAGGAGCTGCGCCGCACCCAGCCCGGCATCTCGCTGCACTGGATCGCTACGCAACTGCCATGGGCGAGCGACGCCGACCGCGAGCATTATCTGGAGGGATTCCGGCGGGCGGGGTTGAGATAGAGCTCGCTCTCCCCGCAAGCGGGGCGAGGTGAAGAGGCTACTTCCCCTTCACTTGTGTCAGCTTCGGCGCCGGCACCTGGGCCCATTCCTTGTCGGCGCGGGGACCGTTGAGATCGCCGGTGAGGCCGACGAGCTGGCCGGGCTGGACGTCGAGGGTCTGCTGCCAGGTCTGGGTCTGGCACAGCAGCTTGATCAGGCAGCCCTTGAGCTTGAGGCGGTCGGCGGATTCGCGCCATAGCGAGACCGAATAGGATTTGCCGTCCTCGGCATTGTAGATGTCGCCGGCGAACCGGCCCTCCGCCGTCGCCTGCAAGCCCATGATGAGCTGGTGGCCGAGCAGCGCGCGGGCGCGCTTGTCGGGATCGGGATTTTCCTGGTCGCGATGGGGCTGGCCGCGCTTGTCGGCCGGCTCCTTCATCCAGACGATGAAGCCGCAGATGCGATCGCGCGATGGTCCGCAGCGCTCCAGACGGATGCGCGCGCGGCCGTCCTCGACGAGCCAGGTGCCGCTGGGATCCGCGGGGGTGGCAGCGCCGGCGCGGCCGCCGAAGGCCATCATCACGATGGTGATCGCGATGCGCAGCACGAAGCGAAGGAAGATGTTCATCAGCAGCACCTTTCGTTGGATGGGGTGTGACGTCAGTTCAGTTGCGCCATCAGCGCCTCGGCGCCCTTGTCGACGCCGGCATTGGCGGCCGCGAGCGCGCCGACGCTGGCCTTGATGTCGTAGGCGCCCGGGTATTGCTTGGTGACGTAGGCAGAGAGCAGGCGCGCGGTCGCGGCGTCGAAGATCTCGACGCCATAGATGACCGAACCGGTCATGGTGCCCTCGCCGTCGCGCGCGGCCTGCACGCCGTTATAGACGGCGCCGGCGACGTCGAAGCGGGAGAGCGTGCCGAGCACCGGCGTGTTGGCGACGGCGCCGGTCAGCGTCAGCCTGATCCGCAGCGTATTCGGCCCGCGCTCGCGCACCAGCATGAAGCGGCTGCGCAGACGTTCGGCGAAGCGGGTCTGCATGGTGGCGGCGAGCGTCGCCTTGTCCTTGTCGGACATGTCGGCGAACTGGTGATCCCGGCCGCGATAGACCACGACAGGTTCGAGGATCACCTTATTATATGCGCGCCAGTCGACCGGCGTGGAGTAGCGGTAGGGCACGCGGCCGGAGGCATCGGACCTGTCCGGCGCCATGTAGGCCGAGGATGCCATCTCGGAATAGGGCACGGGTGCAACCGAGGCGCAGCCGGCCACGCCCGCGCAAAGCACCATCGTTCCCAGACCGCGCAGGGCGATCGAGCGATCCATTCCAACACTCCTCTTGCGGCTTGGCGCAAGGCCATTTTCGGGAAGAAGAAGAACATGGCGACCGCAGCCGCGTGCGGGACCAGACGCGGCTGCGGCGCTCACCATCGCCGGCCCAAGGCATCGTCCGGGGCCATGTCAGACGCCTTGGGCCGCCTCAGTGTTTCCAGTTATAAAACCGACCAGTTGGTTTGTAAAGTACCGAAATGACCGCCTGACACATTTGGCCGCAGGCGCGGCTTTGGGCAGCGACGGTTGGAATTCGTTAACGATGAATCAGGCGCGCTTGCGCGCCGTTCCGGCCTTTGCCGCGGAGGTGTCGCCGGCCTTTACGGCGCGGGCCTTGGCCGGCTTTTCGAGCGGCCGCCATTGGTCGTCATCGAGCAGGCGCGCGAACAGCCGCTGGTGCTCGTCCTTGCTCAGTGGCGACATGCCGAACAGCGAGCTCAACAACAATCCCCGCGCCGCTGCCCAGCGCAACAGCGCGAGATCGGGATCCGCGGCCTCCGCCTTGATGGCCTCCACCCGCTTCATCTCGCGGTCGCGCGGCAGCGACATCAGGCCGGGATTCTCGACCATGGCCGCGACCAGCGCCAGCGCCGCGGAATTCGGCGACGTGGCCGCTTCCCGCACGGTGGCAAGCTGCGTCGCCAGATTGGGATTGGCCGAGGTCGCGCTCACCTTCGCCATATAACGGGTCGAGAATTCCTCGAAATGCTCCATCTGCCGCTCCAGCAGCGCCTTGAGCACGGCTTCCTTGGTGCGGAACTGATGCATGACTCCGCCCTTGCTGAGACCGCTCTCGCGCGCGATGGCGTCAAGCGTCAGCCGGCCGGGCCCGTCGCGCGCAATGATCCTGGTCGCCGCCTCGAGCGCGGCGTTGCGGGATCGTTCGGAGCGTGTGGCATTGTCCATGGCCGACTTGTCTCCGTGACAGGACAATGAATCAAGTGAAAACAGGACGCGCTGTACATTTTTTGTGCGAACACTGTCGAGACTTTCATCTTGCGGCGCCGAATGAGACTGTGTGAGCCTCGATGCCGGATGGGGACTGGGATGGGTCGGCCGTAGCTTCGCGCGCCACGACGTGCGAAGCGTTTACGGCTGGTCTCGCTTGAGAAAGATACGACATGCCAAAACGAGTGTTGCTTGGTGTCCTCCTGGCTTGCGGCCTCACGGCCTCGGCGCTGGCGCAAGAGCCGAAAACGGGGGGCGTGATCAATGCCGTGATCCAGCCCGAGCCACCCGGCCTGATGCTTGCCATGGTCCAGAACGGGCCGGTCCAGATGGTGTCCGGCAACATCTTCGAGGGCCTGCTGCGCTACAGCCCCAAGCTCGAGCCGCTGCCGGAGCTCGCCGAGAGCTGGAGCGTCAGCGAAGACGCCAAGACCTACACCTTCAAGCTCAGGAAGGGCGTGACCTGGCATGACGGCAAACCCTTCACCGCCGCCGACGTGCTGTTCTCGATCGAGATGCTGAAGCAGACCCATGCGCGCGCCCGCAACAACCTCGTGCAGGTCGACAAGGTCGAGGCGCCCGACGACTACACGGTGGTGTTCACGCTGAAGCAGCCGTTCGGCCCGTTCCTCGGCATCTTCGAGGTCGGCTCGATGCCGATGGTGCCGAAGCATCTCTATGAAGGCACCGACTGGAAGACCAACCCCTACAACAACGCGCCGATCGGCACCGGCCCCTTCATGTTCAAGGAATGGCAGAAGGGCTCGTTCATCCGCCTGGTCAAGAACCCGAACTATTACGAGAAGGGCAAGCCCTATCTCGACGAGATCTACTGGCAGATCATCCCCGACGCCGCGGCGCGCTCGGTGGCGTACGAGACCGGCAAGGTCGACGTGCTGCCCGGCGGCTCGGTGGAGAATTTCGACGTGCCGCGGCTGTCCAAGCTGAAGGACACCTGCGTCACCGGCGCCGGCTGGGAGTTCTTCTCGCCGCTGGCCTGGCTGTGGCTGAACAACCGCCAGGGTCCGCTCGCCGACAAGCGCGTGCGGCAGGCCATCATGTTTGCGATCGACCGCGACTTCGCCAAGGACGTGATCTGGAACGGGCTCGGCAAGGTCGCGACCGGCCCGTCCGCCTCGACCATCAAGTACTACACCTCCGACGTGCCGAAATATCCCTATGATCCGGCCAAGGCCAAGGCGCTGTTGAAGGAAGCCGGCTACAAGGGCGAGAAGATCCGCATGCTGCCGCTCGCCTATGGCGAGACCTGGCAGCGCTGGGGCGAAGCCGTGAAGCAGAACCTCCAGGACGTCGGCATGAACATCGAGACGATCGCCACCGATGTTGCCGGCGGCAACCAGAAGATCGGCGACTGGGATTACGACATCGCCTTCACCTATCTCTATCAGTATGGCGATCCCGCGCTCGGCGTCGGCCGCAACTACGTCTCCAGCGCCATCGCCAAGGGCCAGGTGTTCAACAACGTCGAGGGCTATTCCAACCCGGAGATCGACAAGCTGTTCGCCGACGGCGCGGTCGCCACGCCCGACTCCAAGCGCAAGGAGATCTACGAGAAGGCGCAGAAGATCCTGGTCGAGGACGTGCCGGTGGCCTGGATGCTCGAGCTGCAATTCCCGACCATCATGCGCTGCAAGGTCAAGAACCTGATCACCACGGGGATCGGGGTCAATGACGGCTTCAAGGACGCATGGCTCGACAAGTGATGGCGCTCCTGACTTCACCTCTCCCCGCTTGCGGGGAGAGGTCAACGCGCTCGCAGAGCGCGGCGGGTGAGGGGGTACAGGTCCATCAGAATTCTCACCCGTGGAGAGAGGCCCCTCACCCCAACCCTCTCCCCGCAAGAGCGGGGCGAGGGAGCGCACTGCCCATGTGGCTCCAGGTCACGCTACAAGATATGACTCCCTAAATGCTCTCCTTCGTCGCTCAGCGTGTCGTGAAGGGCGTGATCGTTCTGCTCGCGATCGTCGTCCTCAATTTCTTCCTGATCCGGCTTGCCCCCGGCGACCCCGCGGTCGTGATGGCGGGCGAGGCCGGCGCCAGCGATCAGATCTTCGTCCAGCAGCTGCGGGAAAAGTTCGGCCTCGACAAGCCGCTGCCCGAGCAGCTCTTCATCTACGTCAAGGGCGTCGTCACCCTCGACCTCGGCTTCTCCTTCCGCCAGCAGGCGCCGGTGTCGAAGCTGATCGGCGAGCGGCTGCCGGCGACGCTGTTGCTGACGCTGACGGCGTTCGCGATCTCGCTGATGCTCGGCGTCCTCTTCGGCAGCTTCGCCGCGCGCTTTGCCGGAACCTTCCTCGACACCGCCATCACCGTCTTCGCGCTGATCTTCTACGCCATGCCGATCTTCTGGGTGGCGCTGATGGGCATTTTGCTGTTCTCGGTCACCATGGATTGGCTGCCGAGCTTCGGCTACGAGACGGTCGGCGCCAATTTGACCGGCCCTGCCCATGTGGTCGACGTCGCAAAGCACCTGATCATGCCGGCGATGACGCTCGGCCTGTTCTTCATGGCGACCTATACCCGCATGACGCGGGCCTCGATGCTCGAGGTGAAGCGCCTCGACTTCGTCAAGACGGCGCGCGCGAAAGGCCTGTCCGACGCGGTGATCCAGCGCCGCCACGTGCTGCGCAACGCGCTGCTGCCGGTGGTGACGCTCGCCGGCGTGCATTCCGGCACGCTGATCGGCGGCGCCGTCATCACCGAGACCGTGTTCGCTTGGCCCGGCATCGGGCGTCTGATGTACGACGCGCTGTTGCAGCGGGACTACAATCTGCTGCTCGGCGTCTTCGTGATCTGCTCGGCCATGGTCCTGATCTTCAACCTCATCACCGACCTGGTCTACCGCCTGGTCGACCCGCGCATCGAATACGCCACATGAAACAGTTCTGGAAATCGATGCTGAAGAGCCCGAGCGGCGTCATCGGGCTCATCATCCTCCTGGTCGCGATCGCGGTCGCGGTGTTCGGACCGATGCTGTTCCCGAACTCGCCCTGGCGCATGGTGCAGCGGCCGTTCCTGCCGCCCTTCACGCTCTCGACCGTGCCGCTCGGCACCGACGCGCTCGGCCGCGACGTGTTCGCCGGCATGATTTTTGGCGCGCGCGTGTCGCTGCTGGTCGGCCTTGTCTCCACGCTGGTCGCGCTGATCGTCGGCGTGCCGATCGGCGCCATGGCCGGCTATTTCGGCGGCAGGGTCGACGACGCCTTGATGCGCTTCACCGAATTCTTCCAGACCATTCCGAGCTTCGCGCTCGCGATCGTGCTGGTCGCGATCCTGCAACCCTCGATCTATTCGATCGTCGCCTCGATCGCGGTGGTGAGCTGGCCGCCGGTCGCACGCCTCGTCCGCGGCGAGGTGCTGTCGCTGCGCACGCGGGAATACGTCCAGGCGGCCGTGGTCACGGGCCAGAGCAATAGCTGGATCATCCTGCGCGAGATTTTGCCGAACGCGCTGTCGCCGGTGATCGTGCTGGCCTCGCTGATGGTCGCAACCGCGATCCTGCTGGAGTCCTCGCTGGCGTTCCTCGGCCTCGGCGATCCCAATCTGATCTCGTGGGGCTATATGGTCGGGGCCGGCCGCACCGTGATCCGCCAGGCCTGGTGGATCACCGTATTCCCCGGCGTCGCCATCTTGATCTCGGTGCTCGGCCTGAACCTGATCGGCGAAGGCCTCAACGACGCGCTCAATCCGCGCCTGTCGCGCGAGGGGCGCTGACCATGACCGCCCCGGCCACCGTCTCCATCAAGAACCTGCGGATCGCGCTGCCCAAGAGCGCCGAGCGGCCGTTCGCCGTCGACGGCATCTCGCTGGACCTGAGGGCCGGCAAGATCGTCTGCGTCGTCGGCGAATCCGGTTCCGGCAAATCGATGTGCGCGCACGCACTGATGGGCCTCTTGCCTGATACGGTCGACGTCACGTCCGGCGAGATCATGTTCGAGGGCCGCGACCTGCTCAAGCTCGACGATGACGGCTGGCGCGATTTGCGCGGCCGCCGGCTCGCGATGATCTTTCAGGAGCCGATGACCGCGCTCAATCCCTTGATGCGGATCGGCGACCAGATGGCGGAGATGTTCGAGGCGCACGGCCTGCTCACGCCAAAGGAGCGTCGCGCCAAGGCGCTGTCGCTGGCGCGCGAGGTCGGCCTGCCCGACCCCGAGCGCATCGTGCGGGCCTATCCGCACCAGCTCTCCGGCGGCCAGCGCCAGCGCGCGATGATCGCGATGGCGCTCGCGCTCGAGCCGGCGGTGCTGGTGGCGGACGAGCCGACCACCGCGCTCGACGTCACCACGCAGGCGCAGATCCTCAAGCTGATCCGCAACCTCCAGCGCAACCGCAACATGGCGGTGATGTTCATCACCCATGATTTCGGCGTGGTCGCCGATATCGCCGACCAGGTCGTGGTGCTCAGGCATGGCAAGGTGGTGGAGGAAGGCCCCGCCAGCTCCGTCTTCAACCAGCCGCAGCACGACTACACCAAGGCGCTGCTCGCCGCGGTGCCGACCATGGACCCGCCGGCACGCGAGCCGCTCGACGATCAAGCCAAGGCCGTCGAGGTGATCGGGCTGTACAAGACCTACGTCACCTCGGGCGGCTGGTTTCGCGAGGACCGCCGCGTCGATGCCGCGCGTGCGGTCAACTTCAACATCCTGAAGGGCGAGACGCTCGGCCTCGTCGGCGAATCCGGCTCCGGCAAGTCGTCTGTGGCGCGCCTCGTGATGCGGCTGATCGAAGCCGACCGCGGCACGGTGCGGATCGGGGAGACCGATCTCACCTCGCTCACAGGCAAGGCGCTGCGCGCCGAGCGCCATCGCATCCAGATGATCTTTCAGGATCCGTTCGCCTCGCTCAATCCGCGCCGCAAGATCGGCCACATCATCGCCGACGGCCCGATCGCGGCCGGCACCGATCCGAAGGTGGCGTTCGATCGCGCCCGCGATCTGCTGAAAATGGTCGGCCTCGATGCCGGAGCGCTCGACCGCTATCCGCACGAATTCTCCGGCGGCCAGCGCCAGCGCGTCGGCATCGCGCGCGCGCTCGCGCTCGAGCCCGAGATCATCGTCGCCGACGAGGCGGTCTCCGCGCTCGACGTCTCCGTGCAGGCGCAGGTCTTGAGGCTGCTCGAAGACCTCAAGACGCGCCTTGGCCTGTCGATGCTGTTCATCACCCACGATCTGCGGGTCGCGGCGCAAATCTGTGACCGCATCGCGGTGATGCAGCGCGGCGCCATCGTCGAGCTGAAGCCGACCGCGCAGCTGTTCGCCGCGCCCGAGCACGCCTATACGCGCGAGCTGCTGGCCGCGGTGCCGGGACGGAAAGAGCGCGCGCCGGCGGCGTGAGGGAGCCGATCTCGGCTGCTACTTGGCCCGAGGATTGGTGTTGTTCCAGGTGGGGACTGAGTTGGTCACGCCGACCGAGGGCTGGTTGGACGTTCCGACCGACGGCGCCGTAACGGTCCCGACAGTCTGTCCGGAGCTTCCAAAAGTCGTGCCTTGCGTTGCTGGCGCTCCAGAGCTCCCGCTCGTGTTGCCTTGGGTGCCCGCCGTAGACGTCTGCGCGCTTGCAGCGAATGGCGCTGCCGCAAATCCGACAGCGATGAGTGCAGCAATGGAGCGTCTCGTTCTTGTCATGGCTGATCCTTTCGGGGGGTGGCCCCTCAGTCGCATCAGCCGCTCGATCGTCGAACCGCTCGTGCACTGAGTAACCTTACAACTCGATGCACGCGAAAATGTGCCGCAACCGGTCATGCAGTGGGTCCCAATACTCCTCACGATGCCGCGACGAATGGGACGCAAGCAGCTCACGCCGGCGACATAAGAGCGGAGATTTGCTTCGGTATCCCGTTCCGCTCCCGTAACGATACGGTCACGGGCTTTTTATCCCTTGTGACCGCCCGCACGGCTGCAAGCCTTGGGCCTTCACCCCATATCGCAATTGAATGATTTTCATCATCTGATGATGGATCAGCGATCTATTGGAGCGAGCATGGGACAGGTTATTCAGTTTGTCTCGAGATCCGAGCGCGAACGATTGCGCCTCATCCAGGAGGCCCGCGCGATCTACGACAGCATCTTCCCGTCGGCTGACCCGGCCGGCGAGCAGCAGGACAAGGCAACGATCAGTCGTGCAGCCGGCAGCAGCGTGGAAAACCTGTCGTGATCAAGATCATCGCTGTGCTCTGCAGCCTCTCCTCTCCGGGGAATTGTCACGAGCAGATCGTCACCACGTCGGACTTTGCCAGCGTGTCGATGCAGTCCTGCCTGATGGGCGCGCCGCAGCTCGCCGAATGGATGAACCAGCATCCGGCCGAGCGCCTGGCGGGATGGCGCTGCGTGTTTGGTCAACAGACCGGCAGGGGCGCCTGAGGTCACAGGCCGCCTGATCGGGGCGGCGCGATCCGGTTGAACCGTGACGAGCATGCATCGCCAAGGTAGGATGGCGTGCAGTTGCTCGTTAGGGGGAAAGCCGGATGGAGGTCGCCAGCCTCGTTCTTCCCGTATTCGCGATCATCGTCACCGGCTGGCTGGCCGGTGCTCTCGGCTATCTCTCGCGCTCGCTGGCGGACGCGCTGGTCCATTTCGCCTACAACGTGGCGATGCCGGCGCTGCTGGTCGTCACCATCGCGCAGGAGCCGGCGCGCAATCTGCTGGAATGGCGCTTCCTGCTCGCTTTCGGCGGCGGCTCCCTGCTCTGCTTCGCGCTGGTCTTCCTGGCGGTCCGCACCGGCGGCAAGCGCGATCTCGCCAGCAGCACGATCCATGGCATGGCGGCGGCGATGACCAATACCGGGTTCGTCGCGCTCCCGATCCTGCACGCGATCTACGGCCAGCCCGCCGTCCTGCCCGCCGCGGTGGCGACGGTGTTCGTGGCCGCCGTGATGTTTCCGATCACGGTGATCCTGCTGGAAAGGGACGCGCACGGGCCTGTGCATTCCGCCGGCCTCGCGAAGCAGATCCTGCTCAATCCGATGGTCCTGTCGACCCTCATTGGTCTGACATGGGCGATCACGGGCTTGCCGATTCCGGCGCCGGTCGCGGCCTATCTGAACATGATCGCAGCCGCGCTCACGCCCTGCGCGCTGTTTGCCATCGGGCTCGGGCTGTCGGTTGAGGGCCTGCGATCGAACCTGAAGGCATCGTTCGCACTCTCAGCCGTGAAGCTGGTGGTGATGCCGCTGATCGTCTACGGACTTTGCGTAATCACCGGTCTCAATGCCCTCTACACCGTCGCGGCCGTCGTATGCGCGGCCGTGCCGACGGCGAAAACCGTGTACGTGCTGGCGCACGAATACAAGGTCGAGGAGAAACTGGTCGCGGCCACGGTCTCGGTCACGACGATGCTGTCGGTCGCAACGTTGCTGGTCGCGCTCTATCTTCTTTCCGGCCTCGCGACCGGCACGCACTGACCGGCACCCGCATGCGCCTCGCAGACGTGCTCCCTACCTGGTGGTGTTGCGCCAGGTCGGGACTGCGTTGGTCACGCCCACCGACGGCCAATTGTACGTACCGATCGAGGGTGCGGTGACCGTGCCGACGGTCTGTCCGGAGCTGCCGTAGGTCGTGGGTTGCGTTGCCAGCGGCCCTCCGGCGCTGCCATAGGTCGGGGCCACGACACCCGTGCTGTAGTGTCTGGCGGACCTGTGCTTCTTCGCCTCGACAGCGGCGGGGGCCGTAGCCAGCCCGACAGTGATGAGTGCGGCAATCGCGAGTTTGATGCTTGTCATGGCTGATCCCTTCGTCGCCGTGGACCCCGTTGTGCCAACTGTTCATTGATCGGGAAATGTCCATAGGACTCCCGTTCATAACTCCGTGCGCGCGCGAAGGTGCCGGTGCGCGGTCGCACGGCCTGATCAGCGCCGCCGCGGGCGGCAGGCCTTGCGGTTGTGGCGCTCCTTCACGGTCGCGACCGAATGCATCAGTTCCTTGAAGGCCGCGACCGCCGATCGCTGTGCGCGAGGCTTCGGTTGGACCCGAATCAGCGCTAGTGCATTGCCTTCGGCGACTCCCCTGGACGCGAGCAACATGACCGGCCCCGAACTGAAGCAACTCCGCGACGACCTCTCCGCTGCCCTCGACAGGAAGCTGTCGGCAGCCGACATGGCGAAGCTGTGCGGATTGCCTGAGAAGGGCGGCGCCGACACCATCCGGCGCTGGGAGGTGCGCGGCCCGACCCTGGCTGCGACCAAGGTGCTGCGCGTGCTGGCGATGGCGAGCGAGCGCTATCCGATCCTGGAGAACTTCGACATCTTCGATCGCCACGACGTGCGCGAGGAAGACCGGCCGGCCAAGCGCGCGGCGTTCCGCGAGCAGATGCGCGACGAGGCGCGGCGGCGACTTGGTTAACGGAAGGCGCACGCAGGTTACCCGCGGGCTGCAAGGTTAAGCCTTCCTTCAGCATTTCTTAAGCCGGCATTAAGCACGAAAACCAATTGCAGCCCAATAAGTTAGGTTGGGTGCCGTTGTGCCATGCATGTGACAGCATTTTCGTCAAAAGCTAGCTATCTGCAAAACCAACGACGGCGCGGAAAGCGCGCCTGCCGGGGACCAAAGTGTTGGAGTTCAAGACGATGAAGAAGTTTCTGTTTGCGACCGTGGCGCTGCTCGTGGCGGGCGCGGCCGCGCCGGCCGTCGGCGCCGATCTCGGCGCCCGCCCCTATTACAACAAGGCCGCGCCGGCCTATGCCGCACCGATCTACAACTGGACCGGGTTCTATCTCGGCGCCCATGTCGGCGGCGCGTTCTCCAGCGACAACAATTTCAACGGCCTCTCCACCGGCAACAACGGCAACGGCCGCTTCCTCGGCGGCTTGCAGGTCGGTGCGGACTGGCAGCTCAACCCGAACTTCGTGGTCGGCGTCGAAGGCCAGTATTCCTGGCTCTCCGGCAACGTCGGCGCGGTGTTCCCCGGCGGCGTCGCCTACACCAACGACCAGCGCGGCCTCGGCTCGATCACCGGCCGCGTCGGCTACACCTGGGGTCCTGGGCTGCTCTACGTGAAGGGCGGCTACGCCTTCTCCGACAACAACGAGAAGGTGACGGTTGGTGGCGTGCCGACCGCCTTCGTGATCGATGGCGACCACCGCAACGGCTACACCGTCGGCGCCGGCCTCGAATACATGTTCGCGCCGAACTGGTCGGCCAAGGCCGAGTATCAGTACTACAATTTCGGCGACGCGCACTTCACCGGAGGCCCGCTGGCGGGCACCGGCAACTTCACCACCGACGACCACACCATCAAGGCGGGCGTCAACTACCGCTTCAACTGGGCCGGCCCGGTGGCCGCGCGCTACTGATCGGTAACCAAGACCTCTCTTGCGACGAAGGGCCGGCAACTCTGCCGGCCCTTTCTTTTTTCGCTCTGCGGAACAAGCGCAACCGATTGCACCAAATGCGATTTTTTAACCGGCGCCGCTGATACTGCGGCCCGCAAAACATAAGCAAGAATATCTGGGGGAATTTCGATGGCGATCCGTCTGAGCCTTGGTCACGCCCTGGGCCGCTTCAGGCCTCGTTTCTCGTTGCCGAAATGGGGCGTGCGCGGCAGCCTGTTCGCGGCCTTCGCGGTGATCGCGGGCATGGGCCTCGTGATCTCGGCGGGCGCCGGCTTCGTGTTCAAGCATCTCGGCAGCACCATGATGGATCTGAGCGGCCGCGACATTCCGCGCCTCTCCGCGAGCCTTCAGCTCGCCTCGCAAAGCGCAACGCTCGCGGCGCAAGGCCCGGGCCTGTTGGCATCGCCCTCCGACGAAGCGCTGAGCGAGCGGACCAAGAAGGTGCAGGAAATCCAGCAGCTCGCCATGGCCAAGCTCGGCGAGATCATCGAGCTCGGCGCCGACAAGCAGATCGCGACCGCGCTCCGCGACACCGCCAAGAGCATCGACGAGGCGACGCAGAGCCTGGTGTCGGCCGCGCGCGAACGGCTGGAAACCGGCGTGCTGCACGACAAGCAGTATGAAGCGCTGCGCAAGGCGCAGCTCGCCTTCGTCGGCGCGGCCGGTCCCGCGATGCTGGATGCACAGACACGGCTGAACGCGATCCTCGGTGCGGCGGACGTCTCCGCGGACGACGCCACCGAAGCCGCCCGCACCGTCGCCCAGATCTCGACCGTCTCCGCCAATGGCAATCTGATGGCCGCCGACATGATGGCGGCGCTCTCGGCCAGCAACAGCGACACGCTCGAGGCGATCGAGAAGGAGTTCAAGGCGACCCGCGACCGCGTCAAGTCGAACCTCGAGGACCTCCCGAACGTGCCCTCGATGCAGGCGATGCGCGACGCCGTGCAAAAGCTGTTCGCCTTCGGCGAGGGCAAGACCGGCGTATTCAAGATCCGCCAGAAGGAGCTCGACGCCATCGACTACGGCCAGACCATCCTGGACGAGACGCGCAAGCTCAATGTCGGCCTCGGCATCAGCGTGCAGCAGCTCGTCGACGGCGTCCAGAAGGAGACCAACGCGTCGACCTTCCAGGCCCGCCAGGAGATTTCGCTGGCCACCTCGAGCATGCTGGCGCTGGGTGCGCTGACGCTGGTCGGCTCGGCGCTGTTCGTCTGGCTCTATGTCGGCCGCAACATCCTGCGCCGGATCGGCGGGCTCCAGCGCGCCATGCAGCTGCTCTCGGCCGGCGATCTCGACACCGAGATCGCGCGCTCGCGGCATCATGACGAGATCGGCGCGATGACCGACACGCTGACCGTGTTCCGCGACAGCATGATCGAGGCCCGGGCGCTGGCGGACGAACAGGACAGGGACCGTGTCGCCAAGGCCGAGCGCGCCGCGCGCATGGAGGCGAAGATCGCCGAGTTCGAGAGCACGGTGCGTTCCGCGCTCGACAATCTCGCGCAGTCGGCCAACTCGATGCAGTCGACCGCGCAGAGCATGTCGAACACCGCCGACCAGTCCAACGCGCTGGTCAACGCGGTCGCCTCCGCCGCCGAGGAAACCTCGGTCAACGTGCAGACCGTGTCATCAGGCACCGAGCAGCTGTCGTCCTCGATTGCCGAGATCAGCCGCCAGGTGGTCACCTCGGCCGGGATCGCCAAAAAGGCGGTCGACGAAGCCGGCGCGACCGATGCGACGGTGCAGAGCCTCGCCGACAGCGCGAGCCGCATCAGCGTCGTGGTCGATCTGATCCAGACCATCGCGTCGCAGACCAATCTGCTGGCGCTCAATGCCACCATCGAGGCCGCGCGCGCAGGCGAGGCCGGCCGCGGCTTCGCGGTGGTCGCCTCCGAGGTGAAGAGCCTCGCGAGCCAGACCGCGAAGGCCACGGAAGAGATCCGCACCCAGATCGTCAGCATGCAGCAAGTCACGACCTCGGCGGTCGGCGCCATCCAGGGCATCGGCCGGATCATCGGCGAGATCAACGACGTCACGACGACGATTGCCGCCGCGGTCGAGCAACAGGGTGCGGCGACCCGCGAGATCGCCCGCAACATCCAGCATGCGGCCGGCGGCACCAGCGAGGTCTCCAGCAACATCGTCGGCGTCTCCACCGCCTCCGCCGAAGCCGGCGCCGCGGCGAGCGAAGTGCTGGGTGCCTCGGACGCGCTCCGCCGCGAGGCCGACATGCTGCGCGGAGAGATCGACGCCTTCCTCAACAACATGCGGGCGGCCTGATTGTCATTCCGGGGCGGCACATAGCGCCGAACCCGGAATCTCGCACCACGATCTCGGGATTCCGGGTTCGCGCTGGCGCGCGCCCCGGAATGACAGCGTTTCGGCTCGTCCGGGCCACGGAAAAACGCCCCGGAATGACCGCTATGCGAGCCGTACCCGCGCCCTTTTTTGGCTGGCGCCGCGCGGCCTCTGGGTTTAAGCCGGTAGTATGCATTCGAAGACCGACACCCCGCAGTCCTCCGCCGAGGCTTTGCGCTACCCCTGGGAACAGCATCCCGGCCCCGAAGAGGTCGTGGAAGTGCGGCCGGGCGTGTTGTGGGTACGGCTGAAGCTGCCGTTTCGCCTCAACCATGTGAACATCTACCTGCTCGCCGACGGCGACGGCTATGCGATGGTCGATGCCGGCTTCGGCAATGAGGAGACGATCGAAGCCTGGACCAAGCTGTTCGACGGCCCGCTGCAAGGCGTCCACATCACCCGCCTGATCGTCACCCATTCCCATCCCGACCATGTCGGGCTCGCGGGCTGGATCGTCGAGCGCTTCAACTGCCCGCTTCTGATGTCGCAGGTCGAATATCTGCAATCGGTCTATCACCAGAACCGCGGCACCGAGGAACGGCGCGAGGCGCAGCGGCTGTTCTTCCGCCGCCACGGCATGGACGAAGACCTGACCGACAAGCTGCTCGGCCGCGGCCAGGATTATCTCAAGCGCGTCTCGGTGCTGCCGCCGTCCTATCGCCGCATCTCGCATGGCGACGAGGTCGTGATCGGCCCGCGCCGCTTCAAGGTGATCACCGGCGGCGGCCACGCGCTCGACCAGGTGATGCTGTATTGCGCCGACGACAAGCTGTTCCTCTCCGCCGACCAGGTGCTGAGCAAGATCTCGCCCAATGTCAGCGTCTGGGCGGTCGAGCCCGACCAGAACTCGCTCGGCGAATATCTGGCCTCGCTCGCAAGCCTCACCACCACGCTGCCCTATGACCTCCTGGTGCTGCCCGGCCACGGCGTGCCGTTCTACGGCTTGAAGACCCGCATCAAGCAGCTCGCCGACCATCACGAGGACCGCTGCCGCCTGATCGCGGATGCCTGCCGCGAGGTGCCGCAGACCTCGCGCGAGCTGGTGCCGGTGGTGTTCAACAAATATCCCCTCGACGTGCACCAGATGGGCTTCGCCTCCGGCGAGCTGATCGCCCACGTCAACTACATGCTGGTCGAGGGCCGGCTGACGGCCGAAACCGCCGACGGCGTGCTGCGGTTCCGCACGACCTGAGCGGGTCGACGCGGCCACCGTTTATCCATTATTAAATTCTGCAATCTTAAGTGGCGGCGCCGCCCCTCACCTGGCGCCGTGATGCAACAACGCGCGACAACAGCCGCTGACCTGTCCGACGCGGCTTCCGCGGCCGCGGCCGGAGGATTCCGGCGATCATGGATGGCGGCCCTGCGCGGAAAGACGCTCGCATCCGTCGCCATCGTCCTCTGCTCGATGTTGGCAGGCGCGCTCTACACGTTCGCGAGCGGCGAGGACGTCAACTGGGATTGGCAGAACTACCACGAATACAATGTCTGGGCCGTGCTCAACGGCCGTTATCACCTGGATGCGGTTCCGCCGGGCTTTCAGACCTACTTCAATCCGATCGTCTATTTTCCGGTCTATTATCTCCGCCACTTTCTGCCATCGCCCTATGGGCTGATGATCATGGGCGCGATTCACGGTCTCAACCTCGCGCTCATCTGCCTGTTCGCACGCATGGTCCTGCGCCAGGCCGCAACCATCGCGGCGACCGCGGCGGCGGTCGTGATCGCGGCCTTCGGTCCGATGACGCTCTCGGAGGTGGGCACCAGCTTTTCCGACGTGCTGCTTGCATTGCCTGTGATCGGCGGTTTCCTGCTGATCCTGGCCGCAGACCGATCGCCCACAGCCAACCACCTGCTGGCCGGGCTGTTGATTGGCGCCGCGGTTGGATTGAAGCTAACCAATGTCGTCTACGCCGTGGGTGCAGCGGCTGCGATGCTGGCCGCCACGCGTCCGCTCAAGGCCACTGTTCTTCTTGGACTGGGCGGGATCGCCGGCGCGGCGCTGACGGGCGGCGAATGGTGCCTGATCGCCTGGCGCGACACCGGCAATCCGATTTTCCCGCTGTTCAATGCGGTGTTCCAGTCCAGGGAAGTGGCGTCCATCAACCTGATGGACGCGCAGTTCATGCCCCACAGCGTGCCCGATGCGCTCGCCTACCCCTTCTACTGGCTGGTGGGAGACCACAGGGGCGCGGAACATCCATTCCGCGACGCGCGTTTCGCGATCGTGATGGTGCTACTCGTGCTCGGCTTGCTTGCGCGCATGGCGCGAAGCAGCGCGATCTTCACACGACGTGACATACAGTTCGTGGTGCTCTTTGCGGTCTCCTATCTGGCATGGCTCGGCCTGTTCTCGATCCAGCGCTACGCGGTGGTTCTGGAATTATTGTGCGGCCCGATGATCGTCCTGCTGCTCGCGCGCCTCGCTGCAGGCGCAAGGCCGACATTGCCTGCGACGTCCTCCGTTCCGCTGAACGCGCTGATGATGACGGTCGCCGTTGCGATCGCCCTGTGGTCGCAGCCGGCGGACTGGTGGCACCGCCCCTGGTCCGACACCTACCGGCCCAAGATCGCGGACGAACTCCGTCAGCCAGCGACCTACTTTATCCTCGGCAAGCCGCTCGCCTATATCGCGCCCCAGCTTCCACCACAGTCGCGCTTCTATCTGCTCGCCGATATCGGTGTGCCCATCGTCCCCGGCGGCATCTTTGACCAGCGTATCCGCGCCGGGATGAAGGCTCCCTTGCCCGGTGGTGTCCGCGAATTGCACATGCGCGGCGAGCCGGACCGCACCGCGCTCCTCGATCGCTACGCGCTTGCGATCGATCCCTCCAGACCCTGCGTCGCCATCGAAGGCGCCCGCCCCGACACCATCCTCGAAAGCTGCCCGCTCATGGCGCGGGCCTCGCGTTAGCCGGCCAGGCCCCGCTTCAGCGGATGGTGCAGAGCAGCATTATGGCTCGCGTGAACTTGATCGGGATCAAGTTTCAAATCGCACGATAGGGCATTTTGCCCAAATGCCCCTGAGGCCCAAATATGGGATAGCGCATAGACATTAGAGCTGGAAAAGCTCTAAGAAGATGCGAGCCCTTGGTCCGGTTCCGTGCAGGTTTTGCTGATGGATTACAGCCAGTTCTTCAATTCCGCCCTTGAGCGTGTGCACACCGAGCGGCGCTACCGCGTGTTTGCCGACCTTGAGCGCATCGCCGGCCGGTTTCCGCATGCGCTCTGGCACTCGCCCGACGGCAAGCGCGACGTCGTGATCTGGTGCTCGAACGATTATCTCGGCATGGGCCAGCACCCGAAGGTCGTCGGCGCCATGGTCGAGACCGCGACGCGCGTCGGCACCGGCGCCGGCGGCACGCGAAACATCGCCGGCACGCATCATCCGCTGGTGCAGCTCGAAGCCGAGCTCGCCGACCTCCACGGCAAGGAGGCCGCGCTGCTGTTCACGTCGGGCTATGTCTCGAACCAGACCGGCATCTCCACGATCGCGAAGCTCATTCCGAACTGCCTGATCCTGTCGGACGAGCTCAACCACAATTCGATGATCGAAGGCATCCGCCAGTCCGGCTGCGAGCGGATCGTGTTCCGTCACAACGATGTCGCCCATCTCGAACAGCTGTTGAAAGAGGCGGGCCCGGGCCGGCCGAAGCTGATCGCCTGCGAGAGCCTCTATTCCATGGACGGCGACGTCGCCCCGCTCGCGAAGATCTGCGATCTCGCCGAGAAGTATGGCGCGATGACCTATGTCGACGAAGTCCACGCCGTCGGCATGTACGGCCCGCGCGGCGGTGGCATTGCCGAGCGCGACGGCGTGATGCAGCGCATCGACATCCTCGAAGGCACGCTGGCAAAAGCATTCGGCTGCCTCGGCGGCTACATCGCCGCCAACGGCCAGATCATCGACGCCGTGCGCTCCTATGCGCCGGGCTTCATCTTCACCACCGCGCTGCCGCCGGCGATCTGCTCGGCCGCGACCGCCGCCATCAAGCACCTGAAGACCTCGAGCTGGGAGCGCGAGCGCCACCAGGACCGCGCCGCCCGCGTCAAGGCGATCCTCAATGCCGCCGGCCTGCCGGTGATGTCGAGCGATACCCACATCGTGCCGCTGTTCATCGGCGACGCCGAGAAGTGCAAGCAGGCCTCCGACCTCCTGCTCGAAGAGCACGGCATCTACATCCAGCCGATCAACTATCCGACGGTCGCCAAGGGCACCGAGCGCCTGCGCATCACGCCCTCGCCCTATCACGATGACGGCCTGATCGATCAGCTCGCCGAAGCCCTGCTGCAAGTGTGGGACCGCCTCGGCCTGCCACTGCGCGAAAAGTCGCTGGCGGCGGAGTAGGGTCCCGGTCGAGGCTTCTCTTCGCCTCTCCCCGCGTGCGGGGAGAGGCCGGATTGCATCGCCAGATGCGATCCGGGTGAGGGGGAGTCTCCGCGAATCCAATATCACCGCCCCCGCGGAAGCTCCCCCTCACCCCACCCTCTCCCCGCAAGCGGGGCGAGGGAGTGCAGGCAGCTCGCCCCACAGCTTAACGACAATGCCAGTTCCAGCACCCGCCCGGCATTTCGCTGTCGCTTGCAGACGCCCAACGCGCTAGATTTACAGGGAAAATGAGATCGGGCGCGTGTTGCGCCCTGGGAGAGCCCGTCGCAATGCTCCACGACTGGGGCGTGATTGCCGTCGCCTTCGGCTATATCGGCTTTCTGTTCCTGGTGGCGAGCCATGGCGACCGCCGCTCGCCGGCCGGGCGCGGCCGCGCGTCCGGGCTGATCTATCCGCTGTCGCTCGCGATCTATTGCACCTCGTGGACCTTCTTCGGCTCGGTCGGCTTCGCCACCCGCGCCTCGACCGACTTCCTCGCGATCTATGTCGGACCGATCCTGATGATCGGGCTCGGCGCGGGCGTGCTGCGCCGCGTGATCCAGCTCGCGAAGGCCCACAACATCACCTCGATCGCCGACTTCATCGGCGCGCGTTACGGCAAGAGCCAGGCGGTGGCGGCAACCGTCGCGCTGATCGCGATCATCGGCTCGGTGCCCTACATCGCACTGCAATTGAAGGCGGTCGCCTCCTCGCTCGAAACCATTCTGAGCGAAGACCAGGCGTTCTCCCATATCCCGATCCTCGGCGACATGGCGCTGATGGTGACGCTGGCGATGGCCGCCTTCGCCGTGCTGTTCGGCACACGGCAGACGGATGCCACCGAGCACCAGCACGGCCTGATGCTGGCGGTCGCGACCGAATCCATCATCAAGCTGGTCGCCTTCCTCGCCGCCGGCATCTTCGTCACCTTCTGGATGTTCTCGCCGCACGAATTGATCGAGCGCGCCATGAAGACGCCGGAGGCGGTTCGCGCGATCAACTATTCGCCCTCGATCGGCAACTTCCTCACCATGACGCTGCTGTCGCTGTGCGCGATCATGCTGCTGCCGCGCCAGTTCCACGTCAGCGTGGTGGAGAATTCCTCGGATGCCGAGGTCGGTCGCGCGCGCTGGCTGTTTCCGCTCTATCTGGTCGCCATCAATTTGTTCGTGATCCCGATCGCGATCGCGGGCCTCGTCACCTTTCCGTTCGGCGCGGCCGATCCCGACATGTACGTGCTGGCGCTGCCGATGGAGGGTGGCGGGGAGCTGCTCAGCGTCGCCATTTTCGTCGGCGGCCTGTCGGCGGCGACCGCGATGGTGATCGTCGAATGCGTCGCGCTCTCGATCATGGTCTCGAACGACCTCGTGGTGCCCCTGGTGCTGCAACGACGGCCCGAGGGCCGCACCGGCGGCGCCGATTTCAGCGACTTCCTGCTGCGCTCGCGGCGGCTCGCGATCTTCGCCATCATGGTGATGGCCTATTTCTACTACCGCGCGCTCGGCAACACCCAGCTTGTCGCGATCGGCCTATTGTCCTTTGCCGCCATCGCCCAGCTTGCGCCAAGCTTCTTCGGCGGGCTGCTGTGGCGGCGGGCGACTGCGCGCGGCGCGATCGGCGGAATGCTGGTCGGCTTCGCGGTGTGGCTCTACACGCTGTTCATGCCGAGCTTCATGGACTCCTCGACTTCAGGCATCCTGCTGCTCCAGCATGGACCGTTCGGAATCGAGGCGCTGCGGCCACAGGCGCTGTTCGGTGCCGACCTGCCCCCGCTGATGCATGGCGTCATCTGGTCGCTGGCGCTCAACATCCTCACCTATGTGCTGCTGTCGCTGGCGCGCCGGCCGTCGTCCATCGAGCTGGTGCAGGCCGATCTGTTCGTGCCCGACACGCTCGCCCCGATATCTCCGAATTTCCGCCGCTGGCGCACCACCGTCACGGTGCAGGACATCCAGACCACGGTTGCGCAATATCTCGGGCCCGACCGCGCCCGGCATTCCTTCGAGGCGTTCTCGGCCCGGCGCAACGTGCGGCTGGAGCAGGCGGCGCCGGCCGATTTCGAGCTGCTCCAGCACGCCGAGCACCTGATCGCCTCCTCGATCGGCGCGGCGTCCTCGCGCCTCGTGATGTCGCTGCTGCTGCGCAAGCGGACGGTGTCGGCCAAAGCCGCGCTGAAACTGCTCGACGATTCCCATGCGGCGCTGCACTTCAACCGCGAGATCCTGCAGACCGCGCTCAACCACGTGCGCCAGGGCATCGCGGTGTTCGACGCCGACCTGCAACTGATCTGCTCCAACCGGCAGTTCGGCGATCTCCTCAACGTGCCGCCGCATTTCATCCAGTTCGGCACGCCCTTGCGCGAGATCCTGGAATTCATGGGCGTGAGCGAGCCGGCCGATCCGATCGAGCGCGAGGCCATGCTGGAACGGCGACTCACGGCCTACACCACCGACGGCGAGCCCTATCTGGAACGCCTGCCCGACCGCCACATGGTGATCGAGATTTTGACCAACCGCATGCCCGGCGGCGGCTTCGTCATCACCTTCACCGACGTCACGCCCACGTTCGAGGCGGCCGAAGCGCTGGAGCGCGCCAATGCGACGCTGGAAAAGCGGGTGCGCGACCGCACCGAGGAACTGACCCGGCTGAACTCGGAGCTGGCGCTGGCCAAGAGCGCGGCCGAGGACGCCAGCATCTCCAAGACGCGCTTCCTTGCGGCGGCCAGCCACGACATCCTGCAGCCGCTGAACGCGGCGCGGCTCTACGTCACCAGCCTGGTCGAGCGCCAGCACAGCGGCGAGGAGACGCGGCTGGTCGAGAACATCGACGAGTCGCTCCAGGCGATCGAGGAGATCCTCGGCGCACTGCTCGACATCTCGCGGCTGGATGCCGGCGCGATGGCGACCTCGATCTCGAGCTTCAAGATGGCCGATTTGATGCGCTCGCTGGAAATCGAGTTCGCGCCGATCGCGCGCGCCAAGAACCTGGAGCTCGCTTTCGTGCCCTGCTCGCTGCCGGTCGAGTCGGATCGGCTGCTGCTGCGGCGGCTGCTCCAGAATCTGATCTCCAACGCGATCAAATATACCCCCCGCGGGCGCGTGCTGGTCGGCTGCCGCCGCCGCGGCGCCTCGCTCAAGATCTGCGTCTACGACACCGGCGTCGGCATTCCGCTGGTCAAGCGTGGCGAGATCTTCAAGGAATTCCACCGCCTGGAGCAGGGTGCCCGGATCGCGCGCGGGCTGGGGCTCGGGCTGTCGATCGTCGAACGTCTCGCGCGCGTGCTCAACCATGGCATCGCGATCGACTCCAACGCGGGCGGCGGCTCGGTGTTTTCGGTGACGGTGCCGACGGCGAAGGCGATCACCCACACCGCCGCCGTGACCAGCGCGACGCCGCTCGCGCGCACGCCGATCTCGGGCGCACTGATCGTCTGCATCGAGAACGACGCGGCGATCCTCGACGGCATGCGGACGCTGTTGAAGGCCTGGGACGCCGAGGTGATCGCGGTTGCCGATCCCGAAGGCGCAATCGCCGCGATCGAAGCCGCCGGCCGCCGCGTCACCGGCCTGCTCGTCGACTATCATCTCGACCGCGGCAACGGCATCGCCGCCATCCGCGACATCCGCCGCCGCTTCGGCGACGCCATCCCCGCGATCCTGATAACGGCCGACCGCAGCCCCGCCGTGCAGGTGGCCGCGCGGGATGAAAAGGTCGCGGTGCTGAACAAGCCGGTGAAGCCGGCGTCACTCCGCGCTCTGCTCGGGCAGTGGCGCACGCAGCAGATGGTGGCGGCCGAGTGAGCCGCGCCGATCAATAGTCGGTCGATACGCTGAGCGTCCGCCACCTCTCCAGCTCTTCGAGACGCTGCCGGTCCATCGCCGCGATGGCGTTGACGGCGTCGCTACCAAGCGCGATGCGCAGAGGCGGACGATCCATACCGACGAGCTTCAGCACGGCGACGGCGGCCTTGGCGGGATCGCCGGGCTGGCGGCCATCATAATCTCGCTGCATCCTGACGGCGGCGCCGACGACGGCGTCGTATTCCGCGCGGCCTTCATCTGCTTCACGTGCGGTTTGCGCAAAGCCCGTGCGGAAGCCGCCGGGCTCGACGATCGTCACATGCACGCCGATCAGCGCCATCTCGCGCGCCAGCGATTCCGAGAAACCTTCGATCCCCCACTTCGCCGCTGAATAGGCCGCGCGTGCGGGTGCGCCGATCCGTCCGCCGACCGACGAAAATTGCACGATGTGCCCACGATGCTGCCTGCGCAGCACGGGAATCGCCGCCTTCGTGACGATGATGGTTCCGAACAGATTGGCCTCGATCTGCCGCCGGAACGACTCCAGGCTCGTATCTTCGACTGACCCGAGGTCTCCGTAGCCGGCGTTGTTCACGACCACATCGATGCCGCCGAACGCCGCCACCGCGAGTGCTATGGCCGCCTGTGCCGCGCTCTCATTGGTGACGTCGAGCGTTGCGAGCCGCAGTCTTTCGCCGAAGCGTTCTCGCAACGGTTCGAGTTGACGGAGATCCCGGGCAGTCGCAACCACCTGGTCTCCCGCCGCGAGGGCTGCTTCCGTGATGGCGCGGCCAAGCCCGCGCGAGCTGCCGCTGATGAACCAGGTCTTCAAGATGACGGCCTCCGGAAGGTCTCAGGGCGCGAGCCGGGTGAAGACATAGTCACGGCCCTTGGCGCGGGCATCGTGGCAGGCAAAGCAGGTGCGATGCTGGGCCTCGTCGACGGGCTTGCCGTTGATGAAGCGGCCAAAACCCCAGCCGCCAGTTGAAGCATATTTTTTGGAGTCCTTGACCATCACCTGGACGGTGGTGGCGGCGCCCGGAATGGTCGCGGATGCGAACTCCGGTGATTGCTTCCGCTTCCAGGCGCGCTTGACGAGAATGGTGCCGTCCGGGAACGGCAGCTTTCCAGCCTGATAGGCGTCGATCGCGGTCTGGTTGCCGACGACGGCGCGAAGCTCGTCCAGAGGCGCCGCCTCCTCCGCCGGCGCAATCAGCTCCCATTGCTTGTAGCCGTTGGGAATGGTGACGCCGAAGATCGGCGACGCGTTCGCCGTCGCCGGCCCCTCCGCGAGCGCGATCGAGACCAGGTACGGCACGCAGGTCAGGACGGCGACGAGCAGCACCGCGGCCGGCACTATGACCGTGAGATAGAGGGATTTCTTCGAGTCAGGTTTGGTGGGCATCATGGCATTTCATCAAGCTGCGATCGCGGGTGGGCCTCGGTCCAACCTGGCTGGACCGAGGCATTGAAGGAATTCTCAGGCGCCGGCGTCGGCATCGATGACCGCCTTGGCAAAGACTTGTGGTGCTTCCTGAGGCAGGTTGTGGCCGATGCCACCCGTGATCAGGCGAAAGTCGTACCGACCGGAGAACTTCTTGGCATAGGCGCTGGGGTCCGGGTGCGGGGCGCCATTGGCATCGCCTTCCATCGTGATGGTCGGGACACCGATCATCGGAGCCGCGGCGAGCTTCTTTTCGAGCTCCTCGTATTTCGCTTCGCCCTGGGCAAGCCCGAGCCGCCAACGGTAATTGTGGATCGTGATCGCGACATGATCCTTGTTGTCGAGCGCCGCCGCGCTGCGGTCGAAAGTGGCGTCGTCGAACTTCCACTGCGGCGAAGCGAGCTTCCAGATCAGCTTCGCGAAATCGTGCGTGTACTTCTCGTAGCCGGCGCGGCCGCGCTCGGTCGCGAAATAGAACTGGTACCACCATTGCAACTCGGCCGACGGCGGCAACGGCATGTTGCCGGCGGCCTGGCTGGAGATGAGATAGCCGCTGACCGACACCAGCGCGCGGCAACGCTCCGGCCACAGCGCGGCGATGATGTCGGCGGTGCGCGCGCCCCAGTCGAAGCCGGCGACGACCGCCGTCTTGATGTTGAGCGCATCCATCAGTGCGATGATGTCGACGGCCATCGCGGCCGGCTCGCCGTTGCGCAGCGTCTCGCCGGAGAGGAAGCGCGTCGTGCCGTAGCCGCGCAAATAGGGGATGATCACGCGATAGCCGGCCTGCGCCAGGATCGGCGCGACATCAACGAAGGCGTGAATGTCGTAGGGCCAGCCGTGCAGCAGGATCGCGACGGGGCCGTTCGAGGGACCAGCTTCCGCATAGCCGACATTGAGGACGCCGGCGTCGATCTGCTTGATCGGACCGAAGGACGCATGGGTTGCCGACGATCGCGTCGCGTCCGTTTCGGCGCGGGCGAGGCCGATCACGCCGAGACCGGCCGCGACGGTTCCCGCGGCGACGCCAAAAAACTTGCGGCGATGCTGGTCGATGATTTGCTTCATGGTGTTGCTACCTTGCTGGTGGTTGGTGGTGCGTCAGATCAGCGCGACCGTGACGTCGATGTTGCCTCGGACGGCCTTGGAATAAGCGCAAGTCTGGTGCGCCTCATCGATGATGCCGCGCGCGATCTCGCGATCGAGGCCCGGCAGGCTGACATTGAGGCGCGCCATGAGCGAATAAGCGCCCTCGTCGAGCACAAGATCGATCTCAGCATCGATCGCGCATTTCCTCGGAAGGTCGATCTTCCGCTTGCGGGCCGCGATCTCCATGGCGCCTTCGAAGCAGGCGGACCAACCGGCCGCGAACAATTGCTCGGGATTGGTGCCGATGCCCGCGGCGCCCGGCGGCGAGAGCCTCACGTCGAGGCGGCCGTCGGAGCTGCGCGACATGCCGTCCTGCCGCCCGCCGGCGGTGTGGGTGCGGGCCGTGTAGAGCAGTTTTACCGTTGCGCTCATGAATATCTCCTTGCCGTCGCGCAATTGCCTATCAGCCGCCGCCGCCGTACACCCGTTTGGTTTTGTAAGAAGTTGTGAGACCGGCGCGGAACCCGCGATTGCGAGGCCTGCATCCAGTTTCTGATCACGATGCAATGCCCCATCTTGCCGGATCGCGGTTCGCTGGCTATCCGGTTCCCAAATGGACAGACTCGCCATGACTGAACCGGCCGGGCCCACGGCAGGAACGCTATCGTTCGGGCCATTCACCGTGACGCCGCAGGAAAGGCTCGTGATGCGAGATGGTATCGCGCTGCCGCTCGGCGCCAGGAGCTTCGACACGCTGATCGCATTGATGTCGCGGCCGAACGAGGTCGTCGGCAAGTCGGAGCTGATGGCGTTGGTCTGGCCCGGCATGATCGTGGAAGAAGCCAATCTGCGCTTTCACATCGCAGCGCTTCGGAAAGCGCTGGGCGACGGCAAGGACGGCGCCCGCTACATCGCGACGCTGTCAGGCCGCGGCTATTGCTTCGTGGCGCCGATCTCGCAGAGCGGTCTTCCGACAGAACGGCGTCCGGCACCGCAGCTGGAATTGCCGCCCGTCAAGCTGCCGAACCGGCTGCAGCGGATGGTGGGGCGAGCCGATGCGATCGCCACCGTGTCGGACCAGCTCCTCGCCTCACGCTTCGTCACGATCGTCGGCCCGGGCGGCGTCGGCAAGACGGCAATTGCCGTGGCGATCGCCCACGACCTGCTCGAGACGTTCGCCGACGTCGCACACTTCGTGGATCTTGCCGCGCTCAGCGATCCCGATCTCGTGATCACCTCGATCCTGCTGATGCTCGGCCTGCCGGCGCAGACCGACGATCCGATGCCCGCCTTGCTTGCGCACCTGCACGACAAGAAGCTGCTGCTGATCCTGGACAATTGCGAGCACGTCGTCGCAGCAGCCGCGCCTCTGGCCGCGGAGATATTTCGGGCCGCGCCGCAGGTCCATATCCTGGCCACCAGCCGCGAAGCCCTGCGCGTCGAGGGCGAGCAGGTCTATCGATTGGCGCCGCTGGCCGTTCCGCCCGATGGTCCGGGGCTGACGGCTGCGGCCGCGCGGACCTATCCCGCGCTGGAGCTTTTTCTCGAACGTGCGAGAGCCGGCGGCGCGCAGATCGCGCTCGACGATGCCAACGCCGCCATCGCCGCGGGCATCTGCCGCAAGCTCGACGGCATGGCCCTGGCGATCGAGCTCGCCGCCGGCCGGGTCGAGGCCTATGGCCTGAAGCAGACCGCAGCGCTGCTGGATGAGCGCCTCAACCTGCTCTGGCAGGGTCAGCGCACCGCGCCGCCGCGGCAGAAGACGTTGCAGGCGACGCTGGACTGGAGCTACGGGCTCCTGTCCGACCTCGAACGCCTCGTACTGCGCAGGCTCGCGGTTTTCGCCGGGCACTTCACCATCGACGCCGCGCTCGAGGTCGTGCCGGACGAACGCGTCGATCGCGCCCGGCTGTTCGATGCCATCGACAGCCTCGTCGCCAAGTCGATGGTGGCGCCGCGGCCGGTCGGCGCCATGATGCGCTACCGCCTGCTGGATACGACGCGCGCCTATCTGCTCGAGATCGAGCGAGACGAAACCGCGCTCGCCGCCCGCCACGCCACCTACTACCGGCAATGGCTGGAACAGGCCGGCACGACATGGGCGACGGTGCCGAGCGCCGACGAGCGCGCCGTCCATTTCTCCGCGCTTCACAATGTGCGCGCCGCACTGGACTGGAGTTTTGGAGGCAGCGGCGATACCGGCATCGGCATAGCGCTCGCCGTAGCGGCGGCGCCGATCTTTCTCGCGATGTCGCTGCTGATCGAATGCCGGCGCTGGTCGGAACGGGCGCTGCTTGCGATCGATCCGTCCGCGCGCGGAAGCGCCGAGGAAATGCACCTGCAGGCCGCTCTCGGACTGACTTTGATGTTCACCCGCGGCGGCAGCGAGGCCGCACGCGGCGCCCTGACCAGGAGCCTTGCGATCGCCGAGACGCGCGGCGACGCGCCGAACCAGCTCCAGCTGCTCGGCCGGATGCACATCTTCCACGAGCGCATCGGACAGTTCGACGCGGCGCTCCGCTATGCGCAGCAGAGCCTCGTCGTCGCCGAAGCGCTGGGCGACCCTGCCTCCATTGCGCTCGCTTATTCACTGCTGGGCGTCTCGCTGCATCTGGGCGGGGAACACCGCGATGCGCTGAAGATGCTGGAACTCGCCTGGCAGGGGCCGGGAACGGAACACATCAGCACGCTCTACGGCTTCGATCATCGCAACCGGGCCGGCATCTCACTGGCGCGAGAACTATGGTTGCAGGGCCGGCCTTCGCATGCGCGGCAACTGGCGCAGCAGACGGTCACCGATGCCGCGCAGATGGATCATCCGATCACGCTCTGCATCGCATTGATCTGGGCGGTCTCGATCGATCTCTGGAGCGGAGACCTCGACGGCGCGGAAGAGAACATCGATCGATTCATCGCGCATGCGGAGTCGCGTTCGATGGGCCCTTATCTGGCAGTCGGAAGAGGCGTCAAAGGCGAACTGGCGATCCGGCGTGGCGACGCCGCGGGCGGCGTCGCCACGATAAGGCGTTGTCTCCAGGAACTCCATGACGCGGGCTATGAGCTGCTCACCACCACGTTCAACATCGCGCTGGTCCAGGGCCTGCTGGCCCTCGATCAGGTCGAGCAGAGCGCGCGATTGATCGACGATGCGATCCGTCTCGTCGCGCAGAGCGGCGATCATTTGTACATGCCGGAGCTGTTGCGGATGAAAGGCAGAGTTCTGTTGTCGCTGCCAGAACCCAAGGCTGAGCAAGCAGAAGCCCACTTCATGCAGTCATTGGGTTTGAGCCGCCGCAAAGGCGCAAAAGCGTGGGAACTGCGGGCCGCGATCGAACTCGCCGGGCTCCTTGCCGAACGCGGCCGGCACGAGCAAGCGATACGAATGATTCAATCTGCTCTTGAGGGCTTTGCTGAAGATTCCGATACGGCGGATATTAGGGGCGCCAACGAACTGCGACGGACATTATCAACTCCRTCATCCTGAGGCGCGAGTGGCGCGATGCAAATGCAWCGCGCCGGGAGCCTCGAAGGATGAACGGCCGAGGTGCCAGCCGGGCCGTTCATCCTTCGAGGCCTCCGCTACGCTCCGGCACCTCCAGCGACAAAGGCTTCGCCTTTGCGCGGGGATGACGGGGTTGATCGCCTGGCTCTCACCCCGTCGGCGTGCCCTGCTTCCACTGGCCGCCGGCGATCCTGGCGGCCGCGATCACCGCCTGCGTCCGGCTCTCGACGCCGAGCTTTTGCAGGATGGCCGAGACATGCGCCTTGATGGTGGCCTCGGAGACGCCGAGCTCGTAGGCGATTTGCTTGTTGAGGAGGCCCTCCGACAGCATCATCAGGACCCGCACCTGCTGCGGGGTCAGCGTCACCAGGCGGTCGCGCAGACGCGTCATGTCGGGGTCGGCGGCGGCCGACAGATCGGTGTCGGCGGGAACCCAGACATCCCCCTCCATGACCTTGAGGATGGCATCGCGCAACGTCTCGACGCCGAAGCGCTTCGGAATGAAGCCGGAGGCGCCGAAATCGAGCGAGCGCCGGATCGTGGCGCTGTCGTCGGAGGCCGAGACGATCACCACCGGGATCGCCGGGTATTGCGCGCGCAGATAGATCAGGCCGGAAAAGCCGGAGATGCCGGGCATCGAAAGGTCGAGCAGGACCAGGTCAACGTCGGACGTCTGTTCCAAGAGCTTGGTCAGATCCTCGAACGAGCCGGCCTCATCGATCTTTGCCGAGGTCAGGACGCCCGCCACCGCTTGCCGAAGCGCGTCGCGGAACAGCGGATGGTCATCGGCAATGACGAGATGGGTCGAAGGAGCGTTCATCGTTCTCTTGCTGTCGTTCGCGCCAGGCCGGCGAGTCCGGGCCGCGGTAGCCAATTCTTCCCCGAGCGGCCGTGGCATGCAAGTGCACATTATCCCTTTGCTGCAAAGGGGTTAATCCGGAGGCCTCCGCGACCGCACCCTGGCGCCGGATACCGCACCGTCAGGTGCGCGTCAGTGCGCAAGGCCGAAAGTCGTATTGGGGCGGGTTTCACGCCGATGTTACCTTGCGGGCAAGACCTGGGTCGATCCGGCATATCCGGACGTCCGGGGCGCGAGGAAACGCATTTCGGGGAGCGACTCAATATGTCGACAATGGCTGTGTCTCAAGCAGGCGCGGGAGGGATGACGAAGGACGAACGGTTCGTCATTCTCGCCTCCTCGCTCGGTACCGTCTTCGAGTGGTACGATTTTTACCTCTACGGCTCGCTGGCCAGCATCATCGGCGCGCAGTTCTTCTCGGCCTATCCGCCGGCAACCCGCGACATCTTCGCGCTGCTGGCGTTCGCCGCGGGCTTCCTGGTGCGCCCGTTCGGCGCGATCGTGTTCGGCCGCATCGGCGACATCGTCGGCCGCAAATACACCTTCCTCGTCACCATTCTGATCATGGGTCTTTCGACCTTCATCGTCGGCCTGCTGCCCAACGCCGCGACGATCGGCATCGCGGCCCCGATCATCCTGATCGCGCTGCGTCTCGCCCAGGGCCTCGCGCTCGGCGGCGAGTATGGCGGTGCGGCGACCTACGTCGCCGAGCACGCGCCGAACGGCAAGCGCGGCTACTACACCTCCTTCATCCAGACCACGGCAACGCTGGGCCTGTTCCTGTCGCTGCTGGTGATCCTGTTCACCCGCTCGGCGATCGGCGAAGCCGACTTCGCGGCCTGGGGCTGGCGCATCCCGTTCCTGGTCTCGGTGCTGCTGCTCGGCATCTCGGTCTGGATCCGGCTCCGCCTTAACGAATCGCCGATCTTCCAGAAGATGAAGGACGAGGGGAAGAGCTCGAAGGCGCCGCTGACCGAAGCCTTCGGCAACTGGCAGAACGGCAAGCTCGTGCTGCTGGCGCTGCTCGGCGGCGTGATGGGCCAGGGCGTGGTCTGGTACACCGGCCAGTTCTACGCGCTGTTCTTCCTGCAATCGATCCTGAAGGTCGACGGCTACACCGCCAACCTCCTGATCGCCTGGTCGCTGCTGCTCGGCACTGGCTTCTTCATCGTGTTCGGCGTGCTCTCCGACAAGATCGGCCGCAAGCCGATCATCCTCGGCGGCTGCCTGATCGCGGCACTGACCTTCTTCCCGATCTTCAAGATGATCACCTCCAACGCCAACCCGGCGCTGGAAAAGGCCATCGAACAGGCCAAGGTCGAGGTGGTGGCCGATCCCGCGGGTTGCGGCGATTTGTTCAACCCGGTCGGTACCCGCGTCTTCACCGCGCCTTGCGACACCGCACGCGCCTTCCTCGCCCAGTCGTCGGTCAAGTACTCGACGGCATCGGGTGCGGCCGGCTCCGGCGTGAAGGTGATGGTCAACGGCAAGGAAGTTGCCTACGCCAACGCCAAGGACAGCAATCCGGCGGTGCTCGCCGCCGTGCAGGCCGCCGGCTATCCGAAGACCGGCGACGCTGGCATCGTGAAGATGGCGCATCCGTTCGACATCTTCCGTCCGCAGGTGGCCGCGACCATCGGACTGCTGTTCATCCTGGTGATCTTCGTCACCATGGTGTACGGCCCGATCGCCGCGATGCTGGTCGAATTGTTCCCGACCCGCATCCGCTACACCTCGATGTCGCTGCCCTACCACATCGGCAACGGCTGGTTCGGCGGCCTGCTGCCCGCGACCGCCTTCGCGATCGTGGCCTCGACCGGCGATATCTATGCGGGTCTCTGGTATCCGGTCATCTTCGCGTCGATTACCGTCGTGATCGGCTTCTTCTTCCTGCCCGAGACCAAGGACGTCGACATCAAGGCGACCTGATCGAACGCAGGGATCGACCAACACCAACCGGCCGCGGCTCTCCGCGGCCGGTTTTGTTTTTTGCGGCGAGAGCTTCGGTTCTGATTGGAAACAGAACCGAAGCTCTCGATTCTTGTTTTGACGCGTTTTCTTTACGCGAACCGGTATCCACTTCGCTCGAAAACGCTCTATTGATTGCCGCCGATGAACTGAAGCACGACCTCGCGCCGGTGCGGACGGGCGCGGTGCTCGATCAGATAGATCCCCTGCCAGGTGCCGAGCGCGAGCGTGCCGTTCAGCACGGGCACGTGCAGCGAGGTCTGCGTCAGCATCGTCTTGATATGCGCCGGCATGTCGTCCGGCCCCTCGGTGTCATGAATCCAGCCGGCATTTTCAGGTGCGAGCCGCGCCAGCGCGGTGGTGAGATCGACGAGCACCGAGGGATCGGCGTTCTCCTGGATCGTCAGCGAGGCCGAGGTATGGCGGATGAACAGCGTCAAGGCGCCGTCGCGCGCGCGGGCCTCATCGACGAATTTCGCGACTTCAGCGGTGAGATCGGTGAAGCCACGCCCCGGCGTCTGCACGGTGAGCAGTGACGATGTAACGGTGGTGGCCTGCACCGTCGATGGTGCCGAGCGTGACAGCGATCTGCCGGACGTCATCAAAGCTCTCGATGTGTCGTCCTGGCGAAAGCCAGGACCCATTATCCCAAATGCGCGTGAGGGCGAAAGGTGGCGACGCGCACCGAGAAAAACAGGGGGCCGCGGCGTACGGGTCCTGACTTTCGCCAGGACGACACGAGAGGCCCCCTCTCAGATCTTTCCCGACACGTCCTTCTGGACGCGGTTGGCCATGTCGATCAGCCGCCGCCAGGCCTTTTCCAGGAACGACATCACGCGGTCGACGTCCTGGTCGCTCGGCAGCGGAATCTCGATCTTACGGTCGCCGTCCGCAACCTTCGGCTCAGGCTTCTTCAATGAATCCGATTTCGGCAGTGCCTCGTCGACCTTGCCCGATACGGTCGGTCCGGCCGCGAGCTGGCCCTTCAACTTCTCCACCTCGGCCTGGAGCCTGCCGATCTCGGCATCGAATGCGGCGCGCTCGTCGGGCACCGCGTAGCAGGCCCAGCCGGCGCCGTTCTTGGTACAGGTCGACATCGTGCCGGTGCGGGTATCAAGCCGCAGCACGCCCTCGGGAATGGGCGTCATGGAGTAGCGGCCGTTGTCGCTGTCAGGCGCGGATTGCGCGGCAACGAGGCCGCCGCTGATGACCATCACCGCGGCAAGCGGGGCCACCGCAAGCCATGATGTCGTGAATAACGTCGCTGGTCTCATCGCACTCTCCGCCACGACGCATCTGCGGCTTTGTTGCAATTCTACACCCGGGCGGGCCAATCCGCCGCCAAAAACGCGCCCGGGAAATCAACGATCGCGGCACTCGCTTTGATCCCGGCAGCACGGCGAAATGTCGGCCGCCTCGGCGGATCATGAGGAGAGCTGCTGCGGTGCGGCGTCACGCTGTGTGCAGCGCTTGCGCGCGCGGCGATATCGTCAATTAAATCAACAGCATAATAGAACACGACGCGATCGTGACTTGGCTTGACTTGATTATGAGCGGTCAGTATGGTCCGCGCGGCTTTTGAGGGTGGCGGGCGTAATTTCCATTCAGCCGCGGCGTTTCGGGTCTTCGTTGCATGACACAGGGCACGGGGCACGGCGAGAATGGGGATCGCGATAAATCGTCCGAGGAAGCTGCGCTTTCCGAACGGCTCGGAAATCTTGATCAACGTTTGTCCGAACTTCGCGACCGACGGATCAAGACCGAGCAACCCGCAGGTGACGGTGAAGACAGAGCGGCCAGAGCCTCGGCGATGGCGCTTGGTTTCCGGTTATCCTCCGAGTTGGTCGCCGGGGTCGTCGTCGGAGCGGGGATTGGCTGGGGTTTCGACCGCTTGCTGTCGACGTCGCCTTTCGGGTTTATCGTGTTCCTGCTGCTGGGCTTCGTGGCCGGCGTGGTGAACGTGGTGAGAACGGCGGGCGCGGGTCAGAACAAGCGCAGTGGTTCGTAGCCGCCCCGGCTGGAGGAATTCTTCGTACCGGCCTCGCCGGTACGGGCCGGCCCGGCCGGCAGACCGAGACCAGCCGGCTCGTCCGGCAGACCAAGAGATGCCGCGCTGATGAAAATCGACCCGATCCACCAGTTCAACATCGAGCCTCTCTTCACGATCGGCCATATCGGCAATCAGACGATCGCCTTCACCAATTCATCGCTCTACATGCTGGTGGCGGTGGCGGTGATTTCGATCCTGATGCTCGCCAGCGGCACGCAGCTGGTTCCCGGACGCCTGCAGTCGGTCGCCGAAATCTCCTACGAGTTCGTGGCTTCGACCATCCGTTCGACCGCCGGCGCGGAAGGCATGAAGTTCTTCCCGCTGATCTTCTCGCTGTTCATGTTCATCTGCGTCTCGAATCTGGTCGGCATCATCCCCTACACCTTCACGATCTCGAGCCATCTGATCGTCACTGCGGCGCTCGCGCTCCTGGTCTTCTTTACCGTCCTGATCTACGGCCTCTACAAGAACGGCCTGAAATTCTTCAAGATCTTCGTTCCCCACGGCGTCCCCATCTACATCCTGCCGCTGGTCATGTTCATCGAGATCCTGTCGTTCTTCCTGCGGCCGGTCTCGCACAGCGTCCGTCTGTTCGCCAACATGCTGGCCGGACACATCGCGCTGAAGGTGTTCGCGGGTTTCGTCGCCATGCTGGGCTTCTCGCTCGGCGCCATTGGCTGGATCGGCGGCGTGCTGCCGCTGGCACTCACGGTCGCGCTGACCTCGCTCGAGCTCCTGGTCGCGTTCCTTCAGGCCTATGTGTTCGCGATCCTGACCTGCATCTACCTCAACGACGCCATTCATCCGGGACACTGAGCGGTCCGGGGAATTTCCACCCACAACCCAATCTTTCTTCCAAGGAGTCAAAAATGGATCCGGCAGCAGCAAAACTTATCGGCGCGGGCATCGCGTGCATCGGCATGGGCGGTGCGGGCGTCGGCGTCGGCGTGATCTTCGGCAACTACCTCGCCGCAGCCGTTCGCAACCCCTCGGCCGCTCAGGGCCAGTTCGGCAACCTGATCTTCGGCTTCGCCGTGACCGAAGCGCTCGGCATCTTCTCGCTGCTGATCGCGCTGCTGCTGCTGTTCGTTCCGCTCTGAGGACGTGTTTCGCGCCGCTTCAACCGAAGCGGCGCGCATGACAGCAACAGGAGTACTCCATGGCTGAAAGTCATGGCGGCGCAAAAGGTCCGGCGGCGGGCGCCCACACCGAGGCTGACGGTGGTCACCACGGTGGCGGCTTTCCGCCGTTCGAGAGCAGCACCTTTGCTTCGCAACTGGTGTCGCTCGCGATCTTCTTCGTCGTGCTTTACGTGATCGTGTCCAAACTCGCCCTGCCGCGCATCGGCGGTGCGATCGAGGCGCGTCAGAACAAGATCGAGGGCGACCTCGCCGAAGCGCAGAAGCTGAAGGACCAGTCCGACGCGGCGCTGAAGGCCTATGAAGGCGAGCTCGCTGCGGCGCGCACGCGGGCGCAGGCGATCGGCAACGAGACCCGCGACAAGCTGAATGCGCAGGCGGAAGCCGAACGCAAGACGCTGGAAGAGCAGTTGGCGACCAAGCTCGCGGGGGCGGAAAAGACCATCGCCGCGACGCGGACGGCCGCCATGAGCAACGTCCGCGGCATCGCGGCCGATGCGGCAGGCCAGATCGTGCAGCAGCTCACGGGCGTCGTTCCGGACGCGGCGTCGGTCAATGCGGCCGTTGACGCGTCCTTGAAGGGTTAGTCGATATGTTCTTCGAACCTGAATTTTGGGTCGCCGTCGCGTTCGTGATCCTGATGGTCGTGTTCGCCTATCTCGGCATCCACAAGACCGTGCTGACGACGCTCGATCATCGCGCCGCCCGCATCAAGGCCGAGCTCGACGACGCGACGCGTCTCAAGCAGGAGGCGGCCAAGGTGCTCGCCGACTACAAGGCGCGCAGCGCCACGGCCGAACGCGAGGCCGCCGACATCATCGCCAACGCAAGGTCCGAAGCCGAGCGCATCGCGACCGAGGCCAAGGCGAAGATGGAAGATTTCGTCGCCCGCCGCACCAAGACCGCGGAGGGCAAGATCGCGCTCGCCGAGGCCCAGGCCGTCGCCGACGTCCGTGCCGCAGCCGCGGAAGCCGCCGTCCAGGCCGCCTCCACCATCCTGTCGCAGTCGGTCAAGGGCCAGGTCGCCGACGACCTGCTCGCCAAGGGCATCACCGAGGTCCGGCAGAAGCTGAACTGAGGACGAACGCCTCACCAATCAAAAAGCCGGCGCGATGAGCGCCGGCTTTTTTGTTTGTCGAGTGCTGTCCCTACAAACACGACGTCATCACCCGCGAAGAAGGCGGGTGATCCAGTACTCCGAGACGGTTGTGATGAATCGATAGGCCACGGCGTACTGGATGCCCCGCCGGAGCCTGTCATCGGGCTCGCCGAAGGCGAGACCCGGTGGCGGGGCATGACGGCTTTCTTTCCGCCCCTACTTCTTCTTCGCCCGCGCCTTCGGCTCCGGCGACAGCGCCTGCGGGTCGAAACCGACATAGAAGATGTAGGTATCGGCGACCGCGGCCGAGGGCATCGGGTAGACCAGATCCTCGGCGACGAAGGTGAAGGGCACGCTGCCGCCCTCGGACATCTCGACCGTGGTCCGGTAGGCCTTCGAGGCGATCACCTTCTCGCCGACGCCGCCCTGCACCACGGCGACGCGCAGCGGAACGTCGACGGAGGTCGGCGCGCCGGCGGGGCCTGCAATGACGCGGCCCTGAATGCCGATTCGGGCCGTGATCTCGCTTCCGTTACGGACGCACTCGCGCGCCATCTTGGTGATCGTGGCCTGGAAGCGGACATCATTTCCGACC
Source organism: Bradyrhizobium sp. P5_C12 (assembly GCF_054049735.1). NCBI lineage: Bacteria > Pseudomonadati > Pseudomonadota > Alphaproteobacteria > Hyphomicrobiales > Nitrobacteraceae > Bradyrhizobium > Bradyrhizobium sp. P5_C12. The sequence continues at coordinate 39,042 of NZ_JBFULU010000038.1, forward strand.
GCCTGCTTGCCGTTGGCGCCGACCGCGAAGGTGGACGCCCCGGCGCGCACCGTGACCTGGGGGCAATCGACGTCGTCGTCGGCCGCCGGCTGGCCGGGCGCAGGCGCCGGCTTGCTCTGGGCCGGCTCGTCGGACTTGCCGCCGAACAGGTTCTTGAAGCGGTCGGTCAGTGACTGCGCGGCGACCGGCGAGACCGTCGCACACGAGACCGACAGCGCCAGTGCGATCACCGGACCTCGCCGCAGCGCATTCCGCAATGATCGAAGCTCCTTCATGAACACCTGTACTCCGTGAACAACGTCCCGGCACAATCGCCGGCTGGTTCCGCGTTATATCGCCAAAATCGGCGAACCCAAGGCAGGAACTAGAATGGCAGGAACGAGAAGGCAGGAACTAGAAGGGCTCCCGGAGGGGTCCGCTCAGCCGCGGAAATCCTCATGCAGCAGGCCGAACAGCAGGTGGTCCTGCCAGACCCCGTTGATGCAGAGATAGCGGCGCGCCAGCCCCTCGCGGGAGAAGCCGCACTTCTCCAGCACCCGGATCGAGGGCGCATTGGTCGGGATGCAGGCGGCCTCGACCCGGTGCAAATTGAGCTCGCCGAACAGCGTCGGCAGCAGCACCCGCAGGGCGGCGGTCATGTAGCCGCGATGGGCATGGGGCTGCCCGATCCAGTAGCCGATGGTGCCGGCCTGCACGATGCCGCGCCGGACATTGGCCAGCGTGATGCCGCCGACCATGGCGCCGTCGAGCTCCCGGAAGACCAGGAAGGGATAGGAGCGGTCCGCGGCGATGTCCTCGGAGTAGCGGCGCAGGCGGCGGCGGAAGCCGGAGCGGGTGAGATCGTCCGACGGCCAGATCGGCTCCCAGGGCGTGAGGTAGTCGCGGCTGGTCTCGCGCAGATTGGCCCATTGCAGGAAGTCCGACATCTGCGGCGCGCGCAGCAACAACCCGTTACCGCGCGGCGCGAGGGCGGCGGGTCCACTGGAAGGCAGGCGAAAGAGGGCCATGGTGATGCTTCCCGAAGCGGGGCGCAGCCCGTGTGCGGCTCCTAGTGCAGCCGCGCCTTGGCACGCGCCCGGGTCAATCCTTCCGCAAAAGACACCGCCGTGTCCAGACCCCTGCCACTGCCTAATGCGACAACTGCAGGGCGGCTCCGCGAAAGCAGTGCACGCGCGGCATCCCGGGTCGATTCGACGCTGACGGCGTCGATCCGGGCCACCAGCTCCTCCACCGTCTGGGGTCGCCCATAGGCCAGCACGTGCCGGGCAAGCTGCTCGGCGCGCGACGAGCAGCTCTCCAGGGCCATCAGGAGACCGGCCTTCATCTGCGCCTTGGCGCGCGCGATCTCGGCCTCGGTCAGCGTCTCCACCGAATCATTCATGATGTCGATGACGACTTCCATCATCTCGGGGGCGTCGGCGGGATCGGTGCCGGTGTAGAGGCCGAAGAAGCCGGTATCGGTATAGGGCGCGTGGAAGCTGTAGATCGAATAGCAGAGGCCGCGCTTCTCGCGCACCTCCTGGAACAGCCGCGACGACATCCCGCCGCCGAGGATGTTGGTGAAGACCTGGAGCGAAAACAGCGACAGATCGGTCTGCGGCACGCCTTCCAGCGCCAGCGTCAGATGTGCCTGCTCGAGCTCGCGATGCACCACCTTGGTGCCGCCCTGGCCGAACTGCGCGGCCTGCGGCTTCGGGCCCGGCGTCGCCTCGAAGCTCGCAAAGCGCTTCTCGACCTCGGCGACGACCTGCTTGTGATCGACCGCACCTGCGGCCGCCACCACCATGTCGGGTCCGCGATAATGCGTCGACAGATAGCCGCGCAGCATGTCGCGGCTGAAGCCGCGCAGCGTCTTCGCGGTGCCGAGCAGCGAGCGGCCCATCGGCTGGTCGGGATAGCAGAGCTCGTTGAGATGCTCGAACACGACGTCGTCGGGCGTGTCCTGCGCAGCACCGATCTCCTGCACGATGACGTTCTTCTCGCGCTCCAGCTCGTCGGGCTCGAAGGCGGGATTGGTCAGGATGTCGGCGAGCACGTCGAGTGCGAGCGGCACGTCGGCCTTCAGCACCCGCGCATAATAGGACGTCGTCTCGGTCGAGGTGCCGGCATTGAGGTCGCCGCCGACCGCCTCGATCTCCTCGACGATCTCGCGCGAGGAGCGCCGCGTCGTTCCCTTGAACGCCATGTGCTCGAGCAGATGCGAGATGCCGTGCTCGTTCGGCTTCTCGTCACGGCCGCCGACGCCGGCCCAGACGCCGAGCGCAGCGGTCTCGACGTGAGGCATCTGGTCGGTGACGACGGTCAGGCCGGAGGCAAGCTTGGAGATCTCGACGCTCATCCGGCAACTCCCTGTTTTGCGGCACGGCTGACCGACAGCGCGAACCGCTCGACCTCGGCCTGATCGTTCTTCATCACCTTCATGTGTTCGGATTTGGTCATCAGACCGTCGAGCCAGGCCGGCAGTTGCGGCCGCTGGCCGCAGGCCGCCTCCACCGCGTCCGGGAATTTGGCCGGATGGGCGGTCGAGAGCACGATGTTGGGCACGGTCGTATCGGTGGTGTCGCGATCGGCGACCGCGAGCGCCACCGCGGTGTGGGGATCGACGAGCTCGCCGGCCTCGCGCCAGGCGGCGCGAATCGCGGCCGCGGTCTCGGTTTCGTCGGCACGCCCGGCGTCGAATTCCTCGCGGATCGCCGCCAGCATCGCGTCCGGCAGCACGAAGCGCCCGGACTGCTTCAGCGAGTCCATCAGACGGCGCACGCCGGCCGCATCACGCCGGCCGGCCTCGAACAACAGCCGCTCGAAATTCGAGGAGATCTGGATATCCATCGAGGGCGACGCCGTCGCGTGCACCTCGCGCACCTCGTAGATCCCGGTCTTGAGCGTGCGGGCGAGGATGTCGTTGACGTTGGCGGCGATGCGCAGGGTGCGTACCGGCAGGCCCATGCGCTTGGCGACGTAGCCGGCAAAGATGTCGCCGAAATTGCCGGTCGGCACGATGAAATCCACCGCGCGCGCGGGCGCGCCGGCGGCAACCGCTGACGTGAAATAGTAGACCACTTGCGCGACGATGCGCGCCCAGTTGATGGAGTTGACGCCGGAGAGCGCCGTCGCATCGCGGAAGCGATGGTTGTTGAACATCCCCTTCACGAGCGCCTGGCAGTCGTCGAAATTGCCTTCGATGGCGAGCGCGTGGACATTGGCCGCGCCCGCCGTCGTCATCATCCGCCGCTGCACCTCGGAGATGCGGCCGTGCGGAAACAGCACGATGAGGTCGACATTCTCCAGACCCGCGAATGCCTCGACCGCGGCGCCGCCGGTGTCGCCGGAGGTCGCGACCACGATGGTGGTGCGCTGGCCGCGCTTGGCGAGCACATGGTCCATCAGCCGCGAGATCAGCTGCATCGCGACGTCCTTGAAGGCGAGAGTCGGACCGTGGAACAGCTCCAGCACGAACTGGTGCGGCGACATCTGGCGCAGCGGCACCACGGCCGGATGGCGGAAGGTGGCATAGGCCTCGTTCGCCATGCGGCCGAGGTCGGCGTCGGAGATCTCACCGCCGGCGAAGGGCCGGATGATGTCGACGGCAACCTCCCAATAGGGGCGGCCGAAGAAGCCGGCGATCGTCTCGGCCGAAAGCTGCGGCCAGGTCGCCGGCACATACAGGCCGCCGTCGCGGGCAAGCCCGGTCAGCATCACGTCGCAGAAGCCGAGTTCGGGGGCCTCGCCCCGGGTCGAGATATAACGAGTCAAACTGCCCTCCAAAGGCCGGCCGCGCCTGAGATCAGGCCGTAAGCCTTTGATTTAACGATGCTCCTGGGTTCGTAGCCAGGGGCTTTGCGGCACCATAGAGTGTTTTGCGGCATCGGGAAACCGCTTCCCCGTCCAGGCTCATCCGACGAAAAAGGGCTGCGGCGATGCCGCAGCCCTTCTCTTGGAAGGTCTGTCGTTGATGTGTGCAGACCGGTTTGCCTCGTGCCGGGTCGCCTACCCGTTGAATAGCTCGCGCAAGCTTTCGTCGCCTGTCATCGTGCCGTCAAGAGCCAAAACGGTGGACGCCGCGCAAATGTTCCTATTTTTCCCGAGGCGTCATGGCCGCAAATGGCTGCCGCATGCAGATCATTGCAGGACATTGCCGTTCTTTCCTGATTTGTCGCAGCGGGCCAGGAACGAACGCCGCTCGGCTCCATTGTGTCGGCGGAAGGCGTCCGCTGTCGGCCACACATTGCCCGGCCGCATGGCGGCACCGGTCCGCCGGCCGAACCGGCTGCATCCTGGAGCAGCCGGTTCGGTCGCTGACGGGTCAATTCATCCCGATTTCCACGGCGATCCGGATCAGGTCGGAATGGTTCTTGGCGCCGAGCTTCTGCTTGAGCAGGGACGTCGTGTTGGCGACCGTCTTGTAGGAGATGCCGAGCGCCTCGGCGACCTCGACGATCTTGTCGCCGCGTCCGAGCAGGCGGAGAATCTCGAGCTCCCGCGGTGTCATCTGCGAGGCCGGATTGGCCTTGATCGCGGCGCCCGAAAACGTCACGGCCTCCGCGAGCTGCGGCGAGATGAAATTGTCGCCCGCGACCACCTTGCGCACCGCTTTCAGCAGGATCCTGGGATCGTCGCCCTTGGAGACGTAGCCCTGCGCCCCCAGCTCGACCGCCCGCACCACGAAGGCCGGATCGTCGTTCATGCTGAACATGATGATCTTGGCGTCGGGATCGTCCTTGCGGATCCGCCGCATCAGCTCGAAGCCGGAGACGTCAGGCAGGCTGATGTCGATCACGGTGACGTCGGGCCGCTTGCTGATATAGGCGCGATGCCCGGATTTGGCGTCGGTCGCCTCGTCGATGCGGATCGAATGGTCGGACGCGAACAGCGTGCGGCAACCGGACAGCACCACGGGATGGTCGTCGACGATCAGGACCCTGGTCGCCGGCTTGGCAGTATCTTGCATCGCGCGCTCTCTTGTTTTTCGACTCATAGACCGGCGGGAACAAATGGAAAGAGAAAATCCCGCCGATGCGCGTTAGAATTGACCTAATGTGGCAACGACTCTCGTTCAGGACGCAACTGTTTCTTCCGCTCGGCGTGAGTTTCATGGCTGCGCTGATCATGGGCGGCGTGCTGCTCCAGGGCTTTGCAACGGGACAATTGGCCGACGAGAACGAACCCGGCCGCCGCGCGACCAGAACCGTGGCCGCCGCTCTCAACAACACCCTGCGTGTCTCTGACAATCCGCGGCAGACGCTCGAGGCTTTCGTCCGTTCCCTGGATACCTCCCCCGATATCCAGTTCCTGTCCGAGGAAGCAAGTCCCGCGCCGTCCTCGCGGGACGGCCGGCGCAACCTGCATGGTGTGCCACAATGGTTCATCAACCTCCTCACGATTCCGGACATGGGCGCCGCGTCGCCGGTGGTGATCGAGGGCAGGCGTGTCGGCGATATCGTGTTCCAGCCTGATCTGTCGGCCGACCTGTTCGAGAAATGGATCGGCTTTCTCGCGTTGACCAGCCTCGTCGCCGTGCTGACGGTGCTCACGGGGACCATCGCCCACGTCGTCGCCGGCTCGGCGCTGCGTCCCCTGCAAGATCTCGCCGACGGCCTGACGCGGCTTCGGCGCGGCGATTATGCCAGGCCGATCCCGGTCGGGGGACCGCCGGAGATCCGGAAAAGCTGCGAGGAGGCCAATGCGCTGGCCGCAACGCTCGCGCAATTGAGCCGGGACAATCGCGACCTGATGCACCGCCTGGTGTCGCTCCAGGACGACGAGCGGCGCGATCTCGCCCGCGAGCTGCACGATGAACTCGGCCCGCTGCTGTTCAGCATCCGCGCCGGCACGATCGCCCTGGTCGAGGCCTCTCCCGCGGCAGGAAATCCCGGCAATTCAGCGCAGGGGGTGCTGCAATCGGTCGAGGCGCTGCAACAGACCAACCGCCGCATCCTCGACCGGCTGCGGCCGCTCTACATCGAGGAATTGGGGTTGGAGACCAGCATAGGGACGCTGCTCCAGAACTTTCGCAAGCAGGCGCCGCATGTCGGCCTGACGGCGGCGATCAATCCGGCTCTCAACCGCGTCGACGGACCGCTGGCACAGACCGTCTATCGCGTGATCCAGGAAGCGCTGACCAACGTGTTGCGCCACGCCGGCGCGAGCAATGTCGAGGTGCAGGCAGCCATGGCCGGCGACGCACTCGTCATCGAGATCTCCGACGACGGCGGCGGCTTTCCCGCCGACAATGTGTTCGGCCGCGGCCTGACCGGCATGCATGAACGCGTGCGCGCGCTCAGCGGATCGTTGTCACTCCTGCGCGCGGACCAACGAACCTATGTACGCTGCCGCCTGCCGCTCGGACCGACGCGAGACGCGCCGGCATCGGGCTAGCTAGCACGCGCCACAATCGTGCGAGCTCTGCCGCGCAGGCCCGCACAGCGTGCTGTCGATCTTGCCCTCCGGGCTGAAGCGAAACGAGGCGCGGATGCGCAGTGAGCCTGCGACGGAATATTCGAGATCGATGCCGTGCGGTTCGGGATTGATCTCCTCCAGGCCAAACCCTGCCGACGAGAACGTGCTGAGCCGCGGGCCCCAATAGGTCTCGAGCTCGCGTCGTCCGCGATAGCTCCGCGTGCCGTTGCATGTGCATTCGACCTGCGCGTCGTCCGCATAGAGGTCGAGCAGCGTCGCAAGGTCGCCCTTCCGGCAGGCATCCACCCAGTCGACGACAATTCCCATCTGATCGAAGTCGCTCACGCCGCAACCCTGTCTGCCGCGGAAAAATTCGAAGCGGCTCAGGACCACACTCGTGAATGTGCGCTGAATAATAAAGCCCGGACGATTCCGGGCTCCCTCCGGAAACCTACGGGCAAATTCAACCCGGCCGCCGTCCCCTCACCCAGACGCCGAAGGCGACCAGCACGGCGCCTGCGAGCGTGAACCAGGTGATGGCGTATTGCAGGTGATCGTCCTTCAGATGCACGTCGAGCGGCCCCGGTCGGGGAATGCCGTTCTCGGGCACCGGCCGCTCCAGGTCGATGTAGAACGGCGCGACCGCGCCCCAGCCGAGCGCGCCGGCGATCGCCAGATGATCGCGCGCGAACCACAGCCGCTTGTCGCGGTTCTCGGCCGGCGTCAGCCAGCCCGGCGCCTCGGGGAAGCGCAGATAGCCGGTGAGCGCGACCGGTGCGCCGGTGACGAGCTTCTTCACCGCGCGATCCTCGACGCTGCGATCCTGCATCGTGTTCTCGACGAATCCGGCATCGATCACGACCATCTCGCCGCTCGCAAGGCGCGCGGGCAGGAACGCCCAGGTGCCCGGGCCCGAGGCATCCTTGCGGACCGCGGAGCCGGGGGAATACACCATCGCATCCGGCATCGGGGCATACGTCGCGCTGAAGCTGACGCGGCGGAATTCGTCGTGCGCGGCATTCAGCGCGGCCCATTGCGCCGGCGGCGGCAGCACGACCGGCGCGTCGGCAAGACGCTCGGTGAGGGCCGCGATCAATTCGTGCTTGGCGAGGCGTCGCTGCAATTGCCAGGCGCCGAGCGCGACGAAGACCGCGATCAGGAGCAGCGTGAACAGCGCGAAGCCGGCCACGCGAGGCTTGCGCGCGGTCTCGTTCATTTCGCGCGGTCGACCAACCGGCCCGGCGCCGCCTTGTGGTGGAATTGCAGCGCGATCAGCAGCGACTTCATGGCCCGCAGCGGCAACAGCGTGGTGGCGAGAATCAACGGAAACCAGAGCACCGCATGCAGCCAGAACGGCGGCTGGTACTTGACCTCGACCACGAGCGCGCAGCCGACCACGATCGCGCCGGCCAGCATGATGATGAAGATCGCCGGCCCGTCGCCGGAATCGATGAAGGCGTAGTCGAGCCCGCAATGCTCGCAGGCCGGAGCAAGCGTCAGGAAGCCCGCATAGAGCTTGCCCTGGCCGCAGCGCGGGCATTTGCAGGCGAGCCCGCGCAGCGCGCTTTGCAGGACGGTCGTTGCGGGCTCGGATGTACCGGCGGTCTCGTTCATGATGGCGGAGTCTAGCACAGTTTCTGCCGAAACCCTCTGATGGCCGGCCAGCAAAAAGGGCGGCCCTGCGGCCGCCCTCTGCCGATCGAATCGTCGCTGCTCAGTGCGCGCCGTGGGCCATGCTCTCGGCGCCGTGTCCCCAGACATAGATGGCGAGGAACAGGAACAGCCACACCACGTCGACGAAGTGCCAGTACCAGGCGGCGAACTCGAAGCCGAGGTGCTGCGTCGGCGTGAAGTGGCCGGCATAGGCGCGCGCCAGGCACACGATCAGGAAGATGGTGCCGACCAGCACATGGAAGCCATGGAAGCCGGTCGCCATGAAGAAGGTCGCACCGTAGACGTTGCCGGCGAACGAGAACGCCGCGTGGCTGTACTCATAGGCCTGCACGCAGGTGAAGAGCGCGCCCAGGATCACGGTCAGGATCAGCCCGTATTTCAGACCCTTGCGGTCGCCCTCGAGCAGCGCGTGATGCGCCCAGGTCACCGTGGTGCCGGAGGTGAGCAGGATCAGCGTGTTCAGGAGCGGCAGATGCCAGGGATCGAAGGTCTCGATGCCGTGCGGCGGCCAGGTGCCCGGCACGCTGCACGCGCCGGCCTGGGTGCCGAGGCCGCAGCCGAACACCGCATCGCGGGTGGCGTGGACGGCGTCGGCCGGGAACAGCGCCGCGTTGAAATAGGCCCAGAACCAGGCGACGAAGAACATCACCTCGGAGGCGATGAACAGGATCATGCCGTAGCGGTGATGCAGCTGCACCACGCGGGTGTGGTCGCCCTTGTACTGGGCTTCCCTGATCACATCGGCCCACCAGCTCGCCATGGTGTAGATCACGCCGACGGTGCCGACGCCGAAGATGATCGGCGCGGCCGAGATCATGTGGTGCATCCAGGTGATCGCGCCGACCGCCATGATGAAGGCCGAAATCGAGCCGACCACCGGCCACGGAGAGGGATCGACCAGGTGATAGTCGTGATGCTTGGTATGCGCCGTAGCCATTGCCGTCTCTCTCCTCAATCCCGTGCCTGTCCGGCACTTATCCCCTTGTTCCAACCCCCCGCGGCGTGAGCCCGGCGATCAGAGATTTCCCTTGCGTTTGTCATCCGCGCTGGCCGCGAGCGGCTTCACCACCGGATCGCGCACCGGATAGAACGTGTAGGACAGCGTGATGGTGCTCAGCCCGTCGTTCTCGTGATCGTCGGCGATCGACGGATCGACGTAGAACACCACCGGCATCTCCCGCTTCTCGCCCGGCGCCATGGTCTGCTCGGTGAAGCAGAAGCAGTTGATCTTCTGGAAATAGGAGCCGACCGTCAGCGGCGCGACGTTGTAGGCGGCCTGCCCTGCGGTGGTGCGCGCGGCCTGGTTGGTCACGGTGTAAAAGACGGTGGTGACCTGGCCGATATTGACCTCGATCTCGTTCTGCTCCGGCTCGAACTTCCAGGGCAGGCCGGGCGCGACGTTGGAATCGAAGCGCACCGAGATCTTTCGCGCGATCGGCCCGGTCGCTGGCGCGGAGGTCGCGACCTGGGTGGTGCCGTTGAAGCCGGTGGCGCGGCAGAACCAGTTGTAGAACGGCACCGCCGCGTAGGAGGCGCCGACCATCAGCGCGACCACGGCGCCGCAGATCGAGGCGACCAGCACGTCGCGGCCAAGGCCCCTGACACGGCCCCTGTGGTCCTGATCTCGCGATATGGTGGGCTCTCGATCCATCTTCCCTACATCGGCCGAACTAGCACGGCCGGTCCCTTGACCATGGTGACGGCGAAGAACAGCAGGACGAGCACGCCGAGCGCGAGTGCGATCGCAATCGAGCGCTGACGGCGGCTCCTCTTCTGAGCCTCGGTGAGGACGATTCCATCTGGCTCAGGTTTGTCGGCCATCCCCGCGATCATGCGCCCCCTACCATCGGGGCAAGCGCCCGGAACACGACCTCGGCCAGCAGGGTCGCAAACAGCGCGAACAGATAAAGGATGGAGAAGGCAAACAGCTTGCGGGTTGCGCGCAGCGATTCGCTGCGCTCGCGGCGCATATAGACGTTGATGGCGAGCACCAGCATGCCGGCGCCGAGGATCAGCGACACGATACCGTAGATGGCGTCGAAATAGCCGAGCGCCCAGGGGGCTGCGGCCACCGCGATCAGCACGATGGTGTAGAGCAGGATCTGCAGGCGCGTCGCGTCGGGACCGGCGACGTTGGGCAGCATCGGAATGCCGGCGCGGGCGTAGTCGTCGGAGCGGAACAGCGCGAGCGCCCAGAAGTGCGGCGGGGTCCAGAAGAAGATGATGGCGAACAGCAGCAGCGGCTCGACGTCGACCGTGCCGGTCACCGACGCCCACGCCACCACCGGCGGCAGCGCGCCGGCGGCGCCGCCGATCACGATGTTCTGCGCGGTCCAGCGCTTCAGCAGAAGCGTGTAGATCACGACGTAGAAGAAGATGGTGAAGGCGAGCAGCGCGCCGGCGATCCAGTTGACGAGGATGCCGAGCGTCATCACCGAGAAGAAGGCGAGCGTCATGCCGAAGGTCATCGCCTCGGGCCGGGTGATGCGGCCACGCGGAATCGGCCGGTTCGCCGTGCGCGACATCTTTGCGTCGATATCGCCTTCGAGCGCCATGTTGAGCGCACCGGAGGCGCCGGCACCGACGGCAATGCAGAGCAGCGAGGTGATGGCCAGCACCGGGTGGAAATGCCCGGGCGCCATCGCCATTCCGACCAGCGCGGTGAAGATCACCAGCGACATCACCCGCGGCTTCAGGAGCGCGATGTAGTCGCCAACCTCCGCTTCGGAGATGCGGGGATTGAGATCGACGGCGTTGTGGTCGAGGACGGACACTTAATTTGACTCGCTTTGTTGTAGAGCCGCGGCGCCCGTCACGGACGCCGCGGGAGTTGGCTCACTGCACGCGCGGCAGCACTTCGAACTGGTGGAAAGGCGGCGGCGAAGGCAGCGTCCATTCCAGCGTGGTCGCGCCCGCACCCCACGGATTGGCGCCCGCGGGGACCTTTTTCATGAAGGCGTCGAACACGCAGTAGAGGAAGATCAGCACGCCGAAGCCGGAGATGTAGGAGCCGAGCGACGAGATCAGGTTCCAGCCGGCAAATGCATCGGGATAGTCGACATAGCGTCGCGGCATGCCCGACAGCCCAAGGAAGTGCTGCGGGAAGAACACCAGATTGACGCCGATGAAGGTGACCCAGAAGTGCAGCTTCGCCAGCCCTTCATTGTACATATAGCCCGACATCTTCGGGAACCAGTAGTACCAGCCGGCGAAGATCCCGAACACCGCACCGAGCGACAGCACATAGTGGAAGTGCGCGACGACGTAGTAGGTCTCCTGAAGCACGCGGTCGACGCCGGCGTTCGCCAGCACGACGCCGGTGACGCCGCCGACGGTGAACAGGAAGATGAAGCCGATCGCCCAGATCATCGGCGCGCGGAACTCGATCGAGCCGCCCCACATGGTGGCGATCCACGAGAAGATCTTCACGCCGGTCGGAACCGCGATCACCATCGTGGCGGCGACGAAATAGGCCTGCGTCGCCGACGACATGCCGACCGTGTACATGTGGTGCGCCCAGACCACGAAGCCGATGCCGCCGATCGCGACCATGGCGTAGGCCATGCCGAGATAGCCGAACACGGGCTTGCGCGAGAAGGTCGAGACGATCTGGCTGACCATGCCGAAGGCSGGCAGGATCAGGATGTACACTTCGGGGTGACCGAAGAACCAGAACAGATGCTGGAACAGCACGGGATCGCCGCCGCCGTCGGGCGCGAAGAACGTCGTGCCGAAATTGCGGTCGGTGAGCAGCATGGTGATCGCGCCGGCGAGCACCGGCAGCGACAGCAGCAGCAGGAACACCGTCACCAGGATCGACCACACGAACAGCGGCATCTTGTGCAGGGTCATGCCCGGCGCGCGCATGTTGAAGATCGTGGTGATGAAGTTGATGGCGCCGAGGATCGACGAAGCGCCCGCCAGATGCAGCGACAGGATCGCGAAGTCGACGGCCGGGCCCGGATGGCCGGAGCTCGACAGCGGCACGTACATGGTCCAGCCGGCGCCGACGCCGTTGGCGCCCGGCTCACCCTCGACGAAGGTCGACATCAGGAGCAGCGCGAAGGAGGCCGGCAGCAGCCAGAACGAGATGTTGTTCATGCGCGGGAACGCCATGTCCGGCGCGCCGATCATCAGCGGCACGAACCAGTTGCCGAAGCCGCCGATCATCGCGGGCATGACCATGAAGAAGATCATGATCAGGCCGTGAGAGGTCACGAACACATTGTAGGTGTGCGTCTCGTGGAAGATCTGCACGCCCGGATACATCAGCTCGGCACGGATCGCGACCGACATCGCGGCACCGATGACGCCGGCGATGACCGCGAAGATCAGGTACATCGTGCCGATGTCCTTGTGGTTGGTCGAATAGACGTAGCGCCGCCATCCGGTCGGATGGGCGTGCTCGTCATGTCCGTGGTCTTGGGCGTGATCGCCGTGTGCCGCTGCGCTCGTTGCCATTTTCAAATCCTGCCTTGCGTCCCATTTGGACCTTTGGAGGTCCCGCCCTTTATGTCGCTTTCAGTCCCCTTGAGCCGTCACCCGGCGCTTACTGCGCCGGGCCGACCGCGGAGGCGAAAGTGCTGGTGCCGCCGCTCGCATATTTCTTCTTCGCCGTTTCAACCCAGGAGGCGAACTCCTTGTCCTCCACGACGCGAATCGCGATCGGCATGAAGGCGTGGTCCTTGCCGCAGAGCTCCGAGCACTGGCCGTAGAACATGCCGGTCTTGGTGGCCTTGAACCAGGTCTCGTTCAGCCGCCCCGGAATGGCGTCGATCTTGACGCCGAAAGCCGGCAGCGCGAAGGCGTGGATGACGTCGGCGCCGGTGACCTGGACGCGAACCACCTTGTTGACGGGCACCACCATCTCGTTGTCGACGCCGAGCAGCCGGGGCTGCTTGTCCTGCGCCATCAGCGAGTCGAACTCGAACTTGCCGTTGTCCGGATAGGCGTAGGACCAGTACCACTGCTTGCCGGTGGCCTTGATGGTCAGGTCCGCCTTCGGCACGTCGAGCTCGAGAAACAGCAGCCGAAACGACGGCACCGCGATGCCGACCAGGATCAGCACCGGAACCAGCGTCCACGCCACCTCGATCAGCGTGTTGTGGGTGGTCCGCGACGGCACCGGATTGGCCTTCGCGTTGAACTTCACGACCACGACCACGAGCAGCGCCAGGACGAACAGCGTGATCACGGTAATCAGCACGAACAGGAAATTGTGGAACCAGACGATGTTGTCCATCACCGGGGAGCCGGATTGCTGAAGCGTCCACTCCCACGGCGCCGGTTGCCCAAGCTCGGCCAATGCCACGCCGCCCGTCGCCAGCGTCATGCCAGCCGCTACCAAGGCGACGGTGGCCAATCCCAGCAAATGCCGGCCCACCCGACCCATCGACATCCTCATGCCGTTCGCGCTCCCCTAACGAAATCACCCCAAGTGCATTCCCCTATTTCCGGGAAACGCTTATTCGATCCGCCCGTCTGACAAACTGCCATTCAAGAATACCTCTAAGAGGTATTCCGGCCAGATCGCTAGAACGCCCAAATCAAGCTTCTCAAACCATAATTCTTGATCTATCGCAATGCAGTCTTGGGGCCGGTCTGCCTGCCGTCACCCGCAAGATATTTCCATGTAACATCAGACAAAAATACCGTTTCCCGGGATGCTGCGGCTTGACAGTGGCATTGCCCGCGGTAGGCACTGGCGGATAGCCGCACAGGAACCTGATTCGTGACGGCGATGGCGGCCGTGGCGGCGTGGAATTTGCTTGGGAATCGCCTTCAAGACGCCGTCATTCTTGTATCAGTCCACCAGCGCGAGCGATCCAGGCGAGCAGAGGGACGACCCCGATGGGGCTTTCGAGATGCATGGCAAGGCAGGTTAGAAGGCAGGTTAGCGGCCTCACGGTGCTGGCAGGCCTGCTGGCTGCGGCCCTCCTCCTGGCGGTCCCGGGCCTTGCCCATGCGCAGGGCGCGGTGCGCTCCGTCCATGGCGACTGGCAGATTCGCTGCGACACCCCTCCGGGCGCCCAGACCGAGCAATGCGCCCTGATCCAGAGCGTGGTGGCGGAAGACCGCTCCAATGCCGGCCTCACCGTGATCGTGCTGAAGACCGCCGACCAGAAGAGCCGCCTGATGCGGGTGGTTGCCCCCCTCGGCGTGCTCCTGCCCTCCGGCCTCGGCCTCAAGCTCGACAACCAGGACGTCGGCCGCGCCGGCTTCGTCCGCTGCCTGCCCAATGGCTGCGTCGCCGAGGTCGTCATGGACGACAAGCTGCTCGGCCAGCTCCGCAGCGCCAAGACCGCCACCTTCATCATCTTCGAGACGCCGGAAGAAGGCATCGGCTTCCCGCTCAGCCTGAACGGCTTGGGCGAGGGCTACGACAAGCTGCCGTAGGGCGCGGGGCGGCTGGACCGCGGCGAACCTATTGTTTCCGTAATGTGAGGCATCGCGCCCTCGCGGAACCGGTCCGAAACCATTATCTTGCCTCACATCCCCCGATAATGGACGGACGCATGACAAACCCTGCCACGACCTCCCTGCTCGACCGCGCCAATCTCGACCGCGACCAGGTCCGCCACGAGGTCGCGCGCGGGCTCGCCGGCGCCGACGACGGCGAATTGTTCCTGGAGTACAGCCAGACCGAAGCGCTGATGTTCGACAACGGTCGGCTGAAGCAGGCGACCTACGACACCTCGCAGGGTTTTGGCTTGCGCGCGGTCAAGGACGATGCCGTCGGGTATGCGCATTCCTCCGACGTGTCGATCCCGGCGCTGATTCGCGCCGCCGACGCGGTCGCCGCCGTGCGCGGCGGCTATTCCGGCAGCTTCGCGGCACCGCCCCCGCATACCAATGTGCGCCTCTATGCCGACGACAACCCGCTCGACGCCCCGGGCTTCGAGACCAAAGTAAAACTGCTCGCCGAGATCGACGCCTATCTGCGCGACAAGGATCCGCGGGTGCGGCAGGTCAGCGTCAGCCTGGGCGCGACCTGGCAGGTGGTCGAGATCCTGCGGCCCGACGGCGAGAGCTATCGCGATATCCGCCCCCTGGTGCGCGTCAACGTCTCCGTCGTCGCCGGACAGGGCGACCGGCAGGAGAGCGGCAGCAAGGGCTATGGCGGCCGCGCCGGCTATGCCGAATTCATCGAGAGCAAGAACTGGCGCGACGCCGCCGACGGCGCGCTGCGCGAGGCGCTGGTCAATCTGGAATCCGTGCCTGCGCCGGCCGGCGAGATGGACGTCGTGCTCGGTGCCGGCTGGCCCGGCGTGATGCTGCATGAAGCGGTCGGCCATGGGCTGGAGGGCGACTTCAACCGCAAGAAGACGTCTGCCTTCGCCGGCCTGATGGGCCAGCAGGTCGCGGCCAAGGGCGTCACCGTGGTCGACGACGGCACCATCGCCTCACGGCGCGGCTCGCTCTCGATCGACGACGAGGGCACGCCGACCAACCGCACCGTGCTGATCGAG
This sequence comes from Bradyrhizobium sp. P5_C12, assembly GCF_054049735.1. Lineage (NCBI taxonomy): Bacteria > Pseudomonadati > Pseudomonadota > Alphaproteobacteria > Hyphomicrobiales > Nitrobacteraceae > Bradyrhizobium > Bradyrhizobium sp. P5_C12. Next base: position 54,581 of record NZ_JBFULU010000038.1, read on the forward strand.
GACGGCATCCTGGTCGGCTACATGCAGGACCGCCAGAATGCGCGCCTGATGAACATGAAGCCGACCGGCAACGGCCGCCGCCAGGGCTATGCTCATGTGCCGATGCCGCGCATGACCAACACCTACATGCTCGCGGGCGACCGCGATCCGGCAGAGATCCTCGCCTCGGTGAAGAACGGCGTCTTTGCCGCGAATTTCGGCGGCGGACAGGTCGACATCACCTCGGGCAAATACGTGTTCCAGTGCACCGAGGCCTACAAGATCGAGAACGGCAAGATCGGCGCGCCGTTGAAGGGTGCCATGCTGATCGGCAACGGTCCGACCGACCTGCATCGCATCCGCATGATCGGCAACGACCTCGCGCTCGACACCGGCATCGGCACCTGCGGCAAGAACGGCCAGGGCGTGCCGGTCGGCGTCGGCCAGCCGTCGCTGCTGATGGAGCGCATTACGGTGGGTGGAACGGGCGCATGAGCGTTGAGAAAGTAACTGTCACCACCAAGCGGAAGAGCAGCGGTTGGGGCGGGCAGCTGGTTCAGCTCGCCGGCATCGTCGCGGCGGTGTTCATCGCCAAGGGCGCGCTGGCCGAGCCGTTCTATGTGCCGTCGGGCTCGATGGAGCCGACGCTGTTGATCGGCGACGCCTTGATCGCCTCGAAATTCCCCTACGGCTACGGTACCTCGTCGCTGCCGATCCAGATCAACCTTCCCGAGAGCGGCCGCGTCTTCGCGGAGACGCCGAAGCAAGGCGACGTCGTGGTGTTTCGCTGGCCCGGCGATCGTTCGCAGGCATGGGTCAAGCGCGTCGTGGGGCTTCCCGGCGACCGCATCCAGATGCGGCAGGGCCAGCTCTTCATCAACGACCGTCCCGCGGAGCTGAAGCCGGATGGCGTCGGCGCGGCCGAGGACGACAATGGCGGCAGCGAGCCCGCCTATCGCTATGTCGAGACGCTGCCGAACGGCGTGTCGCATCTGATCTTCAAGATGCGCGACAACGGCCCGCTCGACAACACCCAGGAAGTCACGGTGCCGCCCGGCCATCTCTTCGTGCTCGGCGACAACCGCGACAATTCCGCCGATAGCCGCGTGCCGCTGCGCTCCGGCGGCGTCGGCCTGTTGCCGATCGACAATCTGGTCGGGCGTGCGGATGCCGTGCTCGGCTCCTGGGATCTCGGCATGCGCACCCAGCCGGTGTGGACCTGGCTGTCCGGTTTCCGGCTCGCGCGGTTCTTCACCGCCGTGCATTGACCGGAAGTCCCTCACCTCACGATGAACCGCGACGAATTCCTCGCGCTCGCGCTGAGAAATCCCGTCAACATTACGATTATCGATGAGCTCGCGCGGCTCGCGCTTCCCGATGCGTGGCTGGTCGCAGGGTGCCTGGCGCAGACGGCGTGGAACGTTCTCACGGGCCGCGCGGTCGATCACGGCATCGCCGATTATGACGCGTTCTATTTCGACCCTGATACCTCATGGGAGGCGGAGGACGCTGTGATCCGCCAGCTGCAGGCGCGGCTCGGGCATCTCGGCGTCAAGGTCGAGATCCGCAACCAGGCGCGTGTGCACCTGTGGTATCCCGACAAGCACGGCCTGCCCTATCCGGCCCTGACGCGCGCGACCGATGGCATCGACCGCTTCCTGACGCAGAACACGCAAGTCGGCGTGAAGCGCGCAGGCGACGACTACGAGGTCTACGCGCCGCACGGATTCGACGACGTCGAAAGACTGATCGTGCGGCCCAATCCGGGCCTGAATTTTTCCGCGGCGAACTACACGGCGAAAGCGATGCGATGGAAGGTGCTGTGGCCGGAGATCACGGTGCTTGCGGCGGAATGAGGTGCGTAGGGTGGATTAGCGAAGCGTAATCCACCACCTTCGTTTCCGCGGAGACAAATAGTGGTGGGTTACGCCTTCGGCTAACCCACCCTACGGCACCTTGCCTACCGCACCACGCCCGACGTGAACCCGGCCTTCCGGCGCGGCGGCTTGATTTCCTTCTTCAGGAAGCAGCGTGCCTCACGGCCGGTATAGCCGGGGCGGGCATAGGTGAAGGCGCGGCATTTGTTGTCCGCGGTGCAGGCGGCCTTGCAGGCCTCCTCGCCTTCGCCGGCCTTGAGCTCGAAATTGCGCAGATCGCCGCCGGGGCGGTCGATCGACGTCTCCACGCCTTCGATCCGCGGCTCGATCACGCCGGCGCCGCGCACACCGGAAATGCAACAGCTTTCCGGCACCCGCGGCGGCACGGTGTTCTTGAGCCAGCACACCGCCGAGCCGCCCTCGACGTCGGGATAGCTGAAGCTCCAGGAGCGGCAGCGGCGGTCGCGCTCGCACAGCAGCGCGCAATCCTCCGGATCGCCCGACGTGACCGGCGTGTTGAAATAGTCGCCGCCGGGCCGGTCGAACGCCGTCTGGGCGCGCGCAGGCGGGCTCGCAAGCGCGAGCGTCAGCAGCACGACGCAGGCCGCGACCTTGGCCACGACGCTTGCCATGACGGCCCCAGGCAGGCGGCCCTTCCCCATCGGAACAGCTTTCGAGTTATTGACGACGTTCAGGTTTTTTTCAGCCGATCATTTGATCGCCGCAAACCTGTATGGGCGATGAACGGCTCAAATCCTGATCGTCGGTCTCGCGATCTAGAACGCGTATTCCGCGTAGGCCGGTTCCACCGAGCCGTTCCAGGAGCCGTTGTACTTCTCAAGCATCTCCTCGGCCGGCGTCCGGCCGGAATCGATGATGCGATCGAGCGGCTCCAGATGCCGGGTCTCGTCGCGGCCGAGCTGATCGATCCGGCCGCGCCGGCGCAGGCCGGCATGTGCCAGAACGAGGCACTCCTTGGCGATCTCGAAGAGATAGCGGTCCTTGATCCGCGACTTGAACCCGAAACGCGGCACGTCGTCGCGCAGCGACTGGCGCTCATGCGCGCTCCAGTGCTTCACCATGTCCCATGCGGCATCGAGTGCGACATCGTCGTAGAGCAGCCCGACCCAGAACGCCGGCAACGCCGGCAGCCGGCCCCACGGGCCGCCGTCCGAGCCACGCATCTCGAGATAACGCTTCAGCCGCACCTCGGGAAAAATCGTCGAGAGATGGTTGGCCCAGTCCGACAGCGTCGGGCGCTCGCCGGGCAAATTGTTGTTGCGGCCGTCGAAGAAGGCGCGGAACGAGGAGCCCGATACGTCGATGTACTCCTCGCCGCGCTTGACGAAATACATGGGCACGTCGAGCGCGTAGTCGACATAGCGCTCGAAACCCATGCCGTCCTCGAACGCCCACGGCATCATGCCGGAGCGCGCATTGTCGGTGTCGCGCCAGATCTCGGAGCGGAAGGACAGGAAGCCGTTCGGCTTGCCTTCGGTGAAGGGCGAATTGGCGAACAAGGCGGTCGCGACCGGCTGCAGCGCGAGCGAGACGCGCAGCTTCTTGACCATGTCGGCTTCGGAGGAGAAGTCGAGATTGGTCTGCACCGTGCAGGTCCGGTACATCATGTCGAGGCCGTACTGGCCGACCTTCGGCATGTAGTTGGTCATGATCTTGTAGCGGCCCTTGGGCATCACCGGGATGTCGGCGCGCGACCAGGACGGCGTCATGCCGAGGCCGAGGAAACCGATGCCGAGCGGCGTTGCGATCTCGCGCACCTGCGCCAGATGCGCCATCAGCTCGCTCTGGGTCTGGTGGACGTTTTCGACCGGCGCGCCGGAGAGCTCGAACTGTCCGCCGGGCTCGAGCGAAATCGCGCCGCCGCCGGTGACGTCGTAGAGGCCGATGATGTTGCCCTTCTCCATGATCGGCTCCCAGCCGAGCAGGAGCTTCATGCCTTCAAGCAGCGCACCGATGCCGCGCGCGCCCTCGTACGGCACGGGATGGTGGCCTTCGAGCGTGAACGGCGTCTTCTCGTGCTCGGTGCCCATGCGGAATTCGGACGGGTCCTTGCAGCCTTCCTCGAACCACGTGACGAGCTCGTCGCGCGATTGCAGCGGCGTCATATCGATCTGGTCTCGCGCCATATCAAACTCTAATCAAAAGCGCTTCGATCGAACGCGCGCGGGTGACAGGGATGGTCCGCGAACCAACCGGTTGCGCGGACGTGCTGGTTTGCCGCGCGATCATCGCGACGGCGAGGTTTCGTTGACGTTGACGACGGGCGGCAGCTTCATCTCGCCGCACGAGCAGCCCAGGCGGTCGAGCAGACCGCTGAGCTTGACGGCATCCGCGTCGGACAGTTTCGAGCCGACATATTTCTCGATCGCAGCCGAATAGGCGCCCCACATCCGCTTCTGCAACTCGCGGCCGGCTTCAGTGATCTCGACGAACTGCCCGCGCTTGTCGATCTTGCATTCGCGCCGCGAAGCGAGCCCCTCGTCGACCAGGCGGTCGATCAGCCGCGAGGTGGAATATTGCGGGATCAACATCTGGCGTTCGAGCTCCACCGGCCGCAGCTCGCCGGAGGGGGCCCGCGACAATTCGAGCAGCGCGTCGTACCATGCCAGCGGCGGGAAGCCGGCCTTCTTCAGGTCCTGCTCGACGCAGTCGAGCACACGGCTCTGCACCCGCATCAGGCGGATCCAGGCGGAGGTTGCCTCGGTCGATGGCTTGCGTTTCATGGTCCCGCTCAAACTCGTCGCCCGTCTCTTACCCCATTCGATGCACCTGCATCAATCTTGACTATTTCATGCAGGTGCATGTAGGTGATCTTTCGCCCCAACCAAGCGTCACGAGGAGGAAATTCCATGAAACTCTATTACGCCCCCGGTGCCTGCTCCCTGTCCCCCCACATCGCGCTCCTCGAAGCCGGCCTGCCCTATGAGCTGATCAAGGTCGATCTGCGGGCCAAGAAGCTCGAGAATGGCGACGATTATCTGAAAGTGAATCCCAAAGGTCAGGTCCCCGCGCTGGGCCTGGACAGCGGCGAGATCGTGACCGAAGGGCCGGTCATTGTCCAGATGATCGCCGATCAGGCCGCGGCCAAGGCGCTGGCGCCCGCCCACGGCAGTTCCGAGCGCTACAAGCTCCTGGAGTGGCTGAACTTCCTCACCTCGGAGGTGCACAAGAGCTTCGGCCCGCTGTTCGCGCCGGCGCTCAACGACGAGGCCAAGGCGTTCTTCAAGGACCGCGTCATGGGCAAGCTGAAATACATCGACAGCCAGCTCGCCGGCCGCGACTACCTCATGGGCAAGCAGTTCACGGTCGCCGACGGCTATCTGTTCACGATGCTGATCTGGGGTGACCGGATGAAGTTCGATCTCTCGGCGATGCCGAACCTCAGCGCCTACAAGACCCGCGTCGCGGCGCGGCCGCAGGTGCAGGAGGCGCTCAAGAAGGAAGGCCTTGCGCAGGCCGCATAAGGCGGCAGCCGCCATCGCCACGCGAAAGGCCGGATCGGTGATCCGGCCTTTTCATTGTGAACCAGTCGATCGGCAGCGGCGTCGAAGGACCATCTCCGCGAGACAGTTGCCCCATGAACTTGATCGTCCTCATGACTGCCGCCGGCGCGCCGCTCGCGATGCTCGGCTTGTCGACGCCGGTCTTGCCGGAGCGCAGCTGCGTCTTCATGGTCCATCCGCAGATCACCTCGGCCGTATTCGAGAGCAAGGAAGGAAAGATCGTCTTTCCGGACCGGCCGACCGAATATCCGTGCAGCTACGCCAAAGTGAAGGGCGGAACGGGCATCGCCTTCACCAATCAGAATGGCTGGCGCTTCGAGGTCCGCATCGGCCGCGGCGACGAAGGCAGCTGGAGAGCGAGCCTTGCCGACGATGCCGTCTCGGGCCGGGCGTTCTCGCCGTTCGGAGACCGCAAATAAAACGGGCCGGATCGTCGATCCGGCCCGTTTTTATTCTGCCCCGGGGCGGAGTGGGCGCGAACCCATCTCACCGGATCATCATACCTATAATTAGACTTATGAACTGCTGTTCGCCAAATGTAAGTAGTGCTGTCTTGTCACTACCCGTAAAGCGCGCGAGCTTGGCGGAATTGTTAGAGGATTATTTGTACTTTCATCGGAGTTGAACTTGACGATTGCCCTCGTCCTGATCGTCGCAAGTGCATTGGTGGGAATAGCGACAGGTTATGTTTTCAGGATCTGGGCGCTGGTATTGATTGCGCCGTTGATCGCAGTGCTCTCGGCGATCGTTCTTCGCGCTTACGAATTCGGCATGAGGGCTGGTGTGATCGTCATCGCCATCTGTCTTGCCGCCTGCCAGCTCGCCTACTTCGCGTCGGCCTACCTGCTGCACGCACGCGGGGTCTCAGCCCGCGACGAAGTCGACGGCGAGCCAGGCGAGGGAAGCCAGCATAAAATCCGCCGCCAGAACAAGTAACGCCAAAGCGGCCCAAAGCATCGGCCCCTTGCGGCGCAGGCGCGCCGGCTTCCGTTGCGGCGAGAGGCGGCCAGTTGCGGATTCAACAGCATATTTAGCGGTGAGATCGCGACCAAGCGCGGTCTTCCGCAGCACCAAAGAGTTCATCAAGGATACTTTCTTATTTCGTCTTCAACCTGCCGATAGCTCGGCAAGTGTCCCGACTGGGTTCGTGGCCCTGACCCCGAGCAAGACTAGTGCCAGGGCCGAGCAAAAGAACGGCGCCGCTTTGACGCGCCTATGACAATTGCGCGACACCGCGGCAGCGGGACTCTGGCACGGTTCCTACGCGAATTCTGTGACCGGTTCCACAACCCGGGAACAAATCTGACGCAACCGTGATGACGTCTCCCCAAACAAAAAGGCCGGATCGACGATCCGGCCTTTGTTGTTTTCGCGTAGCCCGGATGGAGCGAAGCGCAATCCGGGATCTTTACATGCGGCGAGACTGTCCCGGATTTCGCTGCGCTCCATCCGGGCTACGAAGCCAAGCGAATCAGGCCGCCGCCTTCTTCGGCGCGAATCGGCCGTAGAACGTTTCGCCCTTCGCCGCCATCTCCTCGAGCAGCTTCGGCGGCGTGAAGCGCGAGCCGTATTTCGCTTCCAGCTTGTGGYAGAGCTCGACGAATGTCTTCGTGCCCATGAAGTCGATGTAGGACAGCGTGCCGCCCGTGAACGGGGCGAAGCCGAAGCCGAGGATCGAGCCGACATCCGCCTCGCGCGGATCGGTGATGACGTGGTCCTCGACCGTGCGCGCGGCTTCCACCGCCTGCACCACCAGGAAGCGCTGCTTCAACTCCTCGACGTCGAGCGTATCGGGGTCGAGCTGCTTCGGCTGGAGCGCCGAGAGGCCCGGCCACAGGCTCTTCTGGCCCTTGCCCTTCTCCGGATAGTCGTAGAAGCCCTTGCTGTTCTTGCGCCCCAAGCGGCCCTGCTTCTCGACCATCTCCACCATCAGCTTCTTCTGATCGGGGTTGATGGCGTTCGGGCCGAGGTCGGCTTCCGTCGCCTTCATGATCTTGAGGCCGAGGTCGAGCGCGACTTCGTCCGACAGCGAGAGCGGGCCGACCGGCATGCCGGCCATCTTGGCGCAGTTCTCGATCATCGCCGGCGGCACGCCTTCCAGGAACATCTCGTTGCCTTCGGCGACGTAGCGGCCGACGCAGCGGTTGGCGAAGAAGCCGCGGCTGTCGTTGACCACGATCGGCGTCTTGCCGATCTGCCGGACATAGTCGAGCGCGGTCGCGAGCGCGACATCGCCGGTGTTCTTGCCCTTGATGATCTCGACCAGCATCATCTTCTCGACCGGCGAGAAGAAGTGGATGCCGACGAACTTGCCCTGGTCCTTGAAGGCTTCCGCAAGCGAACTGATCGGCAGCGTCGACGTGTTCGACGCGAAGATCACGTCCGGCTTCAGATATTCCTGCGCCTTGGCGAAGGTCTCCGCCTTGACCTTGCGGTCCTCGAACACGGCCTCGATGACGAGGTCGACGTCCTTCAGCGCCGCGTAGTCCGCGGTCGGCGTGATGCGCGCGAGCAGAGCTTCGGCATCCGCAGGCTTGGCGCGGCCCTTCTTGATCTGCTCCTCGATCACCTTCTGCGCATGCGCCTTGCCCTTGTCGGCGCTCTCCTGGTCGCGGTCGATCAGGACCACGTCGAGGCCGGCACGCGCGGAGACGTAGCCGACGCTCGCCCCCATGAAGCCGGCGCCGATCACGGCGATCTTCTTCACCTTGGTTGCGGGCACGTCCTTCGGACGACGCGCGCCCTTGTTCAATTCCTGCATCGACAGGAACAGGCTGCGGATCATCGCGGCCGCTTCCTTCGAGCGCAGCACCGAGGTGAAGTAGCGCGACTCCACCCGCAGCGCGGCGTCGATCGGCAACTGGAGGCCTTCATAGACGCAGCTCATGATGGCGCGCGCGGCCGGATAATTGTCGTAGGTCTCGCGGCGGTAGATCGCGTTGCCGGCCGGGAACATCATCATGCCGGCCTTGGAGAACACCGGACCGCCGGGCAGCTTGAAGCCCTTTTCGTCCCAGGGCGCGACGGCCTTGCCGCCGCCCTTGATCCAGTCCTTCGCCGCCTTGATGAGATCAGCGGCGGGCACGATGGCATGGATCAGGTTCAGCGCCTTGGCTTTCTCGACCGTGACCGGATCGCCCTTGAGCAGGATCGTCATCGCGTCCTGCGGCGGCACCAGGCGCGGCACGCGCTGCGTGCCGCCGGCGCCGGGGAACAGGCCGACCTTGACCTCGGGCAGGCCGAGCCGCGTCTTGGGATTCTCCGCCGCCACGCGATAGTGGCAGCACAGCGTGATCTCGAAGCCGCCGCCGAGCGCGAGGCCGTTGATCGCGGCCGCCCACGGCTTGCCGGACGTTTCGATCGAGCGCAGCACCAGCGAGAAGCGCCGGCTCTGGTCGAACAGCATCTGGTTCGCCGCGGTCTCGCCCTGCTCCTTGAACACCTTTGCATAGGCCTGGTTCATGCCTTCGAGCATGGACAGGTCGGCGCCGGCGCAGAACGCTTCCTTGGCGGAGGTGATGACGACGCCCTTCACCGCGGCGTCAGCGGTGGTTTCCTTGACGATCGCGTCGAGCTCATTGGTCGAGGTCTCGTCGAGCACGTTCATCGAACGGCCCGGAATGTCCCAGGTGACGAGCGCGATGCCGTCGGTGTCGGTCTCAACCTTGAAATTCTTGTAAGCCATGTTGGTTGCTCCCCTTCGCCTTAGACGCGCTCGATGATGGTGGCGGTGCCCATGCCGCCGCCGATGCAGAGCGTCACCAGGGCGGTCGCCTTGTTGGTGCGCTCGAGCTCGTCGAGCACGGTGCCGAGGATCATCGCGCCGGTGGCGCCGAGCGGATGGCCGAGCGCGATCGCGCCGCCGTTGACGTTGATCTTGGCGTTGTCGATGTCGAAGGCCTGGATGTAGCGCAACACGACGGAGGCGAAGGCCTCGTTGAGCTCGAACAGGTCGATGTCCGACTTCTTCATGCCGGAGCGCGCGAACAGCTTTTCGGTCACGTCGACCGGTCCGGTCAGCATCATCGCGGGCTCGGAGCCGATGTTCGCGAACGCGCGGATTTTTGCGCGCGGCTTCAGGCCGTACTTGCTGGCGGCCTCCTTGCTGCCGAGCAGCACGGCGCCTGCGCCGTCGACGATGCCCGACGAATTGCCGGCGTGGTGCACGTAATTGACGCGCTCGATTTCGGGGTGCGACTGCACGGCGACGCCGTCAAAGCCGCCCATCTGCGCCATCATGGTAAACGACGGCTGGAGCTGCGCCAGCGACTGCATCGTCGTCGACGGGCGCATGTGCTCGTCCTTGGCGAGGATGGTGAGGCCGTTGATGTCCTTCACCGGCACCACCGACTTGTTGAAGCGGCCCTCGTCCCAGGCCTTGGCCGCGCGCTGCTGGCTCTGCACCGCGTAGGCATCGACGTCATCGCGCGAGAAGCCGTATTTGGTGGCGATCAAATCAGCCGAGACGCCCTGCGGCATGAAGTAGGCCGGCACCGCCATCGAGGGATCCATCGGCCAGGCGCCGCCGGAGGCGCCGATGCCGACGCGGCTCATGGATTCGGCACCGCCGCCGATCACGAGTTCATGCTGGCCGCTCATGACCTGGGCTGCGGCAAAATTCACGGCATCGAGGCCGGAGGCGCAGAAACGGCTGATCTGCACGCCGGGCACGGCTTCGCCGAGGCCCGCCTTGAGCGCCGCGAAACGCGCGATGTCGGAGCCGGCTTCGCCGACCGGATCGACCACGCCGAGCACGACGTCGTCGACCGAATCTTCCGGCAAATTGTTGCGGTCCTTCAGCGCCTTCAACGGCACGGTGGCGAGCGCGAGCGCGGTCACCTCGTGCAGTGCGCCGTCGGCCTTGCCGCGGCCGCGCGGCGTGCGGACGTGATCGTAGATATAGGCATCTGCCATGGGAGCCTCCTGATTTGCAGCTATTTCGTCACGACCGCCACGCAGCCGCGATCATTCCTGAAACGTGAATTCGTAGAACAGCGGCAGCCCTTCGCCATGGCGAAGGAATTGCCGCGCGGTGTCGTAAGCCTTCATCCCCGCGCTCAGATCGAGGATGCGATCGAGCTGGGGGACGGTCGTCGTGTCGGTCAGGTAAAACCCTTCGATACCGAGAATACCGACACTGTCGGTCTCGCAGCGGTCGACGATGTCCAGAGCGGATCGTGCACAGAACTTGTCGCGACGGAGCCCGGCGCCGAAGGCGCGAAACTCCGCAATGATGGCCTCCGCTGCCGACATCGAAACTCCTCAGAACGCCTCTGCCGGCAGTTCCATGATGGTGGCGGAGCCGGCCTGGATACGCGCGAGATTGGCGGCGGTCTCCGGCAGCATCCGCTCCATGAAGAAGCGGCCGGTGACCAGCTTGGTCGAGAGATAGGGCGTCGCCCCGCTCTCGGCAATCTTGGTATTCGTCACCTTGGCCATCTTCGCCCACATGTAGCCGAGCGCGACGAAGCCGAACAGATGCAGGTAATCGGTCGCCGCGGCACCGGCATTGTCAGGCTTCATCATCGCGTTCTGCATCAGCCAGGTGGTGGCCTGCTGGAGATGGCCGAGCGAAGCCGACAGCGGGGCGATGAAGGGCTTCATCGCCTCGTCGCCGCCGTTCTCCTTGGCGAAGGCCATGACCTCGCCAAAGAACGCCATGATGGCGCGGCCGCCGTCGCGCGGCAGCTTGCGGCCGACGAGGTCGAGCGCCTGGATGCCGTTGGCGCCTTCATAGATCATCGCAATACGCGCATCGCGCACGAACTGCTCCATACCCTGCTCGGCGATGTAGCCGTGGCCGCCATACATCTGCTGCGCCTGCACCGCGTTGGCGAAGCCGTAGTCGGTGAGGAAGCCTTTCAGCACCGGCGTCATCAGGCCCATGTGGTCGTCGGCGGCCTGGCGGTCCTTGGGATCCTCGGAGCGGTGGGCGACGTCGCTCTTCAGCGCGGTCCACATCACGAAGGCGCGCGCGGCCTCGTTGAAGGCGCGGATCGACAGCAGCGTGCGGCGCACGTCGGGATGCACGATGATCGGGTCGGCCGGCTTGTCCGGCGCCTTGGTGCCGGTGAGCGAACGGCCCTGGATGCGCTCGCGGGCATAGGCAACCGCGTTCTGATAGGCGACCTCGGATTGCGCGAGACCCTGCACGGCGACGCCGAGGCGGGCCTCGTTCATCATCACGAACATGCCCTGCATGCCCTTGTTCTCTTCGCCGATCAGCCAGCCGGTGGCGCCGTCGTAGTTCATCACGCAGGTGGAATTGCCGTGGATGCCCATCTTGTGCTCGATCGAGCCGCACACCACGCCGTTGCGGGCGCCGACCGAACCGTCGGCATTCACCAGGAATTTCGGCACCACGAACAGCGACACGCCCTTGATGCCGGGGGGTGCGCCCTCGACGCGGGCGAGCACGAGGTGGATGATGTTGGAGGCCAGGTCATGCTCGCCGGCCGAGATGAAGATCTTGGTGCCCGTGATCTTGAAGCTGCCGTCGCTCTGACGCACCGCCTTGGTGCGGAGCATGCCGAGATCGGTGCCGCAATGCGGCTCGGTCAGGTTCATGGTGCCGGTCCATTCGCCCGCCACCATCTTCGGCACGTAGGTCTGCTTCTGCTCGGGCGTGCCGTGCACCAGCAGCGCCGCGGTCGCGCCCATGGTGAGGCCGCCATACATTGAGAACGCCATGTTGGCGGAGATCTGGAATTCGTTGACCGCCTGGGAGAGCGTCACCGGCAGGCCCTGCCCGCCGAACTCGGTCGGAGCCGACAATCCAAGCCAGCCGCCTTCGGCGACCTGCTTGAAGGCGTCCTTGAATCCCTTCGGCGTGGTGACGCTGCCGTCATCGGCGCGCTTGCAGCCTTCGAGATCGCCGACGCGATTCAGCGGCTGGAGCACTTCTTCGGAGAGCTTGGCGGCTTCGCCCAGGATCGCCTCACGCACGTCGCTCGATGCATCGGAGAAGCCGGGCAGATTGTCGTAGCGGTCGATCTGGAAGACGTCGTTGAGCAGGAAGTTCACGTCTTCGACGGGGGCTTTGTAGATCGGCATGGTGGTCTCCCGGCAGGGGCTTGAAGTGATGATGTTCGCGTGATTCCTGCGGCGCAGCCTTTGCAAGCAAGCTTAGCTGCTTCTGCAACCACAGGGCAGTGTCATGATTGGGCAGCGAGCTGCTCCGCCATCAGGCGATGCAGCATGTTGATGGCCTTGAGCGGACGCACCATCACCTTGAAATGCGTGATGCGCCCCTCGGGATCGAAGGTGATGATGTCGACGCCGTTGATCTCGATGCCGTCGATCATGGTCTTGAATTCGAGCACGGCGCCGTTGGCGCTCTTCCATTCGCCGACATAGGTGAAGCCGGGGCCGCCGAGCACCTTCTCGGCGCTGGCGAGATATTTGAAAGTGATGTCGCGGCCGCGCTGCGGCGAATGCACGACGGGACTTTCGAACACGGCGTCAGGATGCAGCAGGTCCCAGAGCGCTTTGCTGTCATGGGACTTCATGAAGTCGTACCAGGAATCGAGGCCGGTCATTGTCAGTTGCCTCCCGTGGATCAAAGGCGTTGGCAAAAAACTCGCAAACAACCCCATGCACAGTAGCGAGGAGGTTGATTTCGCTGGGTTTTTCGGATCGGGTTTTGACCCCGACCTCGGACTGCTTCATATGCACATTGACGCATATGCGCCAATGCGCATAAAGTCAAGCTGGTTGGTTAAAATCGAACAAGGGAGGCCGGTGCCATGGCGCTCGGCGACGCGATCCTCGCATGCCTGACGGAACGTCCGATGACGGGCTACGAGCTCGCCAAGACGTTCGACTCCTCGATCGGCTTCTTCTGGAAGGCCGACCACCAGCAGATCTATCGCGAACTCTCCAAGCTGCGCGACCGCGGCTACATCCAGGGCCGTGAGGTGGTGCAGTCCGGCAAGCCCAACAAGCTGGTTTATACGCTCACTCCCGAGGGCCGAACAGCGCTGCGGCACTGGGCCGCGCGGCCGAGCACCCCGCCCTCGATCAAGGACGACCTGCTGGTCCGCCTCCATGCGCTCGACAGCATCGATATCGAGCCGCTGCGCACCGACCTGATGGCGCGGCTGGAGCACCACCGCGACCGTCACGCCAATTACGAGCGCATCCTGAAGAAGCGTTTTCCGGAGGAAACGGCGTCGGGCGTGCTCGACCTCGGCAATTTGCTACTGCTGCGCCTCGGCGCCCGGCACGAGCAGATGGTGGCCGATTTCTGCGAGGAGGCACTCGAGGCGCTGTCGGCGATGAGCGGCAAGGGCACCGTGGTGCCGCTAGAGAACGGCAAGCGCGAGGGCAAGGGTTAAGCCGCCGGCCCGGTCCCAGCCTAGAATTTTGTGACGACCGGTGTATCCCAGTTGAACCTGACGTTCACGCCGGCGCGAACGATGTCGTCGGTCAGCCTGACATCGCGCGTGACAACGGCGAATCCGCCGAAGGCGACCGCCGGGTCGACATATCGCTTGCTGCCGAAATCGGCGTGAACATATTCGAGCTTGAAGCTCACCGCGCCCCAGCTATCGACCCAAGCCGCCCATTCACCACCGAGTCCGACCGCGAGGCCGGTGCGGGTCTTTGAATCCGTGACTTGCCCGGCTGGATTGGACACGGTGACCTCGGTGCCGGCGAAGGCGATTCCGGCAGTGCCATAGATCAGAAACTGATCGAGCGCATAGCCGACGCGGCCGCGGAACATGTCGATCCACTTCTCCCGCGTGCTGCTGGTCGCCGCCACATTGAACGGCGGCAGATCCTGCGCGGCGCCGTGCTTGTTGGTCCACGACGCGTCGTTTTCGAAGCCCAGCACCGTCTTTTCGATCTGGAAGTCGCAGCCGACGGCGCCACCCGCGACGGTGCCGGTGAGATTGAAGGTGCCTGATATCGTGGGCCCGGAGGCGTTACCGGCGCGCGCGACGTGCTCGCTCTTGCCCCAGCTGCCGCCACCCTGGATACCGACATAGCAGCCGGTCCAGTTGTACCCCGCGGGCGCCGGCGCCTTGACCGCAGGCTTTGCCACCGGGGCATCGGCGGCAACAGCGGGCGACGCCAGTCCGGCCGCTATCGCAGCCACAAGCAAACTCTTCATGTCGGCCAACATTCTCGTCAGGCAGAACGCCGAGCGAGGCGTCCTCTCTTCCTGAGACGGGCCGATCATGCCTGCGGCGAAATCTTTTCTCCGCTGTCATCGCCCGCCTTGTGCGCGGTTGCGCACTGGGGCGGGCGATCCAGTATTCCAGAGGCGGCGAGGTCAGAACCGAGAAGCCGCGGCGTACTGGATGCCCCGCCGGAGCCTGTCATCGGGCTCGCCGAAGGCGAGACCCGGTGGCGGGGCATGACACCGGTTATTTGGCGACCGGACGAGCGTCACAACGCGCTCACCCCCAGGTTCCCGCCGCCCAACTTTAAGACATCGGCAACGCATTCCTTAACCCGTTATTTACCGTAACAGGAAAAAGTCGGTTTTCGAGGCAGACGACCCGCGCAGAATTCGATTGTCTTGCAACCGGCACGCGTGGGGAGACTGGAGGCGTCGGGTGGGGCGCCGGAGTCGGGACCGGACAGAGTCATGAATTCGCGCGTATCGTGGAGTGTTGACGGCATCGATCCATCCGTGAGGGAGCGGGCCGAAGCTGCTGCGCATCGCGCCGGCATGTCACTCAACGATTGGCTGAACTCCACGCTCGGCGAAACTGCCGCACCGAACTTTCGCGGATCTTACGAGCAGCGTCCGCAAGTCCCCAACATCCCGAGCCAAGTACCGGGCCACGTGCCGAGTCAGGAAAGCCGCGAAGTCGCCGACATCCACCAGCGGCTCGACGCGATCACCCAGCAGATCGAACGGATTTCAAAACCCGCGCCGCGCCAGGAGGTGTCGCGCGAGCAAGGCGTTGCGCGCCAGCTGAACGACGCGATCTCGCGGCTCGACGCCCGGCTGTCGCAAATCTCGAAACCGCAACAACCTCCGGCACCGCGGCAGGCCCCCGTCGAATCGCGCCAGCGCCAGGCCGACGCGGTCGAGCGCGCGGCGGCGCAAGTCTATCGCAGCTCACCACCGCTGAGCCCCGCTTCGTTCGACGTCGCCGTCGCCGAGATCACCGCGCGCCAGAGCGAGCTCGACGGCTTTGCGCCGCGGCAGATGCCGCCGCGCGCCGCGCCATCGATCGCGCCTATGGCGGCTGCCTTCGCGCCGATGGCGCCGCCTGCCCCGTCCTATGCTCCGCCGCCACCGCAGCCGGGGCCGGATTTCTCGTCGCTCGAACGGCACCTGCTCAAGATCACCAGCCAGATCGAGGCGCTCCAGCGGCCGGACAATACCGAGCAGGCGATCAATGCCTTCCGCAGCGAGCTCGCGGAAATCCGCCACGCCATCACCGAGGCGATGCCGCGCCGTGCGATCGAATCGATCGAGAACGAGATCCGTTCGCTGCACCGTCGCATCGACGAGACCCGCTCCACCGGCACCGACGGCCAGGCGCTCGCCGGCGTCGAGCGCGTGCTGTCCGAGATCAAGCAGGTGCTGCGCACGCTGACGCCGGCCGAGCAGCTCACCGGCTATGACGAGGCGATCCGCAATCTCGGCGGCAAGCTCGATCTGATCCTGCGCGCCAATGACGATCCCTCGACGGTACGACAGCTCGAAGGCGCGATCTCGGCGCTGCGCGGCATCGTCTCCAACGTCGCTTCCAACGAGGCATTGGCGCGGCTCTCCGACGACGTGCAGCTGTTGTCGTCCAAGGTCGACCAGATCACCCGCGCCTCCTCCGGCCCCGGCGACAGCTTCGCCGTGCTGGAGCAGCGCATCGCGGCGCTGACGGCCGCGCTGGAAACCCGCGAGCGGCCTCAGCCTGCCGAAAGCACTGAACATCTGGAAAACGCGATCCGCGCCCTGTCGGACCGTTTCGACCGCATGCAGGTCGGCGGCGACTCGGCCTCGACTTTTGCGCATCTGGAGCAGCGGGTCTCGTATCTGCTGGAGCGGATCGAAGCCGCCTCCGATCCGCGCAGCGGAAACCTGAGCCGCGTCGAGGACGGGCTGCACGACATCCTGCGGCACCTGGAGCGGCAGCAGGCGACCTATTCCGCGCTGGCCGAGAGCCGCAATTCGGCACCGCCGCCCGATTCCGGCGTGGTCGACCTCGTCAAGCGCGAGCTCTCCGACATCCGCTACAGCCAGGCCGAGACCAACCGGAGCACCCAGGATTCGCTGGAGGCCGTGCACAACACGCTCGGCCATGTCGTCGATCGCCTCTCCATGATCGAGGGCGATCTGCGCGCCGTGCGCACGGCGCCGCCGGCCCCTGCGCCGCAGATGCCGATGCCGATGGCTGCGCCGATCGAGCCCGCGCCGATGGCGCGCGAGCAGCGGCCGCAGCAGCAGCAGCAGCCAAAATACGATCCGAAGCCCGAGCTGCCCAATCCCGCCGCCGCGCCACCGGCACATTCGGCCTTCGTCGCCGCGCCGCGCGAATTCCATGCCGCCGCACCAGTTGCGCCGCCGCCGGTGCCGACGGCCCCGCCTGTTCCGCCGCGCGCGATCAGCGAGATCCTGGAGCCACATACGACGCCCGCGCGCACCGCGCTCGCGCCCGAACTGCCGCCGGATCATCCGCTCGAGCCGGGCACCCGGCCGGGCGGGCGCGTCGCCACGCCGTCGGAGCGCATTGCCGCGTCCGAAAGCGCGATCAGCGACATTCCTGCCGCGCCGAAGGAGCCGGTGTCGTCATCGAGCTTCATCGCAGCCGCGCGCCGCGCCGCGCAGGCTGCCGCCGCGCAGCCGCCCGAGAAGCCGGCCCGTGGCGCCAAGGCCGCAATCGCCCGCGCCAAGGACAAGGGCCAGGAGGCTGGCTCGACCATCACCTCGAAGATCCGCTCGCTGCTGGTTGGCGCGAGCGTGGTCGTGATCGTGCTCGGCACGTTCAAGATGGCGATGAACCTGCTCGAAGGCGGCAACGCGCCGCCGGCGCCGCAGGCGATGGAGAACACGTCGAGCGAACCCGCCCCGCGAGCCCCCCCGCCCGTCGAGATCAAGCCCGCCGCGCCGGAACAGGTCACGCCGTCGATGACCTCGCCGACGCCGATCGGAAAGCAGTCGCAGAACAATGCTGCGCCGGTCTCCGTGACGAGCCCGAGCGGCACCGCCTCGGTCGAAATCCCGCAAACCCCGGCCGCTGCGCCAACCCCGCCTGCGGCGTCGAGCGACGTCACCGGCGCGTTGTCCGGCACGAGCCGCGCGCGGCTCAGCATGGTGCAGGTGCCACCCAGCGAGAAGCTGCCTGACGGCATCGGCGGCCCGGTGCTGCGCACCGCCGCGATGAAGGGCGATGCGGCCGCGGCCTACGAAATCGGCGTGCGCTTCGCCGAGGGCAAGGGCACGCCGGCGAATTACGACGAAGCCGCCAAATGGTACGACCGCGCGGCGCAGGCCGGCGTGGTGCCCGCGATCTTCCGCCTGGGCACCCTGTACGAGAAGGGCCTCGGCGTGAAGAAGGACGCCGACATCGCCCGCCGCTACTACACGCAGGCCGCGGAGCGCGGCAACGCCAAGGCCATGCACAATCTCGCGGTGCTCGATGCCGACGGCGGCGGACGCGGCGCCAATTACAAGAGCGCGGCGCAGTGGTTCCGAAAAGCGGCCGACCGCGGCGTCGCCGACAGCCAGTTCAACCTCGGCATCCTCTATGCACGCGGCATCGGCGTCGAACAGAACCTCGCCGAATCCTACAAATGGTTCACCCTCGCGGCTGCCCAGGGCGACGCGGATGCGGCCGGCAAGCGCGACGACGTCGCAAAGCGCCTCGATCCGCAGTCGCTTGCCGCCGCCAAGCTCGCGATCCAGACCTTCAGCGCCGAGCCGCAGCCCGACGACGCCGTCAATGTCGCGGCGCCCGCCGGCGGCTGGGACAGCGCGTCGCAGGCCAACGCGAAGCCGGCACCGAAGCCGGTCGCGACCAAGCGCTCGGCCTCGGCCGCGCATTGAGCCGCATAGCATTAGATTGAACCAAGCGGGCCACGGGCTCGGTGCACCTCTCCCGCTTGCGGGAGAGGTCGGCGCTCGCAAGAGCGCCGGGTGAGGGTTTTATCCTCTTGGGGAGTCTCACTGCGGAGACACCCTCTCCCCGACCCTCCCCCGCAAGCGGGGGAGGGAGCGCACCTCCATTGTCGCAACGATCACGCCCAATCCCATCACCCTCCTCGCGTCCATTCACCACGCCCAAGATTCCTGATCCGCACGGCCACGAATTCGGCTATTGAAGAGCGCGGCAATCGTTCCGCCCTCCCGCGAGCATTCCGCGCAATCGATCCGACTCGCCGGAGCGTGATCCCCGATGCAGCTCTACCTCCCGATCGCCGATCTGCCGGTCAACATCTTCCTGGTGCTGGCGATGGGCGCGGCCGTCGGCTTCGTCTCCGGCATGTTCGGGATCGGCGGCGGCTTCCTGATGACGCCGCTGCTGATCTTCATCGGCATCACGCCGGCGGTCGCGGTCGCCTCGGTCGCGAGCCATATCGCCGCCTCGTCGTTTTCCGGCGCGCTCTCTTATTGGCGGCGGCGTGCAATCGACCCGGCGCTTGCCAGCGTCTTGCTATGTGGCGGCGTGACCGGCACCGCGCTCGGGGTCTGGACCTTCACGCAGCTCCGCGCGCTCGGGCAGCTCGACCTGATGATCGCGCTGTCCTACGTCGTGCTGCTCACCACCGTCGGCAGCCTGATGTTCTCCGAGGGCCTGCGCGCTTTGATGCGGACCCGCCGCGGCGCGGTGCCGCCACGGCGCACGCACAACTGGATCCACGGCCTGCCGCTGAAGATGCGGTTCAAGCGCTCGAAGATCTATCTGTCGGTCATTCCCGTGGTGATCGTCGGCGTGGCGATCGGCTTCATCGGCGCGATCATGGGCATCGGCGGCGGCTTCATCCTGGTGCCGATCATGATCTATCTGCTGCGGGTGCCGACCTCGACGGTGATCGGAACCTCGATGGTGCTCACGCTCGTCACCATGCTGTTCGCGACCATGCTGCACGCGATGACCAATCATCTGGTCGACGCGGTGCTGGCGCTGATCCTGATGGTCGGCGGCGTCACCGGCGCGCAGTTCGGCGCCCGCGCCGGCCAGAAGGTCCGCGGCGAGCAGTTGCGGCTGCTGCTGGGCCTGTTGATCCTCTCGGTGGGTGTCCGCTTCGCGATCGAGCTCGTGATCCGGCCTGAAGATCTCTTCACCATTCGCGAGCTGGGAGTGAGCGGATGATGCGCGCGCTCGTTGCAGTTGTTCTCGTCCTTCTGCTCGGATCCGCCGCGCGCGCCGAGCGGCTGATCGTGTCGGTCTCCAACCACCGCGTCACGGTGACGCCGAACTATTCCGGCGAGGAGCTGGTGCTGTTCGGCTCGGTGGAGAGGGATGCCGCCACGCCCGCCGACCGCACGGCGTACGATCTCGTCGTCACCGTGATGGGCCCGCGCGCCGACATGGTGACGCGGCGCAAGGAGCGCACCTTCGGCATCTGGATCAACACCGACTACCGGCAGTTTCTCCAGGTGCCGAGTTATCTGGCGCTGTTCGCCAACCGCTCGCTCGACCTGATCACCTCGCCCGAGATCGCGCGGCGGCAGCAGATCGGGCTCAACAACGTGCTGTTGATGCAGCGGGTCAGCGGCGACTATGCCGACGTGGTGCCGAACGACGCATTCCGCTCCGCCTTCATCCGGCTGCGCTCCCAGCGCGGGCTCTATCGCGAGGACGCCACCGCGGTGACGTTCCTGACGCCAACGCTGTTCCGCACCGGCATTCCGTTGCCGGCAGAGGTGCCGATCGGCACCTACGAAGTCGAAATCAAGCTGTTTGCGGGCGGCGCCTTCGTCACCAAGACCGACACCGCCTTCGAGATCGTCAAGGTCGGCTTCGAGCAGTTCGTCGCGACCACCGCGCGGCAGAACGGGTTCGTCTACGGTCTCGTCACCGCGGCGATGGCGCTGATGACGGGATGGATGGCGTCGATCGTGTTTCGGAAGGATTGAGAGGACGTTCGTTGTGAGCGAAAGCCTCCAACAACACTTCCGACGTCGTCCCGGCGAAGGCCGGGACCCATAGCCACCGAGAGCAGTTACGGCGTCAAGCTGCCCACCACGAGTCTTCGTCAAACTTCTCCCTGTGGGTATGGG